>DUUT01000040.1 GCA_012841405.1 Chloroflexota bacterium
CGCCCCAGGCGCGGCAGGCGCACCCGCGCCAGCAGCCGCGCCGCGTCGCCGACCAGCCAGCCACAGAGCGCCCCGACCGGCAACCAGAAGGCGATGATGACGGACGAGTTGGTGAGGAACCAAGTATCCTTCCCCCCCAGCAGGCGGGGATTGGCCACCAGCAGGCACAACCCCACCCAGATCGCCGTCACCATCGCCTCACCGCGGCGCCGGATACCGCCCCACAGCGCCCCAGCGCCTGCCAGGTAGAGGAGCGGAGGCGTCCACCCGACGGTCAGGAGGGCGCTCGGAAAGGCATTGGCGCCATCGCCGGCCTCCCAGCGCACATAGGTGGTGGCGAACTCGGGCGTTACCCGTGCGACGAACCCCACCACCCAGGGCAACGCCAGGAGCAGCGCCGCCCCCGCGCACAACGCCCCGCGCCTCACGCCCGGCCCCCACCGCCAGCGAAGCCTCCCGTCCGCTGCAGTCGCGGGCTGACGGCTAGCGCCCCGCCCCGCACGCCACAGCACCAGCGCTCCCTGCGGGATCGCCCAGAGCGCATAGAACACCAGGACGCGATAGTGGGTGAGGATCAACCCGGCCAGAAGCAAGGCGGCGCCCACCAGAGCCCCGTCGCGCAGCCCTGCACCCAGCGCCCGCGGACGCTCCAGCATCTGCGTCGTCAGCACGAACAGTGGGGGCAACAGCACCAGCCCGGCGAGCTGCGTATAGCGCCCCCACGTCACATAGTAGGCGGGCATGTAGCAGAGGCTCCCCACGACCAGGGCGGCCACCACGCCGCCCCAACGATTCCGCCCGATCCACCAGGCCAGGGTATAGGCGGCCAGAGGCGCCAGCACGTTCAGCGCCTGTCCGAACAACAGGACCGCGCGCTCGGCCGGCAATCCCGAGAGCCAGGCCAGCGCCGCCGCGCCGGCGTGAAAGCCGAAATGGTAGTGAAAGCCGTCCGCCGGCATGTAGGGCCGGTAGGAGGCGGGCACCCGCCCGCCGTCCACGATGAGGCGCGTGATCATCGTGTGGTGGACCGAATCCACCCAGGCAGGGAGCACGAGGTCACGCACCTGTAGCACCCGCGTCGCCCCCACCAGGAGCATGATGAGGGCCAGGGCGACGAAGGGCCAGGGGCTCCGGCGGCGCGGCGCACGAGCACCGTCCACCACCTTGGGTCCAGGCTCGGGATGACGGAGGAGCAGGCGCACGGTGGCCACGCCGAGCAGCACCATGACGACGGCCCACGCACCGAGGGGGCGGATACGCACGCCGAGCGTCGTTGCCCAGAGGAGGAGCAGCGGCCAGAAGGCAATGCTGAGGGCTGCGGCGATCGCCACCGCCACGACGGGCTCCCGACGGCGGCTACCCGGCAGCAGCGTCCGGAGGGCGGCGCCCGGCGCCAGCAGCACGATCAGTGTGGCGCCCATCGGCCAGGCGCGGCGTCCCAGGGCCGATATGAGGTCTCGCAAGGCCTCGCTGAGGGCATAGTCGTAATACGTGCGAAAGTAGAGGTCGCCACGGCGCGGGGCGCCGTCCTCCCACGCTTCGCCCGCGGCGTAGGCGTCATAGTCCGTCAGCCACACGCTCAGGTTGAGGTCGCGATCGCCGCGCAGCGTCAGGCGGTACACCGCGCCGCGCGAGTCCGTCTGCGGGGGGAAATCAAAGGTCAGCGTCTCGTTGTGGGCCACACCGGCGACGGGGCGACAGGCCGTCACGGGAGCGGCCGAGGCCGCGTCGAGGCGTTCCAGATCCAGACAGACGTGGGCTCCGGGGGCCGCCGCGAGCGACTCGTAGACGACGGCCAGCAGCTCGATGCGCCGGAGGCGCGCGTGCCCGGCGATCACCGTCTGCCCCAGCGTATGCCCGGGCCCCAGGGGCGCGCCGGCCACATCCAGGCGCTCCTGCGTGGCGTCACACGCGAGGTGGGCGGGGTTGATGGCCACCGCCGCCACGCCTCCCACCAGGAGCGCGAGGACGAGGAGGGCTACGAAGGGTGGACGACGGCGCGCGGCGTTCATTCCGCCTTCTGCTGGAGCTCAAACAGCTTAGTGAGGGCCTCGAGGGGCGACATCGCGACCACGTCGAGGGCGCGCAGCTCCTCGACCACGGGATGGGTGCCGCCAAAGAGGGGCAGCTGCTTCACGCGGATGACGCGTGTCCCCGTGCCCACCCGGGCGCCGTGCGCGGCGCCCTCCAAATCCTTGAGGATCTCTTCGGCACGATGGATGACCGTGGGAGGCAGACCCGCCATCTGTCCCACGTGGATGCCATAGCTGCGATCGGCGCCGCCGGGCACGATCTGGTGGGTGAACACCACGCGTCCCCCCTCTCCCGCGACGGCGACGTTATAGTTGCGCACCCGCGGCAAAAAGCGCTCCAGATCGGTGAGCTCGTGGTAGTGGGTGGCAAAGAGGGTCTTGCACCCCAGGCGGGGATGATTGTGGATGTATTCGACCACCGACCAGGCAATCGAGATGCCATCGTACGTGCTGGTACCGCGACCGATCTCGTCGAGGATGAGGAGGCTGCGGGCGGTGGCATGGTTGAGGATGTTGGCCATCTCGACCATCTCTACCATAAAGGTGCTCTGGCCGGCGGCAATCTCGTCCTGGGCGCCCACGCGGGCAAAGATGCGATCCACAAGCCCCAGCCGCGCCGCGCTGGCGGGCACAAAGGAGCCGATCTGCGCCAGGAGCACGATGAGCGCCACCTGGCGGAGGTAGGTGGACTTGCCGCTCATGTTCGGCCCGGTGATGATGTGCACGGCGGCCTCAGCAGAGAGGTGGGTATCGTTGGGCACAAAGGTCTGCTGGGGCAGGCTCTGCTCCACCACCGGATGGCGCCCCCCAACGATGTCGATGGTGCCATCGTCCATGAGCTCGGGGCGCACATAGTCGTTCACGGCGGCCACCTCCGCCAGGGAGAGCACCGCGTCCAGATGCGCCACCGACCGCGCCGTCTCCAGCAGGTCACCCGCCATGGTCGCCAGCTGCGTGAGGATGCCGCGAAAGAGGTGCGCCTCGAGCTCGCGCGTGCGCTCCTCCGCGTGCAGGATCAGCGCCTCGCGCTCCTTCAGCTCGGGCATGATGTAGCGCTCGGCGTTCACCAAGGTCTGCTTGCGCACGTAATCCGCAGGCACGGCGTCGGCGTTGGCCTTGGTCACCTCGATGTAGTAGCCAAAGACCTTGTTATAGCCCACCTTGAGGTTCTTGATGCCGGTGCGTTCGCGCTCGACGCGCTCCAAGGAGGCCACCCATTGCTTGGCATCGCGCACCGAGTGCTCAATACCGTCCAGCTCGGCGGAGAATCCGGGGCGGATGCACCGCCCGCCGCCCAGCGTGGCAGGGGGATCATCAACGATGGCGCGGGCGATGAGGTCCCTCGCCTCGGGGCACGGATTCAGGCCGGTGCCGTCGAGAGGATAGGTGCTGCCCGCCCCGGCAACAGTGCTGGCCGCGACCATCTCGGCGAGGCGCGCCGTGATCTCGGCCACCCGCTCCAACGCGTTGCGCAGGCCCACGAGATCGCGGGGCTGGGCGATGCCCTGGACGACGCGATTCGTGAGGCGTTCCAGGTCACCGATGCCGTGGAGGAGGCTGCGTAGCGCCGTGCGCCCGGCCAGATCGCCAAAGCACGCGTCCACCGCGGTGAGGCGTGCCTCGAGAGCCTCACGGTCCAGGAGGGGCTGGCTCACCCAGCGGCGGAGCAGCCGCCCGCCCATGGGAGTGAGGGTACGATCGAGCACACCGAGGAGCGACCCCTTGACGGTGCGGTCACGGATCGTCTCCGTGAGCTCCAGGCTCCGCCGCGTGGCAGCATCGAGGGCCATAAAGCCATCCACGGCATAGGTGGCCAGGCCGGTGAGCTGGGCCAGAGCCGAGGCCTGGTGTTGGCGCAGGTACTGGATCAACACCCCCGCCGCCCGCTGGGCGAGGGGCAGGCCCTCGCACCCGTAGCCGGCGAGGGTCGTGACCTCAAAGTGGTCGAGGAGCGCCTGGCGGCAGTTACCCAGCTCCCAACGCCACTCGTCGTACAGCGTCAACGGCGCCTCGAGCCCCTCGAGGTAGGGGTAGCGGCGCAGCGCCTCGGCGGTCTGGTCGTCGCCGTGGGCGTGGAAGGGATCGCCGCCGTCAGAGAGCAGCACCTCCGCCGGCGCCAGGCGATCCAACTCGCGGAGGACATCCGCCGCGACGGCGGCGCCGGTGAGCTGGGTGGTGGCGAACTCGCCGGTGGTGATATCGGCATAGGCGATACCCGCCGCCCCATCATCGACTACCACGGCGGCGAGATAGTTGTTGCGCTTGTCGGTCAGGAGCGTCGGCTCGACGACGGTGCCCGGGGTGACGACGCGCACCACCTCCCGGGGCATGAGCCCGTTCACCGGCTCACCCACCTGCTCGCAGATGGCGACCTTGTACCCTTTGGCGATGAGCCGCGCCACATAGCCCTCGGCGGCGTGGTAGGGCACGCCAGCCATGGGGACGCGCTGCCCCTTGGCGACGTTGCGCGACGTGAGCACGACGTCCAACTCGCGCGCCGCGATCTGGGCGTCCGCATCAAAGGTCTCGTAGAAATCGCCCAGCCGGAAAAAGACGATGGCGTCGGGGTGTTGGCGCTTGATCTGCAGATACTGCTGACGGATGGGGGTAACGGCTGCCTTGGGCATGTCGGAACCTGCACTCTTAATGGACGTAACCGCAAGTATAGGGTCGGGGGGGATGGGTGTCAATGTGGCCACATTTGCGCCCAAGGGTGGGTGCGGCTACCATGGGCAGCACACCAGAGGGCTTCCGAGGAGGTATGCGCGCCATGCGACCAGTCATTGGGCTGCCCACCTACCATCGCTGGACCCGCGGCAGGCCGGATACGCGCGTCCTCGAGATGCGCACCGCCTACTGCCAGGCCGTGTCCATGGCGGGGGGAACGCCGCTGCTCATGCCCCTCCTCGAGGATGCGGCGGCCATCGAGCGGCTCTACGGCCTCCTGGATGGGCTGCTGCTGTGCGGCGGCGGCGATGTGGACGCCACGTTCTACGGCCAGCGCGATCGTGGCCGCCTTACCCTGGTGAATCCCGCGCGCGACCGGTTCGAGGCGGCCCTGACGCGTCGCGCGCTGGCCGAGGGGATGCCGCTGCTGGGCATCTGCCGCGGTATCCAGGTGCTAAACGTCGCTGCCGGTGGGACCCTCATACAGGACATTCCCACCGAGTGCCCCGGCGCCCTGGCGCACGGCACCTCGCTCGCTCTGCCACCCGATCACATCGCCCACAGCGTCACCGTCGCGCCCGCGTCGCGCCTGGCCCTCGCGCTGGGGCTGAACGACACCGCGCCCGCGGCGGCGTACACGGTGCCCGTGAACAGCCGCCATCACCAGTCCGTCGCCGAGGTGGCCGACGGCTATGTGGTGACGGCTGTGGCGCCGGACGGCGTCATCGAGGCGATCGAGCGCGACGGGGGCGGCTGGGTGGTGGGGGTACAATGGCATCCGGAGAACATGGCGCCAGCCAACGGCGCCATGGCATCGCTCTTTTCCACCTTTATCGCTGCCTGTCGCAGCTGAGGCCCTCCATGAACGCTACACCTTTGCTCCCCAATCCATCGGGCCCCATCGGTGTGTTCGACTCGGGCGTCGGCGGGCTATCGATCCTGCGGGCGCTGCTCGAGCGGCTGCCCTACGAATCCTACCTCTACGTCGCCGATAGCGCCCACTGCCCCTACGGCTCGCGCGGCCACGCCGAGATCCTCCGACTGAGCGAGGGGATCGCCCGCTACCTCGTGAACAGCGGCGCCAAGGCCATCGTGGTGGCCTGCAACACGGCATCCGCCGCCGCCCTGGCCCACCTGCGGGCGACCTTTCCCCAGATTCCGTTCATCGGCATGGTGCCCGCCGTCAAGCCCGCCGCCCGGATGACGCGCAGTGGCGTGGTGGGGGTGCTGGCCACACCGGCAACCTTTGGCGGGCAGCTCTATGAGGAGGTGGTGGAGCAGCACGCCAGCGGCGCGCGGGTGCTATCGATGGCCTGCCCCGGCCTCGTGGAGCGGGTGGAGGAAGGGGACCTCGACGGCCCCACGACGCGCGCCCTCCTACGCCAATACCTCACGCCGCTCCTGGAGGCGGGCGCCGATACCCTCGTGCTGGGGTGCACCCACTACCCCTTCCTCGCGCCGACAATTCGCACCCTGGTGCCCGCCGAGGTGGCCCTCGTCGAGCCGAGCGAGGCAGTGGCGCGCCAGACGGCGCGCGTGCTCACAGAGCGCGGGTTGGTGCGACCCGGGGGCACCGCGACCCAACGGCTGTATGCCACCACGGGAGACGCCGCTCACCTGGCCGCGGCCTTGCAGCACCTGTTGGGCCGCGAGAGTGACATCCGCGCGCTGCAATGGCACGAGGGGATGCTGGGGTAGGCGGGAGCCCCCCGCCACCACCCCACGTCCCCTCGTAGCGCGGGTCGTGCCGTCGCCCCAGGTTACGGCTTGAAACCGCGACGCCCGGCAAACTCGGCGCGGGAACCGAGCTCCTCCTCGATCTCGAGGAAGCGGTTGCCCACAGGGCCGGTAGCGCCCTCGCGCAGGTGGCCGCACCCCAGACCCACGGTATAGTCGGCGATCACCACCCCCTCGCCGCGGCTATTGCACGGCATGACGCCGTACCCGTGGCGATGGGCGTACCGGACCATGTCGAACGCTTCGGTGATGGAGCCGATCTGGTTGACCTTGAGCAGCACGGTGTTGGCCGCGCCCAGGGCGATGCCGTGCCGCACGCGCTCGAGGTTCGTCGTAAAGAGGTCGTCGCCCACCACCGCGATGCCCAACGTCCGCGCCAGGATGGCGTGCCCCTCGAAATCATCCTCGTCCAGCGGATCCTCAATGATGACAAAGGGGTACTGGCGCACCGCCTCCTGGAACAGGGCGATCATCTCGTCGCGCGTCTTGTCCTCGGCGGAGAAAAGGCCGATGTAGCGCTCCTTCTCCTCGTCATAGTAGGTGCCAGCTGCCACGTCGACCTGGATCCCGATGCGCCCCTCATAGCCGGCCGTGTCGATGGCCTCCGTCATCAGGCTCCACAACTCGCGGTCGTGCTGCACCACCCCCGGCGAGATGATCGGCGGGGTAGGACGCGAGACGGCATCGACGCCCAGGCGCTCGAACAGCAGCCGCCGGTAGACCTTTTCCACCTCCCAGGCCGCGTACGACGCGGCGCCAAAGCTGTCGAAACCATAGCACATGAGGGCATAGGTGGGCTTGCTGCCCGAATGCGCCCCGCCCCCATAGCGACGGGCGCCCGTCGAGACCAACACGCCCGGCACCGGCATCAGGCACGCGTTCATCCCCCCGATGTACCGGTACAATGGCAGCCCGACGCTCTTGGCGGCTGCCTGCAGGACTGCGGCCGACACCGCAGCGATGGCGTTCCCGCCCAACCGCGTCTTGTCGGGGGTGCCGTCCAAGGCGATCATGGCGCCATCGACGCCCGCCTGATCGGTGGCGTCCATGCCGATGATGGCCGGCGCGATCACCTGCTCGATGTTGTGCACCGCACGGCCCACGCCACGCCCGCCAAAACGTGTGTCGTCCTCGTCGTAGGCGAACTGGACCTCGTACTTGCCGACGGAGGTGCCAGCGGTGACCTCGGCGCTGGCGGAGGCGCCGCTCTCCGTCGTGACGGTAGCGCGCACCCCGGGGTGACCGCGATCGGAATAGATCTGCCGGGCAGTGATGCTAGCGATACGTGTAGAAGCCATGAACAAGTCTCCTTGAGGGGTCCTGGAACGCCGGTAATGCATGGTACGGGCCATCCGCAAACCGTGCCGGCCACGGCTTGAGAGGATAGTCGCGGGAAGCGAGGGCGTCAAGCAGCGGCCTCGCGTGGCGACGGGGCGGGCCTCCGGACGACGATTGACGTGCCGTGAGGCGTGCAATATAGTGGGAACAGGTCGGTGCAGCTCCTCGTTATCGGCGCCCTGCGAGAGCGCGTGTTGCGCGAGGCCGGGACGTGGGGGATCCCAAGCTCCGGATCGAAGACAGGCATCGCGCCATCGAGAGCATCGAGCGCCGCGTGGCAGTTGATTGGGCTGCCGTAGCGTAATAAGGCACTATAGCTGACCGCACAAGACTCCGCGTGGTCGCTAACGCGGCACGGTGTCTCAAACGGGGGCTCGATGAGGCCACACGCGACCGTAAGGCGCTTCGGGTGCGCGGGTCATGTCTATAGCAGCCTGCCGCTGGCGCCCATCTTGCCCTTCTGAAAGAGGAGCCTCTTGGACATCCTAACCTTTCGCATCGTCGAGCTGCCGCCCATGCGCGTGGCCTTTCGTCGCGCCCTGGGGGCCAACTCCGAGGCGGTGGCCTGGCAGGAGGTGCTCGCCTGGTGCCACCGCAACGGCCTGCTGCGCCCCGAGGCCCCGCCGCGCCTCTTTGGCTACGACAGCCGCAGCCCGGAGCGCGTGGCCACGCCCTACGGCTATGAGGCCTGGGTGTTGCTCGCTGAAGGATTCGTCGGCGACGGCCGGATCGCCGTCCGTCAGGCGCCGGGGGGACTCTACGCCGGGCTGCGTACCCTCTCCTTGCGCCTCGGGTGGGAGTGGGGGCGCGCTCACTTGGACGCGTGGATGGACGCCAACGGCTACAGCGCCGACCCGGCGCGGTCGTGGCTGGAGGAGCACATCCTGAATCCTGCCAGTTTCGCACGCTATCCCCGGCTCTCGTACGCCGGGTTCGACATCCTCCTGCCGATTCGCCCGGCCCCCTAGAGCGCATCAGAGCTCTGGAAGGTCGCGATGCAGAGCGGCCGGACGACGAGCGCCCCGGCGGCCAGCACCATCCATGTCACCCGCGCATCGAGGAGTGCCTATGCTGTTTCTGATCGGTGGAGCAGCGCGCAGCGGCAAGACGCTCATCGCGCGCCGCTTGTTGAGCAAGCACCGCGTGCCCTGCTTCTGTGTGGACTATTTGGTCAACGCTCTGGAGGAGGGCGCGCCCGAGCTGGGCATCAGCGCCGAGGCGCGCCCTGAGGAGCGGGCGCGCGCCGTCTGGCCGCGCATCGAGCCGATGCTGCGCAGCATCGTCGAGATGGAGCCGGCCTACGTCGTAGAGGGGAATGCCCTGTGGCCCCGGGGGGTGCGCACCCTTGTCGATGCGTACGGCGACGCGGTGCGCGCGTGTTTCCTCGGGTATGCCATCACCACTCCCGAGATCAAGCTGCGCGACATCCGCCAGTACGGCGGCGGCGTGCACGACTGGATCCACGATCACGACGATGCCGACATCCTCGACCTCATGGCCGAGATGATCGCCTACAGCCGCTACCTGCGCGATGCCTGCCGGGCCCTCGATCTGCCCTATTTCGACGTATCGGACGACTTTACACGCACGGTGAACAAGGCCTATCGCTCCATCGCGCCGCTATGGTGAGTTGCTCGCGGCGGATTGCATCCGGGTACGGGGCGTTGGTCAGCGCGACGGGTGCGGGTATAATGCATAGGCTCGCTGTCTGCCCGTCATCACAACACCGCATCATTGCTCCCTTTGTTAGACCATCGCAGCACACCCCATTCAGCGCAGGCAGACACCCATGTCCTCGATAGCAGTTGGCAGACGGCTACGCTTACAACGACGTACCTGACCGGCGTGCGCGGTGCAACCCCCTGCGTTGAGGCGCAGATAGAGGTTGCAGGGAAGGAGTGATTCCGTGAACGAATCCGTGACGTGCGCGATGCGTGAACAGCCAGCACAATCGGCCCTCGTGGTGCGAACCACGGTCTCGGTGCGAGAGCTCCAGAGCGCCATGGGAGCGGCGTTCGAGGCCGTGGCCCGCTACCTCGGCGAGCTGGGTGAGGCGCCGGCGGGGCCCCCCTTTGCGGCCTACCACAACATGGACATGGAGCACCTGGACGTCGAGATCGGGTTCCCCGTCTCCCGGCCGTTGCCGGGGAAGGGTGACGTCCAGGCGAGCGAGATCCCCGGCGGGCAGCAGGGCGTCTGTACCTTTACCGGGCCCTATGCCGAGATGACCGCGGCCTATGACACCCTGGCGGGCTGGCTGCAGGAGCGGAACCTCGAGCCGACGGGCGTGGTGTACGAGTTCTACCTGAACGACCCGGGCGTCACGCCACCGCACGAGCTGCAGACGCAGATCGTGTTCCCGCTCAAGCCCGTCCCAGCCTGATCCGGCGGGGCCGGCCCGTACAGCGTGCCGAACACCATTCCGGAACAAGGAGCCCTGTCGATGAACCCCATCATCGCCATCACTATCGGCGACCCCGCCGGCATTGGCCCCGAGGTCACCGCCAAGGCGCTTGGCCACGACGAGGTGTGGGCCTGCTGTCGCCCGCTCGTCGTCGGTGACGCCGGCGTCATGCGACGCGCCGCCGCCCTCGTCGGCTGCCCTGCGGGCCTGCACGCCGTCAGCGATCCCACCGAGGCGCGCTACGACCCGGCAGCGCCCGACGTGCTGGACCTGGCGAACGTCGATGCGGCGGTGCAGCCGGGCGTCGTCTCGGCGGCAGCGGGGCGCGCCTCGGCGGCGTACATCGAGCGCGCCGTCGAGCTGGCGCGCAAGGGACAGGTCGCCGCCATCGCTACCGGGCCGATCAACAAGGCGGCCCTCAAGGCTGCCCGCATCCCCTACATCGGCCACACAGAGATGATCGCCGAGTTGCTCGACTCTCCGCCCGTGACCACCATGCTGGCCACGGAGGGCCTGCGGGTGGTACACGTGACGCGCCACGTAGCCCTGGCCGACGTGGCCAAGGCGATCACCCGCGAGAACGTGCTCGCCACCGTGCGCCTCACCGATGCCGGCCTGCGGCAGATGGGCATCGCCCAGCCGCGCATCGCCGTGGCGGCGTTGAACCCACACGGCGGGGACGAGGGACTGATGGGCCGTGAAGAGATCGTGGCCATCGGCCCGGCAGTGGAGGAGGCGCGTGCCGAGGGCATCGCGGCCACCGGCCCCATTCCGGCGGATTCCGTCTTCTTTCGCGCCATCCGCGGCGAGTTTGACGTCGTGGTGGCCATGTTCCACGACCAGGGCCACATCCCCATCAAGACGCACGGCTTTGAGCGGAGCATCACCGTGACGCTAGGGCTGCCCATCATCCGCACCTCCGTCGATCACGGCACGGCGTTCGACATCGCCTGGAAGGGCGTGGCCAGCGCCGAGAGCATGGTGGCAGCGATTCGCCTGGCAGCCGAGCTGGTGGAGGGCGCCGGCGGCTGAGAGGAAGAGACCATCCGGAGCCGTCTCTTCGCCATCGGGGCGGCTCCGTGCTGCGCTGCAGGAGGGGCCGCGCCCCCACACGTTGGCGATCGGTCTGGTGAGCGTCAGAGCGCATGCGACAGGAGGCCACATGACCAGCAATCCACTCCCTCGTCTGCACCCCCTCGACGGTGTCGCCCGCGAGGACATTCGCATCACCGACGTCAAGGTGACGCTGCTCTCCTACCTGCTCAAGCCCGAAGAACAATGGCCGGACGGCGACGAGCACGTGGTCATCTGGCAGACGACCACGGTGTTGGTGCAGGTGTACACCGATGCCGGCATCGTCGGGTTTGGCGGGGGGAGTCGCTACAACGGCCCGGAGGCGATGAAGCGCTGCGCCGAGGCGGTGGTGCGCCCCGCGCTGCTGGGCAAGAACCCTTTTGACGTGGAGCACCTGACGGCAGACAAGTGTGCCCGCGGACCACGCGGTATCTGGGCGGCGGTGGACGCGGCGCTGTGGGACATCATCGGGAAGGCCAAGGGGGTGCCGGTGTACCGGCTGCTGGCCACCGATTGTGAGCCCATGACGCGCATCCGGGTATACGCCAGTGGCGGGGAGTACAGCTGGGCGCCGCGCTCGCGCTTCCCCGGCCCCGACCACCTCATCGAGGAGGCACTGGGCTACAAGGCCCAGGGGTATACCGCCTTCAAGTTCCGGCTGGGGGCGGGGTTCAACCGCATGGGTATCACCATGAAGCAGTACATCCCCTACCTCGAACGGTTGCGCGCCGCCGTCGGGCCCGACATGGACCTCATACAGGAGGCCAACTGCCGCCTGTCGGTGGAGCAGGTGCTCGAGTTGGCACCGGCGCTGGAGGAGTTGGGCTTTCTCTGGTTCGAGGAGCCCATCGCCAAGCGCGGCGAGGACGCCATCGACAGCTATGTGCGCATCAAGGAGGCCCTGCCCACCGTCAAAGTCTCGGGCGCCGAGACGACGCCCAACCGCCAGGAGCTGGCCGAGTGGGTCGACCGCGGTGCCCTGGACATCGTGCAGCACGGCAGCGACGACGCCGGCATCACCGAGGCGTGGCACATGGCACGCATGGCGGCACAGCAGGGCATCCTCTGCTGCCCCCACAACTGGCAGTGTGGCGCCGTGACGGTGGCAAACGCCCACCTCATGGCGGGAATACCCAACGCCTTCCTGTTGGAATCGAACATGACGCCCAACCCGCTGAAGGAGGGTCTGTTCAACGAACCGTTCAAGGTCGTGGACGGCTACCTCCAGGTGCCCGATCTCCCCGGCTTGGGAGTAACCCTGCGGGAGGGACTGGAGGAGCAGTACCCCTACATCCCCGGCCACTGGAACAAGATGGCCTGGGAGGTCGGCTAGGCGGTGGGCACCAACGACGGCGCCCACGGTGCGAGCGCCCCCGCTCCCCCGGAAGGGGGCGCCGCGCACCGGCCGCACGTCGTGCTGGACACGAACGTCTTTGTGGCCGCCGGGTTCAACCCCCACAGCAACGCGGCCCGCATCCTGGAGCGCATTCGCGCGGGCACGTGGACCATGGTCTGGAACCGCGCCACACGCCGCGAGACCGAGGCCGTGCTGGCGCAGATCCCGCCCCTCTCCGTCCAGGACGCCGCACCGGCCTTTCGGCCCGAGGCGGAGGTCGTCGCCGAGACGCACCCTGACCGGTTCGCCTTTGTCCCAGACCCCGGCGATCGCAAGTTCGCCGCCCTGGCGGCGGCCACGGGCGCCGTGCTGGTGACGAATGACGACCACCTGCTATCGCAACGCCACAGGCTCGCGGTGGAGGTGCTGACGCCCAGCGAGGCGATGGCGCGCTACGGCCAGAGCTAGGTGGGCCGCACCTGGTACGCCTGGGACAGGATGCCAGGTGCGCCCCTGGCTGTGAATGCGGTGCGCTGGGCCCCCTTTCATCGTCCGCAGCGCTTGACCGAAGCGTAACCTTGTGCTATGATATATCCGTAGACGATATAGTGGGAGCGGATATATGGTTACGCTAGAGATGAGCCGGACGATCCTGACGGCGCACCTGGACGAGGCCCTGGAGCAGGGCATCTGTCCCATCTGCTACCTCACGAGCGAAGCGGAGTACCGCTACCTGGACACGCTGCTCTACGAAAAGATGAACAACGGCGCCATCCGCGCCGCGCTGGCCAGGTCCCGCGGCTTTTGCCGATATCACACCTACCGCCTGATCGAGATCGGCGGGTACGGAACCAACGTCAAGCTGGCCATCCTCTACAAGGACCTGGTGCACGCCATGGCCGACGAAGTGAATGCCCTCAAGGAGCGGGGTAGCCAAGGCCAGGAGGCGCAGGAGGGGTGCCCCGCCTGCCGTATCGTCGCTGATACGGAGCGTACCCACGCGCACGTGTTGCTGGCCTCCCTTCGCTACGAGGAGGGGCGGGAGGCATACCAGCGGTCGTTCGGCCTGTGCATGCCCCACTTTTTCGGCATCTATGGCGCCGCACCGCGCGAGACCCGGGCGTTCCTCAAGGAGGACCAGCGCGCCCGTTTGGAGGCGCTGGCCGACGACCTGGGCGAGTTCATTCGCAAGAGCGTGGTGAAGGATGAGGCCTTTGGCGCCGAGCGGGACGCGTGGCAACGCGTCATCCACCAGTACGCCGGCACGCCGGGCGAGATGGTGCGCAAGCCGGCCAGGGATCAGCACCCTCACCTCACGCGGTAGGCGCTCTGCGCCCCCTCCGAGCACCGATGGGTCCCCGCGTGCGGCGGAGGCCATCTCCCTTCACCCGGGCATGGCGGTCGCTGGTGATTTCCCCCCATTTTGCCCCGCAATTCATTGACCCCGCCCGCAGATCTTGCTACACTCTCTCGCCGCCATCCCGCGGTGCGTACGGCATGTGTCCATGCCATCCCTGTTTCGGAGGACATACGACCTTGCCCTGGGAGTTCACGCCCTTTATCCTGCCGCTCTGGTGCTCCGGGCTAGTCTCACTGATCGTTGCCTGGCTCGTGTGGCGCCGCCGCCCGTCGGTGGGTGCGGCTCCCCTCGCCCTCGCGGCGAGCGCCGCCGCGTTTTGGTCGCTGGCCAACAGCCTCGAAATCGCCTGCTCGCGTCTGGAGGACAAGCTGTTCTGGGCGAACCTCGAGTACTTGGCGATCAGCCTCATTCCTGTACTCTGGTTCACGCTGGCACTGCGCTACTCCAGCCTGGGCCGCAAGCCCACTTCGGCCCAGATCTTGCTCCTCTTGATCATCCCCGCGATCACCAACATCCTCGTCTGGACGAATCCCCACCACGGGCTGATGCGCCAGAACATCTACCTGGACGTCGACGGGCCCTACACCAGGGTCGCCAAGACGTATGGCCCCTGGCTCTGGGTGCATACCATCTACGGGTATTCCCTGCTCATGGTCAGCTCGGCGCGCCTGTTCCGCCTGGCATTGCGCTCGCCGCGGCTGTACCGCGGCCAGGCGACGTCGCTTCTCGTGGCGGCGCTCCTCCCCTGGATACTCAACGCGGTCTACTTGTTCGGCCAGAGCACGTTCCTGCGGTTGGACCCCACGCCCATCGCCTTTGCGCTGTCGAGCACGGCGGCGGCTTGGGGCCTCTATCGCTATGGGCTCTTTGACGTCATCCCGGCCGCACGCGACGCCGTCTTTGCCAGCATGAGCGATGGCGTCATCGTGGTGGACGCCCACGGCCGGATCGTCGACCTGAACCCCGCGGCACAACGCATCATCGGCTACAACGAGCAGCAAGCCATCGGCCACCCCCTCGCCGCCCTCCTCGCGGACGAAACCGAGCTGGTACAGCGGCTGGATGACGTGCACGAGACCCGCGTGGAGGTCGCCATGGGGTCGGCGCACAACCCGACGACCTATGACCTGTCGCGGTCACCGTTACGAGACGGTTCCGGCCGCCCCGTCGGGTACGTCATCACCCTGCGCGACGTCACACGGCGCAAGCAGCTCGAGGAACAGGTGCGCCGCTCGCAAAAGATGGAGGCCGTCGGCCTACTGGCCGGAGGCATCGCCCATCACTTTAACAACCTGCTCACCGTCGTGAACGGCTATAGCGAGTTCGTGCTGCGCGACCTGCGGCCCACCGACCCCTTGCGTGAGGACGTCGAAGCGATCCTCCGAGCCGGCACCCAAGCCGCCGACCTGACCCGCCGCCTGCTGGTGTTCAGCCGCTTTCGCAAGCCCCAGCTGAGTACGATGGACGTGAACGAGGTACTGTGCGCCATCGAAGGAATCCTACGCGAACAGATCCCTGCGGGAGTCACGCTGGATCTCGCGCTGGCGCAGGACGCCGGCCCCATCGAGGCCGACCCCGCCCTCATCGAGCAGATCGTCACCAACCTGGTGAGCAACGCCTGTGATGCCCTGCCCGAGGGCGGCGACGTCACCATTACCACGGGGCAGGCGTTGACGAGCGACGTCCCCCGGCTCAAGATGATGGCCGCCGCACCGGAGCGCTTTACTACGCTCACCGTCAGCGATAACGGCATCGGCATGACGCCCGAGGTGCAGGCGCATCTGTTCGAGCCCTTTTTCACGACCAAGGAGGTTGGCGAAGGGACCGGCCTCGGGTTAGCCACGGTGTATGGCATCGTGGGTGAGCTGCACGGCGGCATCGAGATCGAGACAGAGCCGGGGCACGGCACGACGGTGCGCATCTACCTCCCCCAGGCTCAGGCGGAGCCGGCGGTCGCGGTTGCGCCACTCAGCAATCCCATCCCCACACACGGCAGCGAGGTCGTCCTGGTCGTAGAGGACGAGGACGCCGTGCGACGGTTCGTCGTGCAGACGCTCCAGCGCGAGGGGTACACAGTGCTCGAGGCGCGCGACGGCACCGAGGCACTGACCACTGCCGCCGTCCAGGAGACGCCCATCGACCTCGTGCTCACCGACATGGTCATGCCGTTTATGGATGGGAGCGAGCTCGCGCGCCGGCTGCGCACGCTCTACCCGGACATCCGCACGCTGTTCATGTCGGGCTTCCCTCATGACGCAGGCCCTCTGGACTCCGAGGCGTCGGCAGCTCCCTTCCTGGCGAAACCCTTCACGACAGAGACGATCTGCGACGCTGTAAGGCGCGCCCTCGCGGCGTGAGCCCATCGCTCGCCGCCCTCCTGCGTGCGATTTGGCACGGCCCTGCGGGTAGTGTATCATGGGCGCCAGCATGACGGATAGGATGCACATGATCGCACAGCGGATCCGTGTGGCCATCGTGGATAGCGTGTACGTCAGGACTTCCTCTTGGGAGGCGAACCCTGGGAGGAGTGCGCCCTGACGTCGGGTTGTTATGTCAATCGAGCCGTGGGCGCCTCGCGCTCACGGCTTTTTTTCTTTCCGGCAGGCGCATGCCTCCGAGCTGTGAGGGCAAGAGCCACGGCCCAGTGCGAATGGAGGGATCGCCATGATCATCGCCTCGCTGCATGATGTGACGTTCGCCTACGGTGCGCGAACGGTGCTTGACGGCCTCTGCTGGCAGATCCAAGCGGGCCAAAAGGTTGGCGTGGTGGGGCCCAATGGGGCCGGCAAGTCGACGTTGCTGCGCCTCATCGGCGGGGAGCTGTCGCCGGAGCGCGGCACCATCGTGCGCGACCGGAGCGTGCGCATCGGCTACCTCGCCCAACAGCCGCGGCTCCACGCGCAGCGCTCCGTGTGGCAAGAAGTGCTCTCCGCCGCCACCGCGTTGGCGCGCGTGCAGGCCGAGTTGCGCCGCCTGGAGCAGCGCATGGCCGATCCGCAGGTGTGCGACGACGCCGCAGCGCTCGAGCGAACCATGGCCGCCTACGACAGGGCGCAGGCCGAGCTGGAGCACATGGACGGCTACGCTCACGAGGCCCATGTTCGTGAGGTGCTGCATGCGCTCGGGTTCGACGACGCGAGCCTCGATCAGCCCGTCGGCACCCTCTCCGGTGGCCAGAAAAAGCTCGTGGGGCTGGCACGACTCCTGTCGGCGCGGGCCGACGTGCTCTTGCTAGACGAGCCGGACAACCACCTGGACCTGGCGCACAAGGAGCAGCTCGAAGCGTTCATCGCTGGGTTCGAGGGGACGGTGCTCATCGTCTCCCACGACCGCTACCTCCTCGACCAGACGGTGGGCGACATCGCCGAGATCGAGGACGGCCGGCTGACGTTCTATCCCGGCCATACCTACTCGGCGTACGCCGTCGAAAAGCAGGTGCGCCTCCTGCGCCAGCAACAGCGCTACGCGGCCCAGCAAAAAGAGATCGCCCGCATCGAGGCGGCCATCGCCCGGTTCGAGCTGTGGGCCAGCATGGTCGTCAACGAGCGCCACGCGCGCCAGGCGCGCAGCCGCCGCAAGATGCTCGAACGCATGGACCGCGTGGAGCGGCCGGTGCTCGAGCGCCGGCGCATGGGACTGCAGCTCGAGGGCTGGCGCGGATCGACCAAGGTGCTCGAGATCAACGCTCTGGACAAGGCCTTCCCCCAGCCGGAGGCGGGCCCAGAGGGGGACGGCGAGAACGTGGTACTTGCCGGTGTGAACCTCCTCCTGTACCACGGCGAGCGCGTCGGCCTGCTGGGGCCCAATGGCTCGGGCAAGAGCGTGCTGCTGCGCTGCATCCTGGGGATCGAGGAGCCCACCGGCGGGCACATCACCGTCGGGCCCTCGGTGCGCATCGGCTACTATGCCCAGGAACACGAGACGCTGGATCCGACCCTAACGCTGATCGAGCAGGTACGCCGCACACGGCCGATGTACGATCAGGAGGCGGTGTCCTTTCTCGGGCGTTTCCTCTTTCCCTACGAGATGACGCGCCAGCCAGTGGGCACGCTCTCGGGCGGCGAGCGCAGCCGCCTCCAGCTCGCCATGCTCATGCTCTCGGGGTGCAACTTTTTGCTGCTCGACGAGCCGACGAACAACCTGGACCTCCCCTCGGCGGAGGCGCTCGAGGGCGCACTCGACGAGTTCGAGGGCACGGTGCTCGTCGTCTCCCACGACCGCTACTTTCTCGATCGCGTCGTGGAGCGCATCGTCGACCTGGAGGAGGGAGCGCTCGTCGAGTATCCGGGAGACTATTCGTACTACCGCGAGCACCACAGGCGTGGCCACGGAGGCGTGGCCACTGGGACGTAACCCCAGAGACGCGGCCCCCCGTTGCCGGGGCCGCGTCGAACAAGTTTTCTAGAGTACATGACGCACATTGACATGTACCGGTGGTATGCTCATCGTATCCGCTGCGACGCAGGCAGGGGCAATGAACCGTGCGCCCCTCCGAGCGGTAGACTGTCCAGCACGGGAGCCCACCGGGTGTCCCTGGCGCCTTGGTGGTTGGCTACCATCATCCTTGCCTCGGATCCACATCCTCGTGAGGTGTCTTACCTACCGTGTTTGACCAAGAGATCGTCATACGTGGCGCCCGCGAACACAACCTGCAGAATATCGACCTCGTGCTACCCCGCCACAAGCTCGTGGTCATCACGGGCGTCTCGGGAAGCGGCAAGTCGTCTCTGGCCTTTGACACGCTGTACGCCGAAGGGCAGCGGCGTTACGTCGAGTCCCTCTCGGCGTACGCCCGCCAGTTCATCGGGCAGATGGAAAAGCCCTCCGTCGACTATATCGGGGGATTGAGCCCGGCCATCGCCATCGAGCAAAAGGCCGTCAGCCGCAATCCGCGCTCGACGGTGGCGACGGTCACCGAGATCTATGACTATTTGCGGGTGCTCTTTGCCCGCGCCGGCACGCCCCACTGCCCGCGCTGCGGCCGTGAGGTGCGGGCCCAGTCGGCGCAAGAGATCGTCGAGCAGGTGACGACGCTGCCGGTCAGGACGCGCTTCCAGGTGCTGGCGCCCGTGGCGCGCAACCGCAAGGGCACCTTCCAGGACGAGTTCGCCCAGGCCAGGGCCGACGGCTTTTCGCGCGTGCGAGTGGATGGCCAGGTGCGCGACCTGACGCAGCGCATCCCCCTCGACAAGCAGCGTAAGCACGACATCGAGCTCGTCGTCGATCGCCTCGTCGTGCCGGCGGACGGCGACGCCGAGCGCGACGCGTTCCTCGCCCGCGTCACCGATTCCGTCGAGACGGCGTTGCGCCTGGGCGAGGGCATGGTGATCATCGCCCACGAGCCTCCCCGCAGCGCCGACGCGGCGAGCACCGGCGCGGCGCATGGCGAGTGGCTCCTCTCCGAGCAGAACGCGTGCCCCGCGTGCGGCCTGAGCTTCCCCCCCCCTCTCCCCCGCCATGTTCAGCTTTAACTCTCCCCTGGGGATGTGCCCCGACTGTAATGGGCTGGGCACCAAGTACGAGTTCGACCCGACCAAGTTCGTCCAGCCCGACAGGTCGCTGCACGATGGGGGCGTGCGCAGCTGGGGCGTGCTGCGCAAGAAAAAGAGCAGCAGTACCTACAAGTATGCCCAGCAGATCGTGACGCACTTTGGCCACGACCTGGACACCCCCTGGCGCGATCTATCCCCCGAGTGCCAACACGCCATCCTCTATGGCGGCGTGCGCATCGTGTGGGAGTGGCGAGGCGAGCACGGCTCTGGCAGACACGAGCACATCAGCGAGGGCGAGGTGAACACCGTTCGCCGTCGCTACGGCCAGACGCAGTCGGAGGGCTCACGGCGGTGGTACGCCTCGTTCAT
This sequence comes from Chloroflexota bacterium, assembly GCA_012841405.1. Taxonomy (GTDB): domain Bacteria; phylum Chloroflexota; class Anaerolineae; order UBA1429; family UBA1429; genus DUUT01. The sequence goes on from DUUT01000040.1 coordinate 19,811, forward strand.
GGGGCAGCAGCCCTGCCCCACCTGCCACGGCGTGCGCCTGCGCCCCGAGAGCGTCGCCGTGACCGTCGGCGGGCGCACCATCGTCGAGGTGACGAGCCTGAGCATCCGTGAGGCGCTGCATTGGGCGCGCTCCCTGCCCGAGGTGCTGACGGCGGAGCAGCTCGAGATCTCGGAGGAGGTGCTCAAAGAGATCGCCGGCCGGCTCGAGTTCCTGGTGAACGTCGGACTGCACTACCTGACCCTCGACCGCCCCGCCCCGACCCTCTCGGGGGGCGAGGGGCAGCGCATCCGCCTGGCGAGCCAGGTGGGGTGTGGCCTGGTGGGCGTGCTCTACGTCCTGGACGAGCCCTCCATCGGGCTGCACCAGCGCGACAACCGCCGCCTGCTGGACACACTGGAGCGCCTGCGCGATATGGGCAACACGGTGCTGGTCGTCGAGCACGACGAAGAGACGATGCGCACCGCCGATTATATCGTGGACTTGGGGCCCGGGGCCGGCCTCCATGGCGGACAGGCCGTGGCGGCGGGTACCCCCGCCGAGATCGCGGCGCACCCTACCTCCCTCACGGGTAAGTACCTCTCGGGGGAGTTGGTCGTCTCATCGCCGAACGGCGTGCGGCGCCCGACGAACGGCCACTGGCTCACGGTGGTGAATGCCCGCTGTAACAACCTCAAGGGCCTGACGGTGCGCTTTCCGCTGGGGCTCTTTACCTGCGTGACGGGCGTGTCGGGGAGCGGCAAGTCATCGCTCGTGGCGCAGACGCTCCACCCCGCCCTGGCGCGCGCGCTGCACGGCGCCGAGGGGCGCGTGGGCGCCCACGAGCGGATTGAGGGGCTGGAGCGCATCAGCAAGGTGATCAACATCACCCAGGATCCCATCGGGCGCACGCCGCGGTCAAACCCCGCCACCTATGCCCAAGTGATGGACCCGATCCGCCAGCTCTTTGCCCTGACGCCCGAGGCCAAGCTGCGTGGCTACAAGGCGGGGCGCTTTTCCTTCAACGTCAAGGGGGGGCGCTGTGAGGCCTGCCAGGGGCACGGGCAAAAGCGCGTCGAGATGCACTTTTTGCCCGACGTGTGGGTGACGTGCAACGTCTGCAAGGGCGAGCGCTTTAACCGCGAGACGCTGCAGATCCGCTACAAGGGCAAGGCCATCGCCGAGATCCTCGACATGAGCGTCGACGAGGCGCTCGTCTTCTTTGAGCCCGTGCCGGCCATTCACCGCATCCTCCAGACGCTGGCGGATGTAGGCTTGGGGTACCTCAAGCTCGGTCAGAGCGCCACGACCCTCTCGGGGGGTGAGGCGCAGCGCGTCAAGCTCGCCAAAGAGCTCGCACGGGTGGCCACCGGTGATACCATGTACATCCTCGACGAGCCGACGACTGGTCTACACTTTGCCGACATCCAAAAGCTGTTGGATGTGCTCCACCGCCTCACGGACGCCGGCAACACCGTGATCGTCATCGAGCACAACCTGGACGTGATCAAGACGGCGGACTGGATCATCGATCTGGGGCCCGAGGGAGGCCATGAAGGGGGAAGCATCGTGGCGGAAGGCACGCCCGAAGAGATCGCCCAGCATCCCGAGAGCCACACGGGACGCTTTCTGCGCGAGGTGCTGCGTAGCGGCTCCACGGCGCGACGGGCCACGTCGATGCCGTGGCAGCTCGCCCTAGCGCCGAGCAACGGCGCACGCCGTTGATGGCGCGCTCATTGGGCGAGGATCGGTCCGCGCCGCGCGGCCCCTGGATGGGCTGTAGGAGCGGGCGACCCCGGCGAGGACTGTTCGCGCTCTATCGGGGTGCGCGGCGGGGTGGGCGGATCGCTGTTGGGTCGGTAGACACCCTGATCCCAAGGATCACCGCCCCTATCTAGGAGGAGGTCGACGTGCTCCCACGCGTCATCGTGCACAACGAGGTCAGCCTGGACGGCCGCATCGACGGGTTCAGCCCCCACATTGAGCTGTACTACGCGCTGGTGGGCCACTGGCCGCACGAGGTAGTACTCACCGGCGCCGACACCGTCATCGCCGCCGAGGCGGACGACCCCGAGACGGCAGAAGACATGGCGCCGCCGCCCACCGTGGCGGGCGATACGCGCCCGCTGTTCGCCGTGGTGGACAGTCGGGGGAGGTTCCGCAAGTGGCACCTGTTGCGCCGCATGCCCTACGCGCGCGGGCTGGTGGCCCTGTGCTCCAGGGCAACGCCCCAGGACTATTTGGACTACCTTCACGCCCGGCAGATCGACGTCATCGTCGCCGGCAGAGAGCGCGTTGATCTGCGCGCCGCCCTGGAGGCGATGCGCAGGCGCTACGGCGCCACCACCGTACGCGTGGACAGCGGCGGCACGCTGAACGGCGCGCTCCTGCGGGCAGGGCTGGTCGACGAGGTGAGCGTGCTCGTCGCGCCGGCGCTGGTGGGCGGCACGAGCCCACGCTCGTTCTACCGCGCGCCCGATCTGACGTCGCCCGAGGGCGTCATCCCGCTACGCCTCACGCATGTGGAGCGCCTTGAGGGAGACGTCGTCTGGCTGCGCTACCACGTGGTCAAGGCGGGAGGTGAGCCGCCAGAGCCCACGTGACGGCGGCCGCTCTGCTGTGGCGCGTACGTGTCCGTTCGATCCGTGTCCATCCGCAGGCGCCGGACGACCCGGCGCTCGAGCAGTCACCTAGCGACAGGAGGAATCCCATGGATCGCATCGTCGCCTATTGTGGGCTGGTGTGCAGCGCGTGCAGGGGCTACATCGCCACCCAAGCGAACGACCTGGTGGCCCTCGAGGCGCTGGCTGCCGAGGCCCGCGAGCAGTTCGGCGTGGCCGACGCCAACGCCGAGTCGGTGCGCTGTGACGGCTGCCTTGGTGAGGAGGGGCACAAGATCGCCTACTGCGCCGAGTGTGAGGTCCGCGCGTGCGGCGTGGAGCGAGGCGTCGCCAATTGTGCCTACTGCGACGACTATGAGGGGTGCGGCACACTGGCGGGATTCCTCGAGCACGTGACGGGCGCGCGGGAGACGCTGGACGCGATTCGCTCGGCGCGATAGCCACTGGCAGGTGGTAGACGGCGCGTTATGCGGGGTGGTGGCGAGTTGCCGGGTGCGGGTTACCGCTTCTACCACGGCACCCGCCCCCGAGGAGCGGCCCATCACCGCGCACCTCCTCCCGGAACCCGCCTGTACGCACCGTTTCAGTAGAGGAGAGCACGAGTGGACAGGATGATTGCCTATTGCGGGCTGGTGTGCACCGACTGTGGGGCGCACCAGGCAACCATGGCCAACGACCCCGAGGCGATCGAACGGGTGGCCGCCCAGTGGCGCGTGGACCACAACAACCCCTCCATCGTCGCCGAGGGGGTCTGGTGCGAGGGATGCCTGGCCGAGGGGCGCCGCTGCTTTCACTGTGCCGACTGCGACGTCCGCGCCTGTGGCGTGGAGCACGGCGTGGCCAACTGCGCCCACTGCAGCGCGTACGAGACGTGCTCCACGATCCAGCGCTTCACGGGCTTGGTGCCGCAGGCCAAGGAGACGCTGGACGCCATCCGTGCTGCGCTATAGGAAGTTTGGCCCAGCGCTACGCCGAGAGGCAAGGGAGTAGTCCGGTGATTCGCGAGATCCGGGCCAAGACGTTGCTGGCGCATATCCGCCACCCGGACTCCTGGTTCGGGATCAAATACAACATGAACCTCTACCGGGGGTGCGAGCACCAGTGCATTTACTGCGACTCGCGCAGCGAGTGCTACCAGATCGAGGATTTCCGGGATGTGTTGGTCAAGGTGAACGCCTTGGAGCTCCTCGACCAGGAATTGGCGCGCAAGCGCGTCAAGGGGATCGTGGGCACGGGCTCCATGAACGACCCCTACACCCCCGCCGAGGCGCACCTCAACATGACGGGGCGGGCCCTCGCCATCATTGCCAAGCATGGCTTTCCCGTGCACATCCTCACCAAGAGCGACCTGGTGCTCAGAGACCTGGACACGCTGCGGGCCATCAACGCGCGGTCCCGGGCCATCGTGTCGTTCACCGTGACGACCACCGACGACGCGTTGGCGCGCATCGTCGAGCCGGGAGCGCCTCCCCCGTCCGCCCGGCTGGCGGCGCTCGCGGTCTTGGCGCAGCAGGGCATCACGACCGGCGTGACGATGATGCCGATCCTGCCGTTCCTCGAGGACACGGCAGAGAATGTGACGGCCATCGTCGAGGCCGCCCACGCCGCCGGCGCCGCGCACATCCTACCGGGGTTCGGCATGACGCTGCGTGACCGGCAGCGCGCCTGGTACTATGAGCAGCTCGATCACCACTTCCCCGGGTTACGCCAGCGCTACGAACGCGCCTTTGGCCAGTGCTACCACGCCCCGTGTCGCGATGTGCCGCGCCTGGAACGGCTCTTTGCGGACCTCTGCCGGCGTTACGGCATCCGCACCCGTGCCGCGTTGGACGTCCCCCAGCCCCAGCAGATGGCGCTGCTATAGGTGGGCACAGCCCGCATCGCAGCGCCTGTGTGCAAGGCTCCGGATGAGACGAGCTCTCCCCCATGGATGGGAAAAGGGAGCTATGACACCGCCGCGGTGGGTTAGGGTGCAGCCCGCGTAGACGGGCTTGGCAATGGGAACACCGAGCTTTGGCTCGCGGCGCGCCCGCGCCCCCTCGCCCCAGCGCTCCTCGATGGGACGAGCGGCGAGCCGCTAGGTATCCGCATAGCGGCGGAGAATCCCCTCGGCGGCGGCACGGACGCGGGCCACGAGCTCGGGGGGCTCCAGCACACGGGCGGCCTGCCCGAGGCTCAACGCCCACCGCTCGGCCCAGTCGAGCGTGGCCACAGCAAAGCTGACGATCACCGCGCCGTCGTCACCTTCGCAGAGCTCCATCCAACCGCCATGGTGCTGGCGCACCCGCGCCGCCGCGGCGGCATCCACGCACACCCGCACCGTGTAAGGGCGCTCGTAGGCCATGCTCTCTCGCAGGTAGGCGCGCACATCGAAATCGCGCGGGATGCTGTACCCCTCGGCGAGGGGAGCCGCGTGCTGGATGCGCTCGATGCGAAAGGTGCGCTTCTCGCCGCGCAAGCGGCAATGCCCCACGAGGTACCACACTCCCCACTGGAACGCGAGGGCATACGGCTCGACGACGCGCTCCGTCTCGTCGCGCCCCACGCCCCGGTAGCGCATCCACACGCAGCGGCGATCGCTCATGCACTGCCGCAAGAGGTGGATCGTCGGCTCCCACGGGCGATAGTCCAGGGCATGGAGCCCACTGACCACCAGGTTCTGTTGGCTTACGGCCACCTCCTGCCGCAGCTCATCGGGTAGCGCGTTGTCCAGCTTGGCCGTCACCGCGGTGACGGCCTCGCCATAGGTGCGGCCCCAGAGCTCCTTCACCAGGTTCGCCCCCATATAGAGCACCGTGGCCTCTTCCGCGGTAAAGACCAGGGGCGGCAGCCGGTAGCCGCGCACCAGGGAGAACCCTCCGTAGGGCCCGCGCTCCGAATAGATGGGGATGCCCATCTCTTCGAGCATGCCGATGTAGCGATGCACCGTGCGCTCCGAGACGCCCAACGCCAGAGACAACTCGCCCGCCTTCCACCCCGGGCGAGACTGCAGCATGAGGATAAGGGAGAGGAGGCGCGTGGCCACGTGGCACGCGCTGCGATCGCTATCCCCACGGACCATGGGTGACCTCCCAGATCGTGCGGCGAAACGATGGCTCCACAGCGGCATTATAGCATGAGCCCCGCCACAAGGTGACAGGAACGGGCCACGGAAGGGCGAGCGGTCTCCTACCATCCAGTGCAGCACCGGCGCGACGGCACGCGCCTGCCCGTGGTACCCCTGTAGACCAAACACGTATCGATGCAACCACAGTAGAGCCTACACCACGATACTGTTGACCCCCTCTGTGGCCAGTGGTATAATAAGTTACTAGAGCGATTTTCTCATCATTCAGCTCGATGTCCCTGCCAGAGGTAGCGCCACGCCGCGCGGGCGCCTACCTCGCTGACCGGACGGATGCAGCCTGATCCATCGTCGTATCCCACCGTAGCCCCCCGGATGCAGGCCGGCGTGCTGTGGCCGCTCAGCACAGCCCCCGTCGCCCCACGGCGTGCCGTGCGCCCCTTGATGGAGCGAAGGAGGTACCGTGAGCGTACGAGCGTTGGTGTCGACCGTCGATCGGCCCCCTTGGGTGGAGCAGGGCGCCGAGGCGCTGCAGGATGCCGTCGAGCAGGCCTATGACGCCCTGGGGCCGGTCCGTCAACCCACGATGGACTTTTGGCACGGCACCTGGATTGGGCATCCCCTCCACCCCCTGCTCACCGATGTCACCCTCGGCATGTGGATGGCCACGGCAGTGTTCGATGTGCTTGGCTCCACCACCGGTGACGGGGGCCTCGATACGTGCGCCGAAGCCACCCTCACGGCAGGGCTCACCAGTGGCCTCGCCACTGTCACCGCCGGCGTCACCGATTGGATGCACCTGATGCATCATCCCCGCCGCGTAGGGTTCGTGCACGCCCTACTGAACATCAGCTCCCTCGCTGTCTATGGCGCATCGCTCCTCATGCGACGCCGCGGCAGGCGCTCCGCGGGCCGCAACATGGCCATGGCCGGCCTGGTGATCGCCAGCACGGCGGCGTACCTGGGCAGCGAGATGACCTTCGGCCTGCGCGTAGGCGCGGACCATACCGCCGGCTATACCCTGCCGGAGGAATGGGTGGCCGTGCTGCCCGAGGGGGCCCTCGCCGAGGGCGTGCCGCAACGCGTCATGGCCAACGGCGTGCCGGTGGTGCTCGTGCGTCAGGGCGACGCCATCCACGCGCTGGTGGCCACCTGCTCACACCTCGGGGGTCCCCTCGATGAGGGACACGTGCACGACGGCGCGATCGTCTGTCCCTGGCACGGCTCGCGTTATGCCTTGCACGACGGGCGGTTGGAGCACGGCCCCTCCGTGTACTGGCAGCCCGCCCTCGATACCCGCGTCCATGCGGGTCAGATCGAGGTGCGCGGCGCCCCGCGGCCGCCGGCGCGGCCCGATTGGGAGCCGGAGCACACGGTTCGTGAGTATGTCCTGGAGCCGTCGGGCGGCCCAGCCCCCGATGGTGGAGGTGAGCGATGAAGCTAAAACCGCTAGAAGAGCAAGTGGTCGTCGTGTTTGGCGCCTCGAGCGGCATCGGGCGCGAGACGGCTCTGCGCTTCGGCCGCGAGGGAGCGCGCGTCGTCGTTGCTGCGCGTGACAGCGAGGGGCTCGAATCGGTCGCCGAAGAGATCCGCCGCGCGGGCGGTGAGGCGCACCCGGTGCAGGCGGAGGCGACCGATTTCGCGCAGGTCAAAGCCGTGGCGGATGCGGCCGTCAATACCTTTGGCCACCTGGACACGTGGGTCCACGTGGCCGCCGTCACACAGTACGCGCGCTTTGACGAGACGACGCCCGACGAGTTCCGCCGCATCGTGGATGTCAACCTCACGGGGGCGGCCTACGGGGTCATGGCGGCCCTCCCCCATCTCAAGTCCGAGGGGCGCGGGGCGCTCATCCTGGTCTCTTCGGTGGAGGGCAAGTATGCCTTGCCCTTGCAGAGCGCCTACTCGGCCTCCAAGCACGGGCTCGAGGGCATGGCCAAATCCCTCCGCCTCGAGCTGCAACGCGACGCGCTGCCCATCAGCGTCACCACCATCCTCCCCTCATCGACCAACACCCCCCTCTTTGATGTGGCCGGCACCAAGCTGGGGGTCAAGCCCAAGGGATTTCCGCCCATCTATCAGCCACACCTCACGGCGGAGGCCATCCTGTACGCGGCGACGCATCCCGAGCGCGAGATCGTCGTCGGCGGCGCGGGCAAGGCGTTGGCCGCCCTGAATCGCATCTCGCCGCGCCTGGCCGACGCCGCGGTAGCGCGCAAGGCATTCTGGCTACAGCGCACCACTGAAGAGCGCCCCGCCGAAGCACCCAACAACCTGTACGAGCCCGTGCCCGGGCATGCGCGCGTGGAAGGCAGCTACACGGGCCGCGCCAGGCCGTTCAGCATCTACACATGGTTGCGCCTGCACCCCGGCCTGCGCTATGGGCTCGGGGCACTGCTGCTCAGCGGGCTGGCCTTTGCCGTGATCGGGCCCACCACCGTCCTGACGGGGGCGCGCTCGCTGGGCACCACGGCGATGGCCGCCCTGCCCTTCCGCAGGCGGCGCCTACGGCGAGGCCTCGGGCAGCGCGCGGCGGCCACCATCGCCGAGGTGCAACACGCCGCCTCCACCGCCATCCCCGAGGCGCTGAGCGAGTCCCTCGCGATGGTGACGATGGGACGCTTAGGCACACGCAAGGCGCCCAGAGGTCTCTGGGGCCGCCTCCGTGGCGGCCGCCTCAGTAGCGGCCTAACGAACGCCTGGTACACACTGCAGGTCATGCGCCACCGCATGATGGCCGCGCCGCCGTGGAAGGCGATCGGCATCGGCACGCTGCGCACCAGAAGGGGGCCGACAGAGCGCGCCAGCATGGCGCTGAGCGGCATGGCCCGCACGATGCGCGGCCTCATGCCGGCATCGATCATCGGCGTGACCTCGCTGACGGCTACGAGTTGGTTGAGAGACCGCGGGCGCCGGCGCCGTCACTGATGCCCGTGGATCGACGGACGAGGAGGAACGGATGAACGCGATGGAGCCATCAGCGATGGGACCATCAAGGGACGCTACGTCCACGAGGGTCAACGTCGGGTCCCGCGAGCGATGGGTATCGCTGGCCGTGGGCGGCGCGCTGGTAACCTTTGGGCTCTTGCGCTCCTGGCGCTCGCTCCCCTGGCTGCTGCTCGGAGGCGCCATGGTCGCGCGCGGCTACACCGGACACAGCCCGCTCTACGAGCGCCTCGGGCGGCAACGCAGGCTCCCGAAGGGGCGGGCGACGTGGCCCGGCGGCCGAGGGATCCGCATCGCGGAGGCGATCACCATCAACCGCCCGGTGGGTGAGGTCTATCGCGCCTACCGGGACATGGAAACGCTGCCGCAGTTCATGCAGCATCTGGAGGTGGTAAGCCCTGTCGGGGAGCGCCGCACCCTCTGGACGGCACGCACCGGCGGACCGATCCCCCTCCGCCTCCAGTGGGAGGCCGAGATCGTCGCCGAGCGCGAGAACGAGATGCTGAGCTGGCGCTCGGTCCCCGGCTCGGACATTGACATCGCCGGCGCCGTGCTCTTTGCGCCAGCGCCCGGCGGTCGGGGCACCGAGCTGCGCGCCGTCCTCACCTACATCCCCCCGGGAGGCGCGCTGGGGCTCGCCGTCGCCAGCGCCTTTCGCGCCGTGACGGCGCAGCAGATCAAGAACGACCTCTGGCGATTCAAGAACGTCATGGAAACGGGCGAGGTACCCACGGTGGCTGGACAGCCCTCGGGACGCGAGCATGCTCCGGCCGCGGAGGGCGCCCCCATGGGCTCTCGCATGGCCCAGAGCCCGCCACCGGTTGCCGAGCCCGCGCCCGTCCAAGAAAGGTAACACCATGAAGGCAGTGTGCTGGTACGGCATACGCGATGTACGCGTGCTGGACGTCCCCGAGCCACGCATCCTGAACCCCCGAGACGCCATCATCGAGGTGACGTCGACGGCGATCTGTGGCTCGGACGTGCACATCTACAATGGCTATATCCCCACGATGCGCCGGGGTGATATCCTGGGCCACGAGTTCATGGGGCGCGTCGTCGAGGTCGGCGGCGAGGTCACCAACCTGCGCGTGGGCGATCGCGTCGTGGTGCCCTTTACCATCTCCTGCGGCGAGTGCTACTACTGCCGCCACGAGATGTGGTCACTCTGTGATAACTCGAATCCCAACGCCTGGATGGCCGAGAAGGTGTTTGGCTATACACCGGCGGGCATCTATGGCTACTCGCACCTGATGGGCGGCTACGCCGGCGGCCAGGCGGAGTACGTGCGCGTTCCCTTTGCCGATGTCGGCCCCCTACGCATCCCGGATGGCCTCACCGACGAGCAGGTGCTGCCCATCGCGGATGTGTTGGCCACGGGCTATATGGCCGCGGAGGCCTGCGACATCCAGTCCGGCGATACGGTAGCGGTGTGGGGCGCCGGTCCCGTGGGCCAGATGGCCATCCGCAGTGCCCTCCACCTCGGAGCCGCCCGGGTGATCGCCATCGACGCCGTCCCCGAGCGCCTCGCCATGGCGGAGCGCCACGGGGCGGAGACCATCAACTACACCCAGCAGCGCAACGTGGTGGACGCGCTCAAAGAGATGACCGCCGGTCGCGGCCCCGACGCCTGCATCGAGGCGGTGGGGATGGAGTCCCTGGGGCGCAGCGTCGACGCCCTCTATGATCGCGTCAAGCAGGCCATGCGCCTCGAGACGGGGCGCCCCCACGCGCTGCGCGAGGCGATCCAGGCGTGCCGCAAGGGGGGCACCGTTTCCATCGCCGGCGTCTTTGTTGGGCTCGTCGACAAGATCCCCATGGGCGCCGCCTTTAACAAGGGGCTGACCTTCAAGATGGGGCAGACGCACGTCCAGAAGTACATGCCCACCCTGCTCGACCTCGTTCAGCGGGGCGCCATCGATCCCTCCGATCTCTTTACCCACACCATGGACCTCGAGGAGGCGCCTCAGGCGTACGCGCGGTTCGCAGCCCGGGAGGCCGGCTTCCTCAAGGTGATGCTCAAGCCACAACCCAGCACGCGCGCCGATGGGCGGCGCGCCGCACGCCAGCGCATGGCCGAACAACCCGTCGGGATGCCCATCACGCTGCCCGAGACGGGCTCCGGCTCCCCCGCGCAGCGCACGCGCGGCACCCCGATCCGGGCCGCGCAGCTCTCGTGGGAAGCGACGGGAACCACCGAGGCGCCCCCCGTCCCCAGTCAGGCGGAGGGCCCCCGCAGCACCATCGACGCGAGCCTCTGCGAAAAGGGCCTCGCCACAGCGGAGGAATGCGCCGACCTACCCGCCGAAGAGGTGCCCGAGCAGATGGTGACGGGCAGGCACCTCCCCAGTCAGGCCGAAGGGGAGCGTGATACCATCGAGGACGCCCTGCGCGCCCGCGAGGAGCGCGAGGCGGACGCATTCGAGCGATCCGTCGCCGAGCGGCGCCTCCCCAGCCAGGCGGAGGGCGCGCGTCAGGCCGTCGAGGCGGATCTCGAAGGTGCGGGAGAGGTGCCACTGTCGCCCATCGTGCCCCACCTGCCGAGTCAAGCTGAGGGCGACCGCGAGACGGTGGAGGAGGACCTGCGTCGGCTGGAGGAAGCCGAGGAGGCCTCCACACCCCCTACGGGTGAGGCGGCCACCCCGCCACCACCGACAGACGAAACCGGCTCCATCGAGGAACGCGTCGAGGACCGGGTCCGGCGCATCCAGGAAGAGACCACCGAACCGCGCGACCTCCTCGATGAAGGTACGGATGATCCCGAGCGGCGCTAGGCTGTGTCTCAAGAACGCACTCGACGTCGTAACGATGTCGCCCCGAGCGTCAGCGAAGGGCTTTGACGCCCATCGCCAAGGTTTCTCGCCACGCTCAGAACAACGCTGTGGCCCTTTTTCCAGACACGCCCTAGGGCGCACGCAGACGGCCAGCGGCGGTCACAGACGTGACCGCCGCTTCCGTGTGCTGGAGGCCCGATCGGCGCCAAAGGGCGCGTCGGCCTCAGTCCACCAGCATGCGATCCACCGCCGCTGCCAACTGGGCCAAGTTGCGCACTTGGAACACCTCGCTACAGAGCGGCGCATACTCGAGCATGTCGCTATCGCCCGTGCCCCACTGCGCCGGATACTCGGGGTTCATCCAGATGATGCGCCGCGACCTGCGCCCCAGATCGGAAAAGGTGTCGAGGGCGGGGTCCTGCAGGTTGTTACGCCCATCCCCCAGGACGATCACTGTGGTGCGAAAGTCGACGGCATCCATGTGATCGGCCTCGAACTGACGCAGGCTGGCGCCAAAGTCCGTGTTATAGTGGCCCGGCGGCAGCTTGGAGGTGATGGCCCGCATGGCGTCATCGGGCGGCATCTTTGCCAGATCCTCGCTGACCTCCTCGAGGTGATCGATGTAGGCAAAGCTGCGCGCCTTCTGAATCTGATCCTGCAGCTCGTAGAGGAGCCACAGAAAGAACTCGGTGACCGGCCGCATGGAGGTGCTGACATCGAGGAGCGTCACCAGCTTGGGCCGCAAGCGCCGCGTGCGAAAGCGCAGCTCCATGGGCACCCCGCCGTAGCGCAAATTCGCCCGAATGGTGCTCTTGGCATCGAGGCGCCCATCCTGGCCGCGCTTCTGGCGTAGGGCCGCATGGCTGCGCAACCGGGCGGCCAAGCGGCGCACCTCGTCGCGCAGGCGGCGCCTCTCCTCCTCCGTCAGCAGCTCAAAGGGACGGTGCATCAGCTCATCCACAGAGGGGGGCCGCTTCTGGTACTCCTCGACCGTCTGCTCACCGATCGCCTGGCCGGCGAATTGCTCCAGCTGCTTCTGCAGGGCCTCCATGTTCTGGGCGACCCGCTCCTTGAGCTGTTGGATCGTCTCAGGGTCCATCCCCTGCTCGGCCAACAATTCCCAGAGCAGCTCCAACAGCTCCTGGAGTTGCTCCCAGTGCAGTAGGCGCTGCATGCGCCGGGCGTAGCGCTCGGCCTGGCTCGTCGAGGTCGCCTGATCGAGGCCGGCCTGCTCGGCGAGCTCCTGCAGTTCCTCTTGGGAAGGCTGGCGGCCGTTCATGAGCCAATTGAGGAGCTGCTGCAGCTCCCCCGCCAAATCCTCCATCGCCTTCTGGAGCATGTCTTGCTCCTCGGGCGACATGTCATCCTGCGGGTTCAGCATCGGTGGCTGGTCGACGCCAAAGTAGAGGGGGAACAACTCGTCAAAGATGGGCAGGCTCGAGGCGTCCTTCACCAGCGTCGACCGCAACGTCCAGCGAAACCAATCCCGATTCTTTACCCCCATGTGGCGGATCGCACGCCAGGCATCTTCACTCTCAGCGAGCGAGACACGGACGCCCGCCGCCCTAAGGGCGGCCACGAATTTCGCGATGCGCTCTTCCATAACCATCGCCTCCGCCGACGCCCTGCAGCATGCGACGCACGCGCACAACGTCGGCCTCGTACTTGAGCAGCACTGTCATGGTGTCCTCGACCGTGTCTGGATCGAGGGATCTGGCGTTGAGCGCCACGAGGGCACGTGCCCAGTCCAGAGTCTCGCTGACGCTCGGGTTCTTTTTCAGGTCCATGCGCCGCAGCGACTGGACGAGGTCCACCGCCTGGCGTGCCAGGCTCTCGCTGAGATCTGGCACCTTGAGCCGGACGATGTTCAGCTCCTCTTCGGTGCTTGGATAGTCGATATAGATGTACAGGCAGCGCCGCTTGAGGGCTTCGGACAGCTCGCGGGTGTTGTTGCTCGTCAGTAAAACGACCGGGTGTTGCCGCGCACTGATGGTACCGATCTCCGGAATGGTCACCTGAAAGTCACTCAGCACTTCGAGCAAAAAGGCTTCAAACTCGGCGTCCGCGCGGTCAATCTCGTCGATGAGCAGCACGGTAGGCTCATCGCTGTTGATGGCCCGCAAGAGGGGCCGTGCCAGCAAAAAGCGCTCCGAGAAAAAGACGTCCTCTTCTGTGGCCAGCCGATCGGCGGCATCGGACAGAGAGTGAGTGCCCGCCAGCACATCCCCGAGTTTGTCACGCAAGAGTTGGGTGTAGAGGATCTGCTTGGCGTACTCCCACTCGTAGAGGGCCTTGCTCTCATCCAACCCCTCGTAGCACTGCAATCGAATGAGTTGCCGCTGAGTGGCACCGGCCCACGCCTTGCTCAGCTCGGTCTTGCCGACGCCCGCCGGCCCTTCGATGAGCAGCGGCTTGCCCAACTGCTCAGAGAGGAGCAGGATCGTCGCGATCTCACTCCCCGCGATGTACAGTTGGCTCGCCAGGGCTTCCTGCACGGTGTCCACTGTCCAGACCATATCCCTATCTCCCGCTTGCACTATGCCTCCGAGAAAACCAACCTCCCACACCCTAAAGGGCCGGGGAGGTGATACCATGTTTCATGATAACGAACATTACGATAAAAAGCAAGGGATCTCACTCCAGTTCATCGACTTTCCCGTCGTTTGCCCCCCAGCACCCCCGCGAGCGCCGGTCACAGCAGGAGGGACATCGCCGCGCGGCGATGTCCCTCCTGCGGGCGATCCCACTACTGCAGCTCGTAGGCGACCTGCACCTGCGTGGTGATCTCGAGCTGACCCGGGCTGATTGGGCCGGGGCCGGCACCACCCGCGCCGAGCGCCGCCTCCGCCGCGGTGAAGAACGGCGACGCGCCGACCACCTGGCTGACGCTCACGATGGGGCCGAGCTCAGTCCCCGTTAGATCCGCGAGGTGCTGAGCACGGGCCTCGGCGTTCTCGATGGCCTCTTCCATCGCCTCGAGGACGCGTTCCTCACGGTTGGACAGATCAAAGCTCACGCCAAAGACCTGGTTCGCACCCGCCTCCACGGCGGCATCGATCGTCGTGCCGATGGCGGCGATGTCGCGGATGGTCACCTGTACGCTGTTGGTGACCTGGTAGCGCGGTGGTTGGTCGTCATCGGGTTGCTGTGGCCCAAAGATCCCGTCGATGAGGTTGATGCTGTACGACGTCGTCTGAATGTCCTCCGGGGCTACCCCCTCCTCCATCAAGGCCTCGATCACAGCAGCCATGGTCTCTGAGACCTGCTGCGTGGCCGAGACGACAGAGGTCTCGACGGCCGTCACGCCGATGTTGGCGGTGGCAATATCGGGGCTCGTCTGCACACGCCCTTCACCCACCACGATCAGCGTACGGGACATGCCCGCCGGCACATCCGTCTCCGGGATCCCTGGGGTCTCGGTACGCGTGACCGTGGGCGTTTCGGTGAGCATCGGCGTAGGGGTTTCCTCCGTGGGGGTTGGCGTTTCCAACAGCTCATCCTCTGTCGGCGTCTCTCCCGGCGTCTGGGCAGCCTGCGCCAGGGCCGGCGATCCCGCGTGACCGGCAAGTAGCACGACGGCGATCAGTGCGGCGACGAGCGCCATCCCCGCGATCCAACGCCACGCTCTGCTCCAACTGTGCATGGATCTTCCTCCTGACCTGCGAATCCATCGTTGCTCCCCCGACCCTGCCCGCCGCGGCGAAACACCGGGTTGGCAGGGCGCGGTGACCGTATGGCGGCCGGGTCGGTGTTCGCCGTCGGCCTTTTCATCACCCATGGGTGTCACAGGCACGGGGCGAAACATGGAACGATGCGCATGGAGAGGGATTGCGGGAGGGGTCTCACCCGTCGGCCCACCGCCGAGGGACTTGGCACGTATTGGGTCTATATTCATGATAGCACAGGCATTGGCCGGGATCAAGGGTTTCTTGATAGGCTCACTCCAGTTCGCCACATGCGAAGCGGGCGGGACACGGGGCCCTGCACCCTTGACACCCATGTGCCCCAGGGCTATGCTCCGGCGAGACGAGCCGCGTGAGGTGGCCCCGACGATGATCATACCGACTCCCCGCCTAGTGCTGCGCGAGTTCACGGTGGAGGACTGGCCAGCCGTGCTCGCGTACCAGTCTTCTCCCCAGTACCTGCGCTACTACCCGGCGGTGAGGCGCACCCCTCGGGATGCCCGCACCTTTGTGGCGCTATGCATCGCGTGGCAGCGTGCCTCACCCCGCAGCAAGTACCAGCTCGCCATCACGTTGCGTGATGACGGGCGCCTCATCGGGAACGTCGGTATACGCAAGCCCAGCCCTGAGGCCACGGTGGCAGAGCTGGGCTACGAGCTGGCCCCCGCGCAGTGGGGCCAGAGCTATGCCACCGAGGCGGCGTCGGCCATGCTGCGCTTCGCCTTTGAGCACCTGGCCCTCCGCCGCGTGCACGCGCACTGCATCGCCGAGAATGTGGCCTCAGCGCGCGTGCTCAAGAGGATCGGCATGCGGTTCGAGGGGCGCCTGCGCGAAGACCAGTGGTTCAAGGGGCGCTGGTGGGATACGCTGCTCTATGGCATCCTCGATCGCGAGTGGCGCGCGCTTCCAGAGGGGGACACGGCTCAGGGAGGGTGCGCTGGTTCGGCTGATGGGGCGCCAATCGGCGCGGATTCCGGTTCCTCGGCCCAGTGTCGTGCAACGCGCTTTGCCGCGCACCGGCGGCCGTCGGCGCGGATGACCTGGAACAGGAGGAGATGCGATGGCGGAACGACCGACCCTCGAGACGCCGCGGTTGGTCCTGCGGCCCTTTGTCCTCGGTGACGCCCGCGACGTTCAGCGCTTTGCGGGGGCGCGGGAGGTGGCCGCCACGACGCTGGCCATCCCCCACCCTTACGAGGACGGCATGGCGGAGGAATGGATCAGCACGCACCAAGCGGCGTTCGATGCCGGCACGATGGTCACCCTCGCGGTGACGTTGAAGGCGGGGGGTGCCCTCCTTGGCGTCATCGATCTGCACATCGAGCCGGCCCACCAGCGCGCCGAGATGGGCTACTGGATCGCCGTACCCTACTGGAATCAGGGTTACTGCACCGAGGCGGCGTGCGCCATGCTGCACTACGGCTTTGTGGAGCGCGGGCTACACCGCATCGGCGCCACCCACTTTGGCAGCAACCCGGCGTCGGGGCGCGTGATGCAAAAGATCGGCATGGTGTACGAGGGACGCCTGCGCGATTTCATCGTCAAGTGGGGGCGGTTCGAGGACCTCGTGCACTATGGCCTGCTGCGCGACCAGTGGGCGGCCCGCCAAACAGCGAGTCCCTGAAGGGATGGCCGTATCGCCCGTCGAGTATAGACCCCGGGGGAACTCCTCTGCGCCCCCGGCGTTCTCCGCGCGGCAGACGCTCGGGCGCCGGCAACGGCGCTTGACGGGGCGTGACCAGATGCGATAATAGCCAGGGCTGCCACCGGGGCACCCACATCACGACGCATGAGAAAGGAAGAGCGCATGGCAAGCCAGACGAGCCCGGTGACGACGGAACGGAACATTCCCCTGCGTGCTGTGCCGGGGTACTTTGCCTCCAAGCCCGGCATCCAGGTGGCCACGCAAGTGCCCGCCACCGCCAGCGACGAGGACCTGCAGTTCATCCAGCAGCTCGGCGTCGAGTGGGTGATGACCGGCCTGGAGCGCGACGAGGACCACTCCTACGATACCTACATGCGGCTGCGCGAGCGCTTCGAGTCCTTCGGCCTGCACATCTACCGCCTGGCCAGCCACTCGCTGCACAACATGGAGGAGGTCACCCTCAACCTCCCCGGCCGCGACGCCAAGATCGCCGCCTACCTGAACTACATCCGCACCCTGGGCCAGGCGGGCATCCACTACGCCACCTACGCCCACATGGGCAACGGCATCTGGACCACCGGCCGCGGCACGATGCGCGGCGGCGTCGAGGCCCGCGCCTTTGACCTCTCCCAGGCCACGGTCGGCTACTGGAACAAGAAAGAGTTCCACGGCCCGCTCACCCACGGCCGCGAGTACTCGGAGGACGAGCTGTGGGACAACTACAGCTACTTCATCCAACAGGTCGTCCCCGTGGCGGAGGAGGCGGGGGTGTACATCGGCATCCACCCCGACGACCCGCCGGTGTACCCGCTGGGCGGCGTGCCGCGCTGCATCTTTGGCACCTTTGAGGGCTACAAGCGGGCGCTCGAGATCGCCGACAGCGCCCACATCGGCATGTGTCTGTGCGTGGGCTGCTGGCTGGAGGGCGGCGAGGGCATGGGCAAGGACGTAGTGGAGACGATCCGCTACTTTGGCGGCATCGGCAAGCTCTTCAAGGTGCACTTCCGCAACGTCAGCCAGCCCATGCCCGCGCCGTGGGTGGAGACCTTTATGGACGACGGCTACTACGACATGCACCAGGTGATGCGCGCGCTGCGCGAGGTGCGCTTCGACGGCGCCATCATCTCCGACCACCTGCCGGCGATGATCGGCGGGCGCCGCGCCGCCGAGGCCTTCTCGGTGGGCTACCAGAAGGCGCTCGTGCAGGCGGTGAACAACGAGTTCGGCGGCCCCTGCTAGCCTGAGGACGCTGCGACTCTGCGGACCGCCATTCGGGGCCGGGCGCCAACCCTTCGAGCGTGCACCCGGCCCCACAGTGCAGCGCCATGCGGCGCGACGACGTGCGCCGCTCCCCCCGATGCGGGGCTCCCACCTGCCAACCCTGATCACTACCCCCTGACGAGGACGACCACGTGGCGGATACGCCGGATCCACGCGACGAACGACGCCCACCGAGCGGGCGTGAGCCCGCTCGCCGCCCCCACCCGATCGACCCCGATGCGACGCGTCCCTGGGTGCCACTCGTACTGGCGGCGCTAGCCGTTACCTGCGCGCTCGCGCTGATGGGGCGCGAGGTGTGGCGCGCGTTCCACGGGCCCCGCCACGAGGCCGCCGTCACCGCGACGGCGGTTTCCCCGCCTACTCTGGCCACGCCGCACGCGGGGACACCCGCCGCCACGCCGGAGGAGGCGCCACCGCCCCCGGGCGCACCGACGCCGGGGGAGATGCCCACCGAGGCACCGCGCCCCACGCCCACGCTGCCCTGGCCCGCACCTCTGCCAGGGCCGGGGCGCAGCAAGCTCGGCATCCACGTGCAGTGGAACAACTCGCCCGAGATCATGGAGTTCATCCGCCGTATGAAGCCCTCCGTCGTCAAGGCGGTGGGCGACAAGGGCTTCCTCGCCGAGGTCAAGGCCGTGTCGCCCCAGACGATCACCATCGCCCGGAACGACGACGAGCAGCTCGTCGCGGAGGGCGATCCCGTCGCCGCGGCGCGCGCCTACGTGGCCGCGCATCTCGACGAGTACCGGCGGCATCCGGCGGTGGACTACTGGGAGGGGTATAACGAGCCGATCGTGGGCGCGGACATGGCCTGGTTCGCCGCCTTTGAGGCGGAGCGCGCCCGCGCCATGGCCGAGCACGGGCTGCGGGTGGCCATTGGATCGTTCTCCACCGGTGTCCCCGAATGGGACGAGTTCATCGCCTTTCTCCCCGCCGTGCGCGAGGCTCAGGCCCACGGCGGCATCCTGGCCCTCCACGAGTACGACGCCCCCGTGATGGATCGCTACGTGGGCGTCGCCCTCCCCGGGCGACCACCAGCCGGCCATCGCGGCTGCCTGACGCTGCGTTACCGCTGGTGGTATGAGGAGTTGCTGGTGCCGGAGGGGATCGCCATCCCCTTGGTCGTCTCAGAGGCGGGGGTAGACGGCGCCGTGGCCGACCGTCCGGGCCCGGCGGGCCGGGGGTGGCAGGATTTCGGCACCTACTGGCGCGAGAACGGCCTCGGCGAGGATGCCATCACCGTCTACCTGCAGCAGCTGGCCTGGTACGATGCCGAGCTCCAGCGCGACGACTATGTGCTGGGCTTTGCCGTCTTTACGGCCGGCGCCATGAACGACGACTGGAGAACGTACGACATCACGGGCATCCTCCGCCATCTGGCCACCTACATTCTGGCACCCCAGGGTGCGGCCCGGACGTAGCCCAATAGCACGCAGCGCCCAGCAGACGGGCCGCTACCGGTCGCCCCTTTGGGGCGCCATGGCCCTCCGGGTCAGCGTCGGGAGGTCGCCGGTGCTACTGCCAGGCAAAGTGATAGATCTCGCTGCTGGGGCTGATGGCCACGCCGGTTTGGGCGCCGAGCGGGCGCCGCATGACGTTCACCTGCCACCGATAAGCGTGCGAGGTCCCCTCCGCCGGATGGAGATCCCCGGGCAGGCGCCACGAGGTCGCCTTGGTCCAGGCGATCACCGGCTCGGCATCCCCCTCAGAGCGCCACAGGCGCACCACGTACCACTCATCCTCCGCGAGGATGCCCACTGAGGTCCAGTTCATCAGCACGTTGACGCCCCGCCCATCAAAGGTGGCCCCCCCCACGGGCGCGAGGAGCCGGGGCCGGGAATAGACAAACCCCGGTATGCGCGTCGCCGTTGCGGTCGGCGACAAGGTAGCCGACGGCGTCGGCGAGAGGGTCGCCGTCGCGGTGGCCGCCGGCGTGGCGGTGACGCTCGTATCGGGGATGATGAGCTCCTGCCCGATGCGGAGCAGGCTGTTCACACTGATGCCGTTCGCCGCGGCGATGCGCTCTGCCGCCACATCGTACTTGACGGCAATCGAACCCAGCGTATCGCCCTGCGCCACGACGTGGATGATCTGCGCCGGAGCCGGCGTCTCCGTGGCCTCGGGGACGGGATCCTCCGAGGCGGGCGCCTCCGTAGGCGCCTCCTCCGGCGGGGCCGGCGCGCTCGTCGCCGTGGGCGCCGGGGTCTCGGTCGGTGGCGGCGTCGCGGTGGCCTCGGGCGCACCAACATAGCGGCCGGGGATGACGAGCTCCTGCCCAACGCTGAGCAGGCTGTTGACGCTGATGCCGTTCGCCGCGGCGATCTCTTGCGTACTCACATCATACTCGACGGCGATGGCCCCAAGAGTCTCGCCGCTCGCCACGACGTGCACCAGCGGGGCACCGGACGGCGTGCTCGTCGCCGCGACGGTCGCCGTCGCCTCCGGCTCGTCCTCGTCCTGCGGCACCGGGATGATCAGCTCCTGGCCGATACTCAGGACAGCATTCGCGCTCAGCCCGTTGGCTGCGACGAGCTCGGCAGTGGTCAGCCCGTTGGCGTAGGCGATCCCAGAGAGCGTATCCCCCGCCTCGACGACGTACGTCGAGGCCTCGGTGCGCCGCGTGGGCGTGGGGGCTGGGGTATCCGTGGGGGGAGGCGTCGCCGTCGGTGCCTCGGTCGGCACCGGAGTATCGGTAGGCCCGGGGGGCTCGGTAGGAGCGGGCGTCGCCTCAGCGGTAGGTGTCGCCGGCTCGGCCTCCTCGCCCTCCTCCACCTGGGGCGTGGGGATGATGAGCTCCTGTCCCACCCGCAGCAAGGCCTGCAGGCTGAGCCCGTTGGCGGCCATCAGGTCGGCGGTGGTCACGCCAAACCGTGCGGCGATCTCGGAGGCGGTATCCCCCGCCACCACCGTGTAGGTGGGGGGCCGCGTCGGCGTCGGCGTGACGGGCGTCGGCGCGGGTGTACGAGTCGGCGGGATGGTGAGCGCCATGGCCACCGCCTCCGTCGGGGTCACCCACGTCGCTGCCGTGGCGGGACGGTCCAGGGTGGGGCGGCGCGTGGGCGTTGCCGTCGCCGTGGGAAGCAAGGCGATGTTGGGGCTCGGCAGATCTTGGGGCGTCAGCTTTTCCCAGGGGCGAATCAGGAGCACTGCCAGGGCAAAGGCGACGATAGCCACGGCCCCGGCGGGGCGGGCCCAGTACGCCAACGTCTCCCGGGGGCCCGCCTGGAGGCGTTGCGCGCCACAGATGGGACACTCGTCGGCTCCCGGAGCCATGCGCGCCCCGCACTCGGGGCAGTGTTCGGACAGGCGCCCGCGGGCCAGCTCTTGCCCGCAATTTGGGCACACCGTGGCATCCCACGGTAACCGCGTGCTGCACTCGGGACACCGCTGCGTGTTTCGCGATCGAATCATCATGAGGGATGTGTGCACCAGGTTGCACAAAGGGCGGGCGAAAGGCGGAGAGCTCCACCCACCGCTTGCTTATTGGTTTGCCAAGCTCACTGGCGCTAGGGCGTGCGGGAACAACGCACGCGACATCGATGTCGCCCCGAGCGTGAGCAAGGGGCCTTGACGCGGATCGACGAGGTTCCCCGCGCGCTGCGCTCCGAATGACGCGTTGACCCTTTTTTAGACACGCCCTCGCCTCCAGAGGCTGTTTGCCCTGAGCATCATGCGCTGAGCTCCGCGCAGGTCATCACGCTTGGCACCGTCAATGGCACCGCATGGCGTATCGACCCTGCGTGGTCGTAGCCCCATCCGCAGCCACGCTCGGAGCGCGAGGTCTCACCGCCCTCCCAGGCGTATTGCGCCCCCATTCTACGCACTTTTGGCAGGATTTCCAGTTACCGGATGCGGCGACACGTACGTGGCCGGATGGTCCTCACGACGCTCCCCTGGCGGGTGGGCGTCCCCCCTCCTACCGCTCCACGCGCGGATCGACCCCGTCCCGGGGGATGAGGTGATGTTGCAGCGCCAGGGCCAACGCCTCCGTGCGGTTGGCCGCCCCCAGTTTGGAGAGGAGATGGCTTACGTAGATGCGTACCGTGCCCGGGCTGAGGAACAATCTCTCGGCGATCTGCCGGTTCGTCAGACCCTTTGCGATGAGCGTGAGGACCTGCTGCTCTCGGACACTGAGATCGTGCCCCAGGGGGGGCGGCGAGGCAGCCGCTCGAATCACGATATGCGCCACCGCCGAGTCCAGGGTGCCGCGGCCACGATGTGCGTCGCGAATCGCAGCGGCCAGCCGGTCCGAGCCCACGTCCTTGAGCAGATAGGCGATGGCGCCCGCCTCCAAGGCATCGCGGACGAGGTGCTCATCGAGGTAGCCGGTGAGCGCGATGACCTGGATGGTGGGGTGGGCCCGGCGGATACGCCGCGTCGCCGCCGCGCCATCCATGCCCGGCATGACCAAATCCATCAGCACGACATCCGGCTCCACCGCGTCACACAGCGCGATGGCCTCCCGGCCGTCCTCCGCTTCGGCAACCACCTCCAGATCCGGGGAACCGGCCAGGAATTGGCGCAGCCCGAGCCTGACGATGGCGTGATCGTCGACGATCATCAGGCGGATGGGGGATATCTCACTCATCGCGGCTCCTATCATGCCACCGTTCGATGCCACCAGGTGGTGCCACCACCTGGTGACGTCGTTTCCGCACCAGTGGGGCCGTCAGGGCCAGGGGCAACGATCGGGAGAGCGTGTCACTGAGGATGGGCACGAACCCGATGGGGGCCACGGCAAAGGCACCGGTGGCGAGGGGCTTGACGTCCGGGCCGGGGCGGAGCAGGTCGACGCAGAGAGCGCGAGGTTGCCTGGATCGTGGCTCCAGAACGGGCGGGGGGGATGCGCAAGATCGGGCCACGTGGCCGCGTCCGACGGATACGATCGGCCGCGCCGCTACGCTCGCCTGGAAGCCCCCGGGCCTCCGAGCGCCACAGAAGGGGAGGTTGACGCCACGCAACAAGGGCGTGCGCGACCGCGTACTCTGAGTATGCAACGTTCGCGGCGGCCTGCGCAACCCCCTGGAAAGGAGGGCATGCGTCTCCAGACGCGCCCTAGAGGATGGGGCCCCTCAGCACATTGAGCAGGCCCACGATAAGAAAGATGATGGCGATCAACTGGACTGCTAGCCGTACCTGCGCCTTGTAGAACATGCGCGACAGCGCCACAAAGAACAGCGCCGAGGCCAGGAACAGCGTGTTGCGGTTATAGTAGGCGACATTGTTCGAGGCGGTTTGGGCCTCCAGTTGCAGCCTGGCGGCCTCATCGCGCAGTGCGGCCGCCTCCTGGGTGCGCGCGGGGGCGTACTCGGGCAGGGCGAACGGGGACGATGCCGCCTCGGGGTTCTCCAGCGGGTCCGACGCAACCCACGCTTCGAATGCGGGCCTGAACTCGTCACGAAAGCGTTCGCGGTAGAATTCGGCCGCCCGCTGATCGCCGGCGCTAAAGGCCTGCACCCAATTGGTGAACGTCACCACGTCGATCAGGATGGCCTGTCCGCCCAGCGACGATAGGCGGGCGCTTTCCAGCAACACGACGGTCGCCGCGCTGCCCGCGGCAATCTGGTCGCGCGACCATTGTGCGGCCTGATAGGTGCTCCACGTCGTCATCAGGCTGGCGATAGATAGCACCACCGCTGCGACGATCTCTAGCCACGGTGACTGCCTCTCGGGCGGTGCAGCCGACGGCACCGGCATCCTCTCTGCCCCTCCAGCGCCCTCTTGCGCCCCCAGCCCGCACAGGAACGCGGGCGAAAACCCTCGATGGCATCCCCCCCGTCCCGCCGCACGACGCCCCGCTCCGATCGTAGCCGCGAACGACGCCCCCGCGATGACCGGGGATCACGCGCAACGCCCGGCAGGGGTGTGCCCCTTGAGCATATGACAAAAAGCCCAAGGGGTGGTATTGTCATCGGTTAATCATCAGGATTGACGATTGGTAGGGCCCGGCTGGTCGCGCATCACGGCCAGGGGGTTGGCGCGCAGCGCCCGCCGAGAAAGCGCCATCCGCTCTATGCCAAAGATCAGCCCCTCAAAGTTGACAGATGGTAGTTATCCACACCCCGTTCTTCCGGTATCCTCAGGATGTGTCGAGGTGTGCCCCATGACGGCCGATCGCTGTGCAGCCGTTGCGTTCATGGCCTGTCTTTCGGTGGGGTGTGTCCGGGTGCGACGCGTGGGCGGGTGCAGGCAACGTCGGCCCAGCACGAGAGGTGACCCCAGTGGTACCGAGGCTCGACTACGGTGAGGAGGAACGGCTATGGCAAACAGACCACCCCTCGTCGCCCCCCCGAAAGAAGCGGAGGACGTGAGGCCGCCGGAGGAGGCGGGAGGGGAGGCGCGGGCGTCCTGGCTCCCGCTGCTCGTGGTGGTCCTGACCCAGATACAAGTGTCGTTCACCGTCAACGCGCTGACCGTATCGATGGCAGGGGTCACATCTGACCTGGGCATTGCGCCGACGAGTATCGGGACGGCCATCACCACCGGCACGTTCGCCATGGCGGCGTTCATCCTGCTGGGGGCAAAAATCGGCTCCAAGTTCGGCAGCCGGCTCGTGTTCCAGCTTGCCGTGGTCATTCATGGCTTGGCGATGGGCGTGGTAGCCCTGGCCGTGAATGGCGGGATGCTGCTGGCGGGTCAGGCCATCGGTGGAGCGGTCATCGCCCTGCTCGCTCCCACGCTCACCGTCTTTATCGCCGACAACTATCGGGGTTCGCAGCAGGCACAAGCCATCGGCTACCTCGCCGCGGCGATCCCCGCCGCCGGCGTGCTGGCGCTGCTGATCGCCGGAACCCTGGCCTCGACCATCGGCTGGCGCTATTCCTTTGGGCTCCTCGTCGCCCTGGCGGCGCTCAACCTGTTCCTGAGCTTTCGTGTGCGGCCGGTCCCGGCACAACGCCACCTCGGGATCGACTGGGTTGGAGCCCTGCTATCGTCTACCGCTATTATCCTGCTCAGTGTGGGCTTTAGTGGTCTCACCGCGTGGGGCCCGCTGATCGCCAAGGCGAATGCGCCGTTCAACGTTGTGGGCCTGTCTCCGGCACCCTTCCTCATCCTGCTGGGCATCGTCCTGGGGCAGGTGTTCTTTTCCTGGACGCGTAGACGCCAGGCCGCGAACCAGCCGCAGCTCTTTTCCTTGGACGTCATCGACACCGCTGAGGAGCGCGCCACCACGTTCTGCATGGCGACGATGCTCTTTGTCGGTACGGCGGCGAACTTTTTGATCCCCCTCTACATGCAGATGGTCCAGGGTCTCAGCAGCCTACAGACATCGTTCTCGATCATCCCCTATACCCTGTCCATCTTTATCGCCAACACTCTGGTGGCCCGGCTCTACGACCGGGTGCCGCCGCGGACGATCGCGCGGATCGGGTTCGTCGTGGTGGCTGCCGCGCTGGCCTTGATCGGCTTTACGATCCGCAACGAGTGGGGACAGCTCTTTATCGTCCTCGGCCTGATCACCCTTGGCCTCGCCCAGGGCGCCATCGTGGCACTGGTCTTTAACACGCTCCTGTCGGCCTCCCCAAAGGAGCTGGCGGGCGATGACGGCGCGTGGCGGGGCCTGGTGCACAACATCTCGGGTAGCGTGGGCATCGCCGTCGCGGGGGCCGTTGCCGTTGGCCTGCTGAGCACGTTGATCGTGAACAATATCGTCAACAATCCGCTCATTCCCCCCGAACTCAAGGCGCAGATCAACTTGGACAACGTCAACTTTATTACCAACGAACAGCTGGAGGACGTGCTGGCACAGACCACCGCCACGCCGGAACAGGTCGACGAGGCGGTGCGCGTCAACGCAGAGATGCGCCTGCGGTCGTTGCGCGCGTCGTTGCTCCTCCTGTCGGGCCTGGCGTTGCTCGCCGTCATCCCGGCGGGCAAGATGCCGGGCTATGTCCCCGGCGATATTCCCGTCGGCTATCCAGCGGAGGACGGCGGGGGCCGAATCCGAGACGATGCGGCGCCCGCGTCATAGGAGCCTCGTCAGGAGGGTACGGCGTGCGCAAGCAGTGCACCCACCGCGCCTGAGCTACGAGGGAGCGAACGAGAATGGAGATCGGAGTACAGAGCGGAGAGATCCTGCAGGAGCGATCCGACTTCTGCGTGCTGGGCGTCTATGAGGACACCCCGCTGCCGCCGGAGGTGGTCGACCTGCTCGAACCCAACGATTTCACCGGCAAGCCCAAGCAGACGCTACTCCTCTACCCACGGAATGCCATCGCCCCTCGTCGCCTGCTGCTCGTTGGCCTGGGCAAGCGCGACGCGGCCACTGTGGACAGCATACGGCAGGCGGGGGCCATCGGTGTACAGGAGGCCCAGAAGCTGCACGTGCCCGCCGTGTCGATTGGCATCCATGGCGACTCGCCCCTGGCACCCACGGTGGTCGCCCAGGCGTTTGCCGAGGGCATGGAGCTAGGCGCGTATCGCTACCACGTCTATCGCACAGAGCTCACCGACGAGCACAGCTTTGTCGTCGAGGGCGCCACGGTCTACACCCGTCGCGGCAACGAGCGCCAGGTCCGAGACGGCATCGCGACGGGCCAGATCATCGCCCGCGGCGTGACCCTCGCCCGCGACCTCGTCAATGGCCCCGGCTACACCATGACTCCCGAGCGGCTGGGCGACGAGGCCAAATCCCTCGGCGCGCGCCATGGGTTGACGGTGACGGTGCTCGACGAGGTGCAGCTCGCCGATCAGGGCTTTGGCGGCATCCTCGCCGTCGGCAGAGGCTCGGCGAACGCGCCACGGTTCATCGTCATGGAGTACGGCAGCGCCGCCAACGACAGGCCGGCGATCTGTCTCGTCGGCAAGGGGCTGACCTTCGACTCTGGCGGCCTGTCCCTCAAGCCGGCCGAGGCGATGGAAACGATGAAATCGGATATGGGCGGGGCTGCGGCGGTGTTCGGTGCCATGCAGGCTGCCGCCGAGCTGGAGCTTCCGTTGCACATCGTGGGGCTCGTCGCCTCGGCCGAGAACATGCCGAGCAGCACCGCCTATCGCCCCGGTGACATCGTGCGGACGCTGAGCGGCAAGACGATCGAGGTGCTCAACACGGACGCCGAGGGGCGCATCATCCTCTCCGACGCGCTGTTCTACGCTCAGCGCTATCACCCTGCCGCCATCGTCAACCTCGCCACCCTGACCGGGGCGATCATCATCGCCCTGGGCCTCCACGCCATCGGCATGATGAGCACCGATCAGGAGCTAGCCGACAAGATGCGCCACGCGGGCGAGGTGTGCTTGGAGCGGGTGTGGCAGCTACCGCTGTGGAGCGAGTACCGCGAGATGATCAAAAGCGAGATCGCCGACATCAAGAACCTTGGCGGCCGGCCCGCGGGCTCGATCACGGCCGGCGCCTTTCTGGCCGACTTTGTGGGGGATTACCCGCTTGTCCACCTCGACATCGCCGGCACCGCCTGGGTCGACAAGCCGACGAAAGCGTACCACACCCACGGAGGGACGGGCGTGGGCGTAGCGCTGCTCACCGAGTTTCTACGCGAGTATGCTCAGGGCGCGATGGCACCGACCGCCAATGCCGGTAGGGAGAGGCGTCGCTCGGCGTAACCGTCTGCTCCTCCAGGGACTGCACCGGGAGCATCCCCTGGCGCAGAGGGCCCTCGTACGGGCGCGGCGCGCGTGCGGCCACACGGCTCCCACAGGCCGCGGATGGGGCTCGTGCGCTACAGTGGGGTGCGCACCTCCCTCCGGGTAGGCGCGGAGGGGTCCCCGACGATTACGACTCCCCGGCGATTCCCAGTTCTGCCGCCACCGGCTTGAGCGCATCGATGACAAAGGCGATGTGTTCATTGAGATCGACGCCCAACTCGGCGGCGCCCTGCTCAATGTCCTCCCGATTGACGCCCCGTGCGAACGCCTTGTCCTTCCACTTTTTGCGCACCGACCGAGGCTTCAGCGTCATGATGCTCTTGTCCGGGCGCACCAGCGCACAGGCGGTCACCAGGCCGGTGAGCTCATCGACGGCATAGAGGGTCTTGGCCATGAGCGTGTCCCGCGGTACGCCGGTGTCCACGCCGTGGCTCAGAACCGCCGTGACGATCTCGGAGGGCCAGCCCAGCTCCTTGAGGATGCGGGCCCCCGCCATGGGGTGCTCGTCAAGGGTGGGATGCTTTTCATAGTCAAAATCGTGGATCAGCCCGGTCACCCCCCACAGCTCGACGTCCTCACCATAGTGCGCGGCATAGGCGCGCATGGCGGCCTCTACCGCCAGGGCGTGCTTGATCAGGCTGGGGTTCTTGGTGTGTTCCGTGAGCAGTTCCCAGGCCTCGTCGCGCGTTGGCGTCACGCTTCAACCTCCCTTCCTACGCGTTCTACGCGTCCACAGATGGTCCCGCGCACCTCAAGCCGGTGCGGTCTGCGGATCCTACGAGGCGGCCTCGAGGGCCTCGCGCTGCAGGGCGTGGAGCTGCCGGATCCCCGCCTCGGCGAGGCGCAGCAGCTCGTCAAGTTGCTGCCGCGAGAAGGGCGCCCCCTCTGCCGTGCCCTGCACCTCAATAAAGCGCCCCTCGCCGTCCATGACGACGTTCAGGTCGACCTCGGCGCGCGAGTCCTCCTCGTAGGCGAGGTCCAGCAGCGCCTCGCACCCGACGATGCCGGCACTCACCGCCGCCACCGGCGGAGGCGCCAGCACCTTGGCGGGCACGGCGCCAGAGGCAATGAGCCGCCGCAGTGCCAGGACGAGCGCCACATAGCCACCCGTCACTGACGCGGTGCGCGTGCCGCCGTCGGCCTGGAGGACGTCGCAATCCACGATCACGCTGCGCTCGCCGAGGGCCCTCAGGTCCACCGCCGCCCGGAGCGAGCGCCCGATGAGGCGCCGGATCTCTTGCGTGCGTCCCGAGAGGCCATGCGTCTCGCGGGGCGTGCGCGTGTCGGTGGAGGCAGGCAACATGGCGTACTCCCCCGTCACCCAGCCGCTGCCCCGCCCCAGCATCCAGGGCGGCACGCTCTCCTGCACGGTCGCAGCGCACAGCACCACCGTCTGACCGAACCTGCAGAGCACCGAGCCATCGGCGAAATCGAGATAGTTCGGTGTGAGCGTTACCGCCCGCAGCGCATCGCGCGCCCTGCCATCGCGTCGCATCTCACCTCCAGCATGGACGACTCCTCGGCACGTCAGGGCCCACCGCCCGCACCCACGACCGCGGCGGCTCAGTGCCGTTCCCGCTCCATCCACTCCCGTCCGGCGGCAAAGGCACGCTCGTTCAGCGCGACAAAGCGCTCGGGGACGCGCTCGCTGATGACGTCGCGCCAGATGCTCACGGGCACATCGCCCAGCGCCGACGCGGCACCGAGCATCACCACGTTGTTCACCCGCGCCTGGCCGACCTCCTGGGCGATGCGCATGGCGGGGATGAGGTAGCGGCGCACCCCCGCATCCGACAGGGCGGCCTCCTCCTCCTCGGCATCGGGGTAGCGCCCGTCGCCCGAGGTGACCGTCACCGGCACGATGCGATAGTCGTTCACCAGCAGCACCCCATCGGGACGCAACAGCCCAGCGTAGCGCAACGCCTCGAGGCGCTCAAAGGCGATGAGCAGGTCTACCTCGCCGGGCGCGATGAGGGGCGAGTGGACGCGCGCGCCCCAGCGCACGTGGCTGATTACGCTGCCACCGCGCTGGGCCATGCCGTGCACCTCGGACTTTTTCACGTCCAGCCCTTGAGCGAGGCCCACCAGAGCCATGATGTCGGCGGCCAGGAGCGTGCCCTGCCCTCCGACGCCCGCCAGCACCACGTTCAGCGTCATAGCCTTCATGCGGCACCTCCCTGCTCCCCGTCGAGTTGTGCGCGGAAGAGGATGGCGTTCACCGGGCACACCTGGGCACAGATCTCGCAGCCGGTGCACAGCAGGGGATCAATGGCCGATTTCTGGCGGTTGTTCTTGGCATAGACCTCATCGCTCAGACGGATCGCCGGGCAGGCCACCCGTCGACAGGCGCCGCAGGCGATGCACTTGGACGCGTCGATGCGCAGTGGCCGATAGGCGCGACGCGCCTCGGGCAGCAGGGCGCACGGGCGTTGCGCGATGATCACCGATGGCTCATCCAACGCCATGAACGCCTTCAGGGTGCTCTCCACCACCGCCGTGTCGTAGGGATCGATGATCGCCACGTGCGCGATGCCCAGCGCGCGCACCAGCGGTTCGATCGCGGTGGCATGGGTCGGTTGCTGCTGCAACGTGAGTCCCGTGCCCGGGTGCTGCTGGTGCCCCGTCATGGCGGTGGTGCGGTTATCGAGGATCACGGTGATCGTCGCGCTGCGGTTGTACACGGTGTTGAGCAGCGCGGGAATGCCGCTGTGGAAAAAGGTCGAGTCACCGATCACGGCCATATTCCGCTGCGCGATGCCCGCCTTGCGCACACCGTGAGCGACGCCCACGCTGGCCCCCATGCAGCCGCAGGAATGGACGGCGCCGAGGGGCGGCAAGAACCCCAGCGTGTAGCAGCCAATATCGCCGTTCACCACCAGCTTGAGCTTGCGGGCGATGCTGAACACGCCGCGGTGCGGGCAGCCGGGGCAGAGGATCGGCGGCCGCGCCGGCAGCGCCGTGAGCTCGGGCGTCACGCGCGCAGGCCGGGACGCTGCCGGCAGCAGCCCCGCGGCGATGGCGGACTCGCGCACCGTCTCGGGGCTCAGCTCCCCTTCGAGGGGAAAGATGCTCTTCCCCTCACACGGGATACCCAGGAGCCGGATCTCCTCCTCGATGAAGGGATCCAGCTCTTCGACGACGATCAGTCGCTCGACCTGCCGGGCGAAATCGGCGATCCGTTGCGCGGGGAGGGGGTAGCTCATGCCCAGGCGCAGGAACGATGCTGCGGGAAAGACCTCGCGGGCGTACTGGTAGGCAATGCCGTTGGCGACGATCCCCAGGCGCCGGTCACCCATCTCGACGCGATTCAGCGCCGACGTCTCGGCAAAGGCCGCCAAACGACGGATGCGCTCCTCCATGATGGGGTTGCGCTGGCGCGCGTTGGCCGGCACCATGACGTACTTGGCCGGATCGATGCGGTACGTGCCCGGCTCGCACGCTGGTGGGCCCTGGCGTTCGGCATCGACCTCCACGACGCTATAGGCGTGCGAGATCCGGGTGGTCATGCGCAGCAACACCGGCGTGTCGAACTGCTCCGAGAGCTCGAACGCCGCGCCGACCAGGTCCTTCGCCTCCTGGCTGTCCGTCGGCTCGAGGCAGGGCACCCGGGCGAACTTGGCGTAGCGGCGCGTGTCCTGTTCCCCCTGGGAGCTGTGCATCCCCGGGTCGTCGGCCACGACCACCACCATGCCGGCCTCCAGCCCCGTGATGGCGGCGTAGAACAGCGAATCGGCTGCCACGTTGAGCCCCACGTGCTTCATCACGACCATAGAGCGGGCGCCGGCATAGGCCGCACCCACGGCCACATCGAACGCCACCTTTTCGTTGGGGCTCCACTCGGCATAGACGCCCGGCATGGGGGCCAGGGTCTCGAGAATCTCCGTGCTGGGCGTACCGGGGTAGCCGGCCGCAACGCGTACCCCCGCCTTCCAGGCGCCTCGCGCCAGGGCTTGGTTCCCCGAAAGCAGCCTTCTCAAGGACGATCCTCCTGGAATAGTATGCTGTGCCGTGATGCCAGGGCTCTGGGGTCACTCCTTCCCCGGGGCGGCCAGGATCTCGGCCTGAAGGGCCCACATGGTCGCCTCCTCCTCCGGCGTGGCGTGATCGTAGCCCAGCAAGTGCAGACAGCCATGCACCACGAGCAGACGCAGCGCATCCTCCACCCGCTTGCCCTCGGCCTCCGCCTGAGCCTGTGCCGTGGGAAAGGCGATGATCACGTCGCCGAGATAGGGGGGCGCGTCATCCGGGGTCACAAACCCCTCGCCCTCCGTCGCGGCGAAGGAGAGCACATCGGTGGCGCTGTCCACCTTCCGATAGGCGCGGTTGAGGCTACGAATCGTCTCGTCGTCGGTGACGACGAGCGCGAGCGTCGTTCCCGCCGGTTGAGCGGCGCGCGCGAGCACGCGCTCAGCCACCTCGACCAGCGCGGCGACGGGCACTCGGTCGGCATAGCGAGGATCGACCTGGATGTCGATGGCGTAGCGACGCTCGTCGGAGGGCTCGTCCACGGAGGGTGCACCCACGTTACGCGCCTCGCTCGGGGGGCCGTTCCACAACGGCGGCGATTCGCTCGGCATAGACCCCCCAGTACTCCTCGGGCAGCAAGGCGCCGATGCGCACCATGATCCCGTCGGCCATCTCCTGGAGCTGCTCGGTGGAGGGTTTGCCCTCGGAGCGGGGCAGGTGGAACGGCTTGCCGATGATCAGGCGGCACACCGGACGGCGCAGGCGCAGCCAGTCCCGCAGGCGGTGGGTACCGTCGATGGCCACCGGCAGGATGGCCGCATCCGTGCGCGCCGCCAGGTAGGCCACGCCCGGCTTGGCCCGCTGCAGGGCGCCCGTCTTGCTGCGGGTGCCCTCCGGGGCGATGGCCAGCGCCTTGCCCTGCGTCAGGACCTGGAGGCAGGCACGCAGCGCCTCCCGATCCACCTCGCCGCGCCGCACGAAGATGGTTCCTGCGAGCCTGAGGAAACCACCGACGATAATGTTCGAGCGCCAGGCGCTCTTGGCCAGCGTAACGATCTGGCGGTCGATGCGGGCGGCCACGGCAAAGGGGTCCAGCAGGTGCAGGTGGTTCACGGCGATGAGAATCGGGCCACAGGAGGGGACGTTCTCCAGGCCCACCACCTCGTAGCGGTAGAACAGGCTCATGATGAACGCGACGATGGGCCGCAGGGCACGGTACGTCGCCGGACTCGTCTCATAGGGCGGGCGCAATCGCCGCCTGGCGGCCGTGCCGGCTGTCATCCCCTGTCATCTCCTATCCCTTGGCCTCTGGCGAGGGTTCCGCCTCCGCCACTCCTGCGCCCCACGCACCGGGCAGGTGGCATTCATTGTACCACAGACGCCCCTGCAGGCAAGGCGTGACCGGGTACGTCGGTACGGGCTAGGGATCCCGGGCCACGCGGCAGCCCCACCACCGGGGCGGTGGGCGAGGTGGGAGAGGGCGATGGCGCCCGCCCGCGCCGCGGTCACCTACACCGGCGGTGCGCCCGCGGCCAGGGCGGCGCTCATCCCGCTGAGGAGCAGGACCAACACGCCGAGCTCCAGGTTGAGGTAGAGAAGGGCGCCCTTGAGTCGCTCCCGTGCCGGGCGTGGCGGTGCCGCCGTGTCGCCGAGCGCTCGGCTGCGCAGCAGGGCCACGGCCACCATCAGCACGATGACGGCGAGGGCAAACAGCCCGCCGATCCATAGCACGGCGAACAGATCATGCAGAAAGGGAATGGGGCAAATACGACCTGCCGTGTGGACATCGTGACGTCCGTCTTTGCGCGATGGGAGGCGGATGCGGCCGCTGCGCGGCTCAGGACTCGCTGCTCCCCGAGGGGGTAGCGGGTGCGCGCTCGCACCCGCCAGATCCGCCTCCCTCCAGCCACCGCACTCAAGATGCCGTACGCTAGGCCGTATTGCGAAAATGCACCCGACGTCGTAACGATGTCGCCCCGAGCGTACGCGAAGGGCCTGGACGCCTATCGCCAAGGTTTCTCGCCACGCTCAGAACGACGCTGTGGTCCTTCTTCCACACACTACCTAGAGCAGCTTGGTGGGCTCTTTCGGGGCCGGCGTCTTGACGACCAGGCAGCGAAAGACCTCCTCCCCCTCGTTGAGCAGGCGATGCGGGATGCGGGCGGGGCTGTCGACCAGGGTGTGCGGGCCGACCTCGGCGCGCTCGCCGCCGATCTCGACGATGCCGCGCCCTTCCAGCGCATAGAAGAACACGTCCACCGGCGTGACGTGCAGCTTGAGCGCCTCCCCCGGCTGCAGGGTGATCAGCACCACCTGGACGTGCTCGTTGACGTGCACGCCACGAGCGCTCACACCATGGGGATTGGGACCCTCTGGGGCGGTCAGCGCGTCAATGATCTTCATCGGTTACCTCCTCTGGCGGTATGGCACCCAGGCCATACGCGGTGGTCATCTGTCACCAACCTACCACAGAGGGGGCAAACAATCTGTGACAAAAGTCGAGAATCGCCAGATTGAGGAGCGCTACCTGGCGCTAGGGACGCGGCGACGAGGAGGCCGCGGTGCTCCCGAAAGGGCACCGCGGCCAACGGGTGGCCGGACGACGGGCGTCGGGCACGAGGCGCTACCTCCAGGGATGGCGGGCGCGCCAGCGTGGCACGCACCGCAGGCGCACCGTAGGCGCCCTCCGAGCGCGCTAGGGCACATCGGCAAACACGGCCTCGGGAGCATAGCCGACGCCGATCATCGAGGGCCCGGTGT
This sequence comes from Chloroflexota bacterium, assembly GCA_012841405.1. Classification (GTDB taxonomy): domain Bacteria; phylum Chloroflexota; class Anaerolineae; order UBA1429; family UBA1429; genus DUUT01. Next base: position 54,128 of record DUUT01000040.1, read on the forward strand.
GGGCGCCCAGCACGAGAGAAAGGGGCCCCATAGGCAGCCAGGTACAGTCAAAGCGCCGATCCACCGCATCGCGCAACATGGCGCCCGCTGCGGGATCGTTGGCATAGACCACCTGGGTGCGCAGGGCGCTCCCCGGCGCATGCTGGCGTTCCATCTGCGCCACCAGCTCTTTGACGGCCCCCTTGAAAGAGCGCGCCATCCCCAACTGCACATAGGTGCCGCGCTCCTTCTCGACCCCGATGACCGGCTTGATGTTGAGGAGCGAAGCGATCAGCCCCTTCATGTGGCTGATGCGGCCGCCATGGATCAGATACTTGAGGTCCCTGAGCGTATAGTTCGCCTCGGTGGCGGCCCGAATGCGGCCCAAGAGCGCCAGGATCTGCTCGATCGGCCAGCCCGCCCGCGCGGCCCGCGCGGCGGCCACCACCTGCCATCCGGCGGGGGTCGAGAGGGTCTTGGTATCCACCAGGGTGACGTTGGCCTCGGGCACCAACGCGGCGGCGGCTCGCGCCGCGTTGAGGGTGCCGCTCAGCCCCGAGGAGATGTGAATCGAGAGGATATCAGGGTCGGTGACGGCCAACCGGCGATACACCGCCGCGATATCGCCCGCAGAGGGTTGGGAGGTCACCGGCAGGCTCTCGGCATCCTCCAGGAGCCGATAGAACGCGCTGGGGGTGATATCGACCCCCTCGCGGAAGGTGGCGTCATCGAGCGTGACGACGAGGGGGACGATGCGGACGTTCAGCTCGTCCAGGTTCTCGGCCACCAGGCCGGCATCGGTGCCACTATCGGTAACGATCTGCATGGTATCCTCCTTGGGCCAGCACCGGCCCGAGGAGCACGCCTCCCTCGAACCGTTACGCGTTGTGCGTTACCTCATTAGATACCATTATGCCGGATAGGGTTGCAGTTACCAAACATTGGGGGAACGGGTCGCCGCATAGAGCGCGATGCCGACCGACACCGCCAGGTTGAGGCTATCGATGCGGCCGCTCTGGGGAATGCGCACCGTCGTGCCGAGGGCCTGGTACGCTGCGCCCAGGCCGGCACCTTCGGGGCCAAAGATGAGGGTGTAGGGAGAGCGAAATGTCACGTGGGGGAGGTCAATCGCGCCATCGGTCATCAGGGGGTAGAGGTGGTGGCGGCCAAAGAGGGCGCGATAGGCGCCGATGTCGTCGAAATGCGCGAAGGCAAGCTGAAAGGTGGCGCCCATGGCGGCGCGCAGCGTCCGCGGGGCAAAGAGGTCGACGGCGGGCGTCACAATGGCCAGGTTGGTGACGTCAAACCCCAGCATGGTGCGGATGATAGTGCCGAGGTTCCCGGCGTCCGACGGGTTCACCAACAGGACGTGGTTGGCGGCGGGGTCCAAGGGCGCCTCGTACTTGGTGAACACGCCGACGACATAGCTCTTGGCGTTACCGGCAAGCCGCTCGACCTGGCGATCCGCTTGCACGAGGGCAATACGGCGCTCGGCACAGATGGCGCGCACCTTGGCCACCCCCGCGTTCGCCTCGCCGCGCGAGCTCACCAGGACGCGGATCACTTGCTCCGGCCGGTGCGTCAGCAGCTCGAGCGTCGGGAACACGCCGATGGTATAGGAGTAGTCGAGATCCTTGCGATAGGAGCGGAGAGTCGTCATTGGTGCTCGCCGCACGCCTCGATCCCTTGGTGACCGATGATCATCCTGCCTTCCCTGCGCCGCACGCCTGCCAGAGTGCTCTGCGGCACGATGTGCCATCAGTATAGCCGTAGGCGGTAGGACCGACCAATCGAGGCCCTGTCATCTGCACGCAGCGCCCACGCATGCGGGGCGCACCGCGCGGTGCACGCTGCTCGTGGCCGGCGTCGCCATTGACGCCCGCCCGCGTCGGTGCTAGTCTAGAGATATAGAATATCGATCGCATGATCGTGATGCAGCGCATGAGCCGCAATGGAGCGGGGCGTGGATGCGTGGGGCGTGCTCGCCGCGCGGCGAGGAGCCTGGTCGATGAGCCCCATTCCTGGCGACAACCACAGACGGTGAGCACCTAGGCTCCGGGCCAAGGCCTGGGGCGTTTTTGTTTGCACCGGCACACTCGCGTGGTACGAGGAGACCCTGGTAATGGCTGCCTGGCACGCGATGGATCGCGCACAGGTATACGATGCGTTGCGCACCTCGCCGGAGGGCCTCAGTCCGGAGGAGATCGCGCAGCGCCTCGAGCAGTATGGGCGCAACGAGCTGGAGGAGCGGGGCCTCCGCAGCCCCTTGGCCGTGTTGCTGGCCCAGTTCACCGAGATCATGGTGCTCGTGCTGATCGTCGCCGCCATCGTCTCGTTCCTCATCGGCGAGACGACCGACGCCATCATCATCATGGTGATCGTCATCCTGAACGCCATCCTCGGCTTTGTGCAGGAGTATCGCGCCGAGCGCGCGATCGCGGCACTGAGAGAGCTGGCTGTGCCCACGGTACGGGTGCGCCGTAGCGGCCAGGTCCGCGAGATCGAGGCGACACAGCTCGTCCCAGGGGACATCATTGTGCTCGAGGCGGGCAACCGCGTGCCGGCGGACGCCTGGGTAAGCGACGCGGTGAACCTGCGCGTTGAGGAGGCCGCCCTCACCGGCGAGTCCGTCGCCGTCGACAAGACCTCGGCCACCATCGAGGGGGAGGACATCCCCCTCGGCGATCGGCGCAACATGCTGTTCATGGGCACGGCGGTGGCCTATGGCCGGGGCATGGGCATCGTGACGGGGACGGGCATGCGTACCGAGCTCGGCAAGATCGCTGACCTGCTGCAAGAGGTCGCGGAAGAAAAGACCCCCTTGCAGCGGCGCATGGCCGAGCTCGGCAAGTGGCTGGCGGTGGGCGCGCTGTTCCTGGTCATTATCGTCTTTGGCATCGGGCTGTGGCAGGGCGGCGAGGTCGAGGAGATGTTCCTCGTGGCCGTGAGCCTGGCCGTGGCCGCCGTGCCGGAGGGCCTGCCCGCCGTGGTCACCATCGCCCTGGCCCTCGGCGCGCAGCGCATGGTGCGACGTAACGCCCTCATCCGCAAGCTGCCCGCCGTCGAGACCCTCGGCTCCGTGA
>DUUT01000041.1 GCA_012841405.1 Chloroflexota bacterium
AGGCTCTGGCACGTACGTGCCAGAGCCTCTCCCCGCATAGTGCCTGCGGCACACCACAGGACGTCGTCGCGCCGTGCGCGGCCGCGTCTCAAAAACGCACCCAAAGTCGTAGCGATGTCGCCCCGAGCGTAAGAAAGGGGCCTTGACGCCCCTCGCCACGGTGTCTCGCTACGCTCAGAACCACGCTGCGGCCCTTTTCCACACACGCCCTAGCGCTGTAGGGACACCCACAAGATCTGCCCCGCGGTGATCGTCACGCCGTCGGGGAACTGCAGGGCTACACCGTCACCGCGCGGGGTGACGGTGACCGCGAGGGTATCGCCGTTCAGGGCGGCCTGCGCCTCCCGCGCCTCCCCGATGCTGCCGAGGAGCAGCTCGCGCAACGCCAGGCTGCCCTGTTCGACGCCGAGGCTCGCTTCGGCACGGCCATTGTGGCGCCGCTGGCTAAAGACGCCCCACCCCGTGCCGGCGGACCAAAAGCTCTGCCAGTTCTCGGGGCTCAGGCGCGGTGAGAAGCCCATGATCCCCCGGGGCAGGTCAAAGCGATAGCCCGAGAGGGCCGTGAGCAGCGACCAGGAGGCCAGGGAGCGGGCATAGTGGCTGCCGCACTCGAACTCGTTCCACGGGTTGCGCCGCACGCCGTCGTGGCGCGCCCGCAGCCCCTTGATGATCATCAGCCCCTCATCCACGAGTCCCTCGTAGATGAGGTGGCTGGCCACCTGGTACTCGATGCCGCACCACACCTCATCGGAGTAGACAAAGGGGAACTGGGGCCTGCCGCCCCGCGGCCACGAGCAGAGCAGCAACCCCTGCTCATCGTTCAGGGCATAGATGCGCTGGGGGTTGGCGTGCTCCCAGAAATCGCGGCGCCAGTTGTGGCGATGGATGGCGGCCACGGCGCTGCGCACGTGGGCGGGGTCCAGGAGGTACCCCAGCCCCACGATGTGGGCGAACCACTGGCCGATCACCTGGTCGGACAGGCACCCCTCACCGTACTGGTACTTGGGCGCCGTCTCCAGATCCACCTTTTGGATATAGTACTCGCCGTTGTACAGCTCGCGCTCCATGCGCGCGCGCCCGCGGTCAAAGCAGGCGCGATAGGCGGCGGCGGCCGCCTCGTCGCCCACGTAGCGCGCCATCTCTTCTCCCGCGCGCAGGGCGCCGAGGTAAAAGGTGCCCATCATCGTGTTGGCGCCGACGAACTCGATGTCGTAGGTGTTGTGCTGCACCCCCTCCATCACGCCATCGCGGTCGGGATCCCACTCTACCCAGGCGTACTCCAGCGCCTTTTTCACCCGGGGCCACAGCCTCCGCAGCCAGGCGTCGTCGCCACTGAGGAGCCAGTCGCGGTACACCTTGAGCACCCCGCCCATCTGCCCGTCCGCCGCGGCGTGGTAATTCCAATGGGAAGTCCCCAGGGGGAGTTGCAGCCGGAAGCACATGCGCCCATCGTCGCGCTGGTTGTAGGTATAGTCGGCGTCACGCATCGAGCGCTCGAGGGAGGGGAAGAGGAACGCCGCCGTCTGGGCATAGTTCCACACGTGGGTGCACGATCCCTCGCAGCAGCCACTGTCGCAGTGGCACCCCTCAAAGCCATAGAAGGTGCCGTCGGTAAGGCGCAACACCGTGGGGCTGTGGAGGATCGATGCCTGGCTCGACAGCGCATCGAGCACGTAGGGCGGCAGCGTCGAGGCAAAGAGGGCATCGTGAAAGCGTCTCGTATCGGCGTAGAGGCGCTCCTCGTGGGTATAGTAGTAGCGGGCCACGTCCACCGCATCCTCCCACTGGGAGGCGTAATAGTTGCGCCACACCGCGCCCTCCCCACAGGCGCAGGCGCCGCTACCGGTGGCGGCCCAGTACTTGGAGAAGTTGGGAAAGTACCAGCTATAGGCCAGGGGCAGCACCACCTCCTCCCCCGGCGCGAGCGCGGCGCGCAGGCCGAGGGTGCCGACGTCGCTCTGCCCCGGCTGCGACGGCCCCAGCTCACGCGGCTCCAGGGTGCCGGTGGCGGCAAAGTGATCCCAAAACTCGTGCATCATGTCGAACCAGCCGCTGCGCAGCCAGCAGGCCTGGTGCGTCACCTCGGGCCAGGTGGTGGTGAGGGCCAGACTGCCGTAGGCGGGATCCTCCGGCGACAGCGACGTCGACGTGCAGGCGATGCCGCGGAGCAGCGCACCCTCCTGCACAAAGGCGTTGAGATTCCCACCGAGGTGAGCGCCATAGAAGGGGCCGGTGCCGGGGTAGCCGAGGGGGTTGAACACGTTGGCCGCCAGGGTGAGCGCCACGGGGCGGTCCGTACGGTTGCGCACGTGGTAGCGCAGCACGGCGATGGGGATGCCCGAATCATCAGGGTTCAGTGGGATGAAGGGGCTGTACGCCTCGAGGCGCACCTCCACGGGGAGCGTGGGATCGTCAAAGACGATCTCGGCAAAGGGGAACTCGCCGCAAAAGGTGGCCCCCCGCAGATGGGGGAGCCCGGCGCCGCTCTCCCGAGTGACGCCAAAGCCAAAGCCACGGTAGGCGCCGCCACCCTCGCCGCTATAGGGAGGCATCGGTGGTGCCTGCACCACCCGCGCGAGCGGCGCGCCCCCCTCGGGCTGCACCCAGAGGGAGACAAAGGTGTAGGGCAGCCGCGTTCCCTTGTTGGGGCGGTTAAAGATCTCCCAATCCACGAGCTCGCCGAGGCCCGAGAGGGACACACAGCCGGTGCCGATGCCGCCCAGCGGGAAGGCGATTTCGCGCAGTTGTTGCCCCTCATAGATCGAGGGGCGCCCCGTGGCACGCAGTTCGTCCGTGGAAAACCCGGGTGTGGTGGCCATGAGTGTTGCTCCTGTGGCGATATGTCACTGTGACGAGGCCATAGGGGGGGCTGTCGCAGCCACGGATGGTGGCCGCTGCGAGTCGTATACGCCGGATAGCGGGGCGCTGTCAACTCGAACGTGTGCGACTCAGTAGAAGCCGCGAGTGCTGTGGGCAGAATCCCCACCATGAGGAACGGCATAGCGCCGAAACCAGTCCGCCATCTCGCGAGGGCTCAGCTCGCCACCCGCCGCCGCCAGAGCAAAAGCCTCCAGCTCGTCTGACGGGCACTCGAGCCGGAACCCGTTGCGTAGCAGGAAAAGCGCGGCAGCAGTAACCGCCGTTCGCTTGATGCCATCCACGAATGGGCGGTTCAGGATCAAGGATTCAAAGAGAGCGACGACCTTGGCGAACGTGTCGCCATACAGATCCTCGCACGCGAATGTCGCCGGGGGGCGTGCAACGGCCGCTTGTAGCGCCCTCAGATCCCTGACGCCATGGGCGCCCCCGGTTTCAGCGATCACGCGAGCGTGGATGTACAGGATCTGCTGCGCAGTGAGGTATTCCACTAGCGCGCCAGAGCCTCTAGTGCTGAACGGTATTCCTCGATGAACGCATCCAACTGCTTGGCAAAGGTCTCATCCACTCCGGGGACGCGTGGCGGCGGCGCAATGAGGATCCTGCCCTGCTCCTCATCGAGCTCGACCGAGACCTCCGACCCCTCCGACCACCCCAACTTGTCCAGCGCATCTCGGGGTAGCGACACGGCAATGCTGTTGCCCGTCCGAAACAGGGTGCGCCGCATGATCACCTCCTGTATGCACACTATACTTACATTGTGGCACGATGCAGGATGACAGGCAACGTCTCACTGCCGATACAACCACGCCCTCCCCTTTCGCCCCACCACGGCGATGGCCCCCATCTCCCGCAGGCAGTAGGCCATCTGCTGCGCCAGCCGGCGGCGTATGCCCAACGCCGTGGCCAGGTCCTGCGTGGTGAAGGGCTGGGGCAGGTCCGTCGGCAGGAGGGCGCACAGATCGGCGGCGCTGTCGAGGCGGATGCGCGCGTCCACGCCGAGCAGCCGGCGATCGACGATGCTCCACCCCTGGCGCCGCCAGCTTCCCTGGCCGTCATCGCAGCGCACCTCCTCCTCGCGCGTCAACAACACCTCCAGCGCAAAGTGCGGGTGGTGGATGAGTGCGGGGAAGCGCACCAGCTCGGCAAAGACCTCCTCCACACGGCCGCGCTTGGGCGACTTGCGCC
>DUUT01000042.1 GCA_012841405.1 Chloroflexota bacterium
CCTGGCCGGCCCCAGGAGCCGGGCCCCCCTGCGGGGCGCCCGGAGAACCCATCGCCGTCGACGCCGCCCGGGCACGACAAGCGGGCGCGCACACCGGCGGACCCGGATCCCGAGCGCGGTCCGCGTCAGAAGACTCCCGAAGAACGGACACGCGGAGGACCGCCCGCCGCCGTCGCGCCTACGGCGGCGTCCCGCGGCGCGGTGAATCGGGATGAGGACGGCCATCCCCAGCCAACGCGACGCCCACCCCACGCCGGCCCGCCGGAAAGACGCGGCGATGGCGACAACGACGCCGCTCGTGACGATCATGACGATCGTGACGAGCGGCACGATCGCGGCGATCGTGGCAATGGCGCCAATCGGGGTAGTGTGAACAGAGACGAGAGCGGCCATCCCCAGCCGACGCGGCGCCCACCCCACGCCCGTCCGCCAGACGCGAATCAAAAGCCGTAGCGTCGTCCAGCCCTCGCGCGATCGGACCTTGGGTGGCACAAGCCCCACGCACCGCGCCCAGGCGGAGCACGTGCTGCCGCGCATTCCCCGGCCACCACGCGCTCCGTCTGGATGTCGGCCCTCGGTGCCCTCGATGGGGCACGCGCCCTCACCCCGTGCGACGCATGCCCAGACCGCCCGACAGAGGCACAATCGTCCCGCAAGCGCATTGACACGCTGCTCCGCCCATGCTATGATCGGGCTGCCGTGTAGATTGTTAACAGTCAACACATCGACGGCTGCGCACTCTGCTAGGTCGTGTCTCGAAAATGCAGCCGACGTAGAGACGATGTCGCCCCGAGCGTCAGCGACAGGCCTTGACGCCCATCGACAAGGCTTCTCGCCACGCGCAGGACCACGCTGTGGCCCGTTTCCAAACACTATCGAGGCGGCGCATCCTCAGCCGCCCCCCACCACACAGGAGGAAAGGCACGTGAGGAACAAGGTGATCCTGATGCATCCCCAAGATGACGTCGCCACGGCCCTAACGGACCTCGAGGCGTCTGAACAGGTGACCGCCCGGCTCGACGAGCGCGTGGTGGACGTCGTCCTCGTCCAGGACATCGCCTTCGGCCACAAGGTCGCCCTGCGCGACATCGCCGAGGGGGAAGAGATCCTCAAGTACGGCATGCCCATCGGTAAGGCGCTGTGCGCCATTCGTGCCGGCGAGTGGGTGCACGTGCACAACTGCCGCAGCCACCGCTGGGGGTTCCACAACGACACGTACGGCCTGCAGGCCTAACGCCACCAACGAAAGGGGGTTCTCGTGGAGATCCTGGGTTACTTGCGGCCCGACGGACAGGTGGGCATCCGCAACCACGTGGCCATCATCTATAGCGTGCACTGCTCCATGGTCGTCGCCCAAAAGCTGCGTGACCTCTTTCCCGTCGGCACGCAGTTGTTCGGCATACCGGGCGGCTGTGGCCTGCGCCAGGCCCCGTTCAACAAGGTGACGGCCCTCGGCAAGCACTCGAGCTTTGCCGGCGCCTTGGTGGTGGGCCTGGGGTGCGAGGGCGCCGACGCCTACATGATCGCCGAAGAAATCGCCAAGTCGGGCAAGCCGGTGGAGGCCATCAAGATCAACGAGGAGGGCGGCGACCTCAAGACCATCGAAAAGGGCTCGCGCATCCTCGTCCGGCTCCTGCAGCACGCCTCCATCGCCGAGCGCGTCAAGATGACGCCCGCCGACCTCATTGTCGGTCAAGAGTGCGGCGGCTCCGACGCGACATCCGGCCTAGCATCGAACCCCATCACCGGCGTCGCGGCGGACCTGCTCATCGAGGCCGGTGGTACCTACATGCACTCCGAGACCTCGGAGCTCCTCGGCTGTGCCGACGTGCTCGCCGCGCGTGCCGTCAACGAGGAGGCCGCCCGCGACATCCGCGAGGCGATCGAGGAGGCGGAACGCGCCAGCTTTGCCTTGGGCCGCTTCTCGTGGGGCTATGGCAACATCCTCGGCGGCCTCACCAGCATCGAAGAGAAATCATACGGCTGCCTGTCCAAGTCGGGCACCAAGCCGTTGCAGGGCGTACTCAAGACGTACGAGTGCCCACCGCGGAAGGGCTACTGGGTACAGGTGGGCGAGCCCGGCTCGGGCACCTTCCACGGCGACCCCGAGGGGATCAACCAGTTCGCCGCCTGCGGCGCGCACCTCAGCTACTTTACCACCGGGTGCGGCTCCACCACCGGCGGCCTCATCCCGGTGATCAAGGTGATCGCCAACCCGCAGCGCATGCAGCTCATCGCCGACAATGCCGACCTGGACGCCACCCCCGTCATCCGGGGCGAAAAGACGATCCAGGAGATGGGCGCAGAGCTCTACCAGCTGACGTTGGAAGTCGCCGCCGGCAAGCTGACCAAGTCCGAGATCTATCAGCATTTCGAGGCCTGATGCGGCAGCGCCGCGGTGGTCGCAGCAGGCAAGGAACGGAACAGGGCATGGGTAACAGCTCAGCAGCGTACGCCATTTCGCACCAGCCCCTCAGCCAGACGGTGGCCGATCGGCTGCGCACGCTCATCCTGTCGGGCGAGCTGGCAGCGGGGCAGCACCTCATCGAGACGGACCTGGCCGCCAAGATGGGGGTCAGTCGCGGCCCGATCCGTGAGGCCATCGCCAAACTCGAGCATGAGGGGTTCGTCGAGATCCTCCCTCGCCAGGGCGCCTTTGTGCTCGAGATCACCCCCGAGAGCATCCATGAGCGCTACGAGATGCGCCGCCTCCTCGAGGGCTATGCCGTGCAGCGCGCCGTCCAACACCGGACGCCGGAACACTTGGCGGCCCTGGCGGAACACGTCCGCCAGACGATGCGCTCCATCCGCCACCGCGACATCGAGACGTTCTACAGCTCGCAGTACCACTTCCATCGGCAGATCGTGCAAATGGCGGGGATGCCGCTGCTCCTGCGCATGTGGGACCTCCTCGCCAGCGGCATTGGTTCCCTGATGATGCTGAACCTGTGGTACGCCACCCCCGGGGAGGCGTTTACCGAGCGCGTCTGGGACAGCAGCACCGCCATCGGCAGCGTCCGCGGGCATGAGGAGCTCAACGCCGTCATCGCCCAAGGGGATGCCGAGGTGGCGGCGCTTACGCTGCAGCAGCACCTGGAGCAGGGCGAGCGCAGCGTCCTCAAGGCCTTGGAGACCGCCCGCGCCGTCGCGGGGGATACCCGCCACCGCACCACCTAGGCCACCATCCTGTTGGTCGTTATCGCCCGAGCCCGTCCGCGTGCCCGCGCTATCGGGCTCATACATCTACAGAAGCGAGGACTCACAGCATGCGGATCACCGGTTTCGACACGTTCTTGTGCTCGTACACCTTTCCCGAGGAACACAGTTGGTGGGGAGGACAGTGGGATTGCGATCTGAAGGGCGTGCGGTTCAACGCCGTCATCGTCCGGGTCAAGACAGATGAGGGGATCACCGGCCTGGGCGAGGCCCACCCATGGGGCGATTGCCCCGGCCTGGAGGCGATCATCCGGCGTTTGGAGGCGCGTTTTATCGGGCGCAACCCATTCGATGTGGAAAAGCTCACGGTGCACACCGCCGACGCCCGGGTGAACAGTGCCCTGGCGGCCATCGATTGCGCGCTATGGGACATCGTCGGCAAGGCCACCGAGACGCCGGTGTTCCGCCTCCTAGCGACCGACGGCGACGTGCAGCCGCAGCGGATTCGCACCTACGCCAGCGGCGGCGTGGGCTACAACTGGTTCGACAAGCCCGATCAGGTGATCGATGAGGTCCTGGAGCACAAGGCCAACGGGTTCACGGCGTTCAAGATGCGCATCGGCAGCGCCTGGGGCCTGTGCGATATGACGCCGGCGCGCTTTGGCGCCCACCTGGCCAAGGTGCGGGCGGCGATGGGCGACGACATGGACCTCATGCTGGACGCCAACTGCCGTCTCCGCAACGTGCCCGAGGCGCTCGAGGTGGCGCACATCCTCGAGGACCTGCGCGCCCGCTGGTTCGAGGAGCCTGTCTCCATCTGGGCCCATGGAGCCGCGGGCGCCTACCGCGAAATCCGCTCCCGTACCACCGTGCCCATCTCGGGGGGAGAGAGCGTGAATAGCCTGCAGCAGCACCAGGCCTTGCTCAAGGCGGGGGCGTACGCCATCGTCCAGCCCGACGCGAGCTTTATCGGGCTCACGCGCGCCTACCGGCTGGCATGCCTCTACCACGAGCAGGGGCTGCCCTGCATCCCCCATAGCTGGACCAACGCCATCGCCCACGCGGCCAACGCGCACCTCGTGGCCGCCATCCCGAATCGCGTCATGCTCGAAACGCAGCAGATCCATAACCCGATGCTCACTGAGCTGGTGGATTGCCCCATCCCGGTGGACAAGGGCTTTATCGACGTGCCCGAGCGCCCGGGCCTGGGGATCGAGCTCGACGAGGACGCCGTGCGTCGCTACCCCTTCCAGGATAGTGGCATCTTTGTCCCGTGGCCGCGCGGCTAGCCCGCGGCTCTGCGGAGAGCACGCGCCACAGAGATACAGAGAAGGAGCGCCTTTCTCTAGGCAGAAAGGCGCTCCTTTCCGTGGTCGCCCGATGTGCAGTTGCTTGCGAGGCGGTGCTGCCTCGGAACGCCCACCGCTGGTGAGCGCTGTGCGTTACGCTGAGGCGCCTAGGCCGTGTTTCACGAATACTTCCGACGTAGAAACGCTGTCGCCCCGAGCGTAAGCGGGGGGCCTTGACGCCCATCAACAAGGTTTCTCGCCACGCTCAGAACGACGCTGTGGCCCTTTTTCCAGCCACTACCTCGTGCCGTCGCTACACCGTCAGGAACTGGATGCACACCGGAATGGGAACCTCGAGCTGCTCACCCGTAGGCTCGGGCATGCCCGAGGCGGCGTCGATGCGGTAAGTGACGATATTGTTCGTGTTCTGATTGGCCACGTACATCCAGCGCCCGGTGGGATCGATGTTGAAATTCCGCGGGAACTCGCCAAAGGTGGACGTGTGCCCGACCACCGTCAGCTTGCCGGTGGCGGCGTCGACGGCATAGGTCACGATGCTGTCGTGCCCACGGTTCGAGCCGTAGAGGAAGCGCCCATCCTGCGAGATGTGCACATCCGCCGGATAGCTCGTGCCCTCGAATCCCTCGGGCAGCGTGGTGATCGTCTGGATCGTTTCCAGCGCGCCGCGAGCGCCGTCATAGGCAAAGACGGTCATGGTCGAATCGAGCTCGTTGATCACGTACGCGTACTCGCCCGACGGATGGAACGTCATGTGGCGCGGCCCAGCACCGGGATGCAATGTTCCCCAGGCAGGATCATTGGGCGGGAATTTGGCGCCATCGAGATCGAGCCGATAGGCCAAGACACGGTCCAGGCCCAGGTCACAGACAAAGACAAAGCGGTTGTCGGGCGCCAGGTTGGCCGAGTGGGCATGGGGCCCCTCCTGGCGACGGGGAACCACACTGGAGCCCTCATGCTGGTGGGAATCACAGGCGGGCCCGAGGCTGCCGTCCTCTTGAATCGGGAGCATGGCCGCGCTGCCACTGCCATAGTTGGCCACGAACACGTAGCGCCCCGTGTGATCCACGTTCACATGGCAGGGTCCACTCCCCATCGACGACTGCTGGTCCAAGAGGGTAAGCGCCCCGCTGACCGGATCGAGCGCAAACGCGGCCACCGCCCCACCGGGGCGGCCGTCCGACGCGCCGACCTCACTCACCGAGTACAGGAACCGCCCCCCAGGGTGCAACGCCACGAACGATGGATTCTGGACTCCGTTCGTGGTGCCGAGGAGGGTGAGCGCTCCCGTCTCGGTGTCCACGCGGTAGCAATAGATCCCCTTGCTCCCATTGCGGGTGTAGGTGCCGACGTATGCCAGAACCGTCCCTGATCCTTGTGCCATGATGCCTCCCTCTGCTCGGTCGCTAGAGCCCGCGGTAATCCCCGGTCGGCGGGCTGCGCCCAGTGTACCCGATCAGCAGCGACATGCAAGCCTCCCATCTCAGGGCAATCGCCGCCTCGCGCTCCATAGCCTCATCGGTGGCGCAGGACGGTGGGCAGGCGCTGGCCTGCTGAGCCGCCCGCCCGAGTTTGCTTGACCGGCCCCTCAACTCACGCTATAATTGAGGTGTAAATAGGGTGACTTTGTAAATAATAAACGTCGGTAACCTTTACAGGAGGGACCATGACTGGCAAGTTCTACCTCAGCCGTCGACAGTTCGTCGGCGCCGCGCTTGCCGCCATCGCCGTCCCAATCATCCAGGCGTGTACACCCGTAACTACTCCCGTGCCGGGAGCAGCGCCCGAAGCCACGGAACCCCCCGTCGACACGACCCCGCCGGCCGCCGGCGAGACCGCTCCGCCACCTGAGGCCGGCCCCACTGCCCTACCAGAGACCGGGCAAGAAACGGCGCCACTCCCTTACACCAGCCAGACGGACGTCAGCGGACAGCTCGAGTTCTGGCACTTTTGGGGGTCGCCACTGCGACGCAACGCCATCCGCCGCGTCATCGCCGGGTTCAACGAGCACTATCCCGAGATCCAGATCACCGAGACCTTTGTGCCCTTTGGCGACATTTGGACGCGCGCCATCGCCGCTGTTGCCGCCGGCAGCGGCATGCCGGATGTGCTCGTCGATACCGTGCAGCTCTTTGACCGCGCCCAGAACAACATCATGACCAACCTGCAAGAGCTCGCCGACCGCGACAACATCACCGAGGCGGATTTCTGGCCCCATGCCTGGGCACAGGCCAACGTGGAGGGCAACCTGTACGGCCTTCCCTACGAGACGGACATCCGCGTGCTGTACTATAACAAAGCCCAGTTCGCCGACGCCGGCCTCGACCCCGAGACGCCGCCGGCCGATTGGGATGCGCTATGGACCGCCGCAGACGCCCTCGATAGCATCGCCGAGAACGGCAGTATCGAGCGGATGGGCTTTCATCCCCTCATTGGCAACATCGGACTCGACCAGTGGGCGTGGTGTAACGGCGGGGAGTGGCAGCTAGAGGACGGGACGCCCACCATCAACGCCCCCGAGAACGTTGAGACCTTGGCGTGGATCCAACAGTGGAGTGACCGCTACGGCAAGGAGAACGTGGACGCCTTCCAGGGAACCTTTGGACCTCCGGGCCTGCAGGACCGCTTCATGTCCGGCAAGATGTCGTCGTTGGTCGACATCCAGGGGTACACCTCATTCCTCAACTTCTTTAACCCCAACCTGAGCACCGAGGAAGGCGAGAACCTAGGCTATGGCTTGGGCGCCATCCCACCCGCCCCCGGGCACGAGCCCGTGGCGCTGTCGGGTGGCTTTGCCCTCACCAATCCCCGTGGCTCGCAGCAGACCGAGGCCATGTGGGAGTTTGCCAAGTGTGCCGTCTATGTCGGGCAAGCGAGTTGGGCGCGCGATACCTACGCCGTGCCCACGGTGCAGGAGCTGGCACGCAACGATGCGGTGCTCAACGCGGATCCGCGGTGGAGCTTTTTCATCGAAGCGATGGACTATGGGCGCCCGGGCGTCTTTAACCCCTTCTACCCCAACATGCTCGAGGTGCTGGGGCCGGCGGTCGACGCCGTGCTCAGTGGCGCCATGACACCCCAGGAGGCCCTTGGCGACGCTCAGCGCCGGGCGGAGGAAGAGATCGCCCGCGCGCGAGGCTAGCGATCGCTAACGGCAACAGGCGCGGGGCGCATTGCCGCCCCGCGCCTTGCATCGAGGAGGCCAAGCCCGTGAAGCCATCGGAAGCGGAGGCAGCAGCCCGACCACAGTCTCGTCTCGTTACGCACTGGCGGCGCGAAGCGATCGTCGGATACCTCTTTGCACTGCCTTGGATCATCCACTTCCTGGCGCTCACCGTCGGGCCCATGGCGTTCTCGCTCTATGCCAGCTTTACCAACTATAACATTGTGAGCGCACCACGATGGATCGGCATCGCCAACTATCGCTTTATCTTTTTGCAGGATGACCGCTTTCGCATCGCGCTCTATAACACGCTCTACTATGTCGTCGTCAAGACGCCGATCGTCATCGCGCTGTCGCTCCTCTTTGCCGTGCTGCTGAACAATCCCATCCCTGGCAAGCGCCTCTTTCGAACCATTTACTACCTTCCCACCGTCATCACCGGGGTGGCGGCGATATTCCTGTGGATTTGGGTCCTCAACCCCGCGGGGCTGCTCAACCGCGGGCTCGGATTGCTCGGCATCCGCGGCCCGAACTGGTTCTATGACCCCACTTGGGCCAAGCCAGGGCTCATCGTCATGAGCCTGTGGTACATCGGCAGCCCCATCCTGATCTTTCTGGCGGGCCTCCAGGACGTCCCCTACCACCTGTACGAGGCCGCCGAGATCGACGGCGCAGGCACCTGGGCCAAGTTCCGCAACATCACCGTCCCCCTGCTCTCGCCCACCATCTTTTTCCAGGTCGTTACCCAGATCATTGGGGCCTTCCAGGTGTTCAACACCGCCTTTGTGGTCAGTATCACCACCCACACGACGGCAGGGGATCCGGCCCAGTCCCTCCTCTTCTACGCGGTGTACCTCTACCTACGCGGGTTCCGGTCGCTGCAGATGGGCTTTGCGTCGGCGTTGGCCTGGATCCTGTTTATCATCGTGCTCGTCATCACGCTCATTCAGATTCGGCTGAGCTCGCGGTGGGTCTACTACGCCGGGTAAGGATGAGACCATGGCTACCATTGACGGGGAACCACGGCAGAGTCGCGGGGTAGGGTGGACCGAGCGCGTGTCGACGCGCCGCCTCTTGGGCAGCATCGTCGTCGTCGTGATCCTCGGGGCGGTGGCGATCCTCTTCTTGGCGCCACTGGCGTGGATGATCTCGAGCTCGCTCAAACCACTCGCCGATGTCTTTAGTCCCCAGTGGATCCCAGACCCGATCGCCTGGGAGAACTATCCGGATGCGCTGAGGAGCTCGCCGTTCGGCGTCTATACGCGCAATACGCTCATTATCACCGTCCTCTCCACCATCGGCGCGGTGCTCTCCACATCAGCGGTAGCCTACTCCTTCGCCCGCCTCAACTGGCCAGGACGCGATTTCCTGTTCGGGCTGGTGCTGGCCACCATGATCTTACCCAGCTTTGTGACGCTCATCCCCACCTACATCCTCTTTTCGCGCATCGGTTGGGTGAACACCTTCCTGCCCCTCATCGTGCCGGCATGGTTGGGCGGCAACGCCTTTTTCGTGTTCCTGCTGCGCCAGTTCTACCGGGGCATCCCCATGGAGCTCATCGAGTCCGCCCGATTGGACGGCGCGGGTGAGGTGCGCATCTGGTGGCAGCTCATCATGCCCCTCTCGGGGCCGGCCCTGGCCACCATCACCATCTTTGCCTTCAACGGCGCCTGGCAGGATTACCTCGGCCCGCTGATCTACCTCCACTCCGAGCGCCTCTACACCCTCCAGCTCGGGCTGACCACGTTTAGCGCCGGTGGCGGGGGAATTCCCCTGTGGAACTGGATGATGGCGGCCAGTGTGGTGGTGATGTTGCCCATCCTGGTCATCTTTTTCATCGGGCAGCGGTTCTTCCTTCAGAGCGTCAGCCTTACCGGCCTCAAGGGTTAGGCCGTGTTTCAAGAATGCACCCGACGTCGTAACGATGTCGCCCCGAGCGTAAGCGACGAGCCTTGACGCCCATCGACAAGGTTTCTCGCCACGCTCAGAACGACGCTGCGGCCCTTTTTCCAAACACTACCTAGTGCGCGAGCCGGTGATGGACAAGGAACCCTTTGACATCGATCGCGCGATGCACCTGGTCACCGAGGCGGTGCGCCCGTACCCCAGAGCCGCGCTCTTTGAGCTGGCGGAGGACGGGTTCGATACGCCGTTCGCACAGCTCGTGGCCTGCATCATCTCGATCCGCACGCGCGACGAGGTCACCCTCGTGGCCGCGCGCCGGCTGCTCGCGCTGGCGCGCACCCCGGAGGCCATGGCCGCTCTCGCGCCACGGACCATCGAGGACCTCATCCGCCCCTGCACCTACCTCGAGGCCAAGGCTCCACAGATTCACCGGATCGCCGAAGCCGCCGTTCGGGCGTACGGCGGCGCGATCCCCTGCGACGAGGCCGTGCTGCGTTCGTTCGCGGGCGTGGGCCCCAAGTGCGCCCACCTCGTCCTCGGCATCGCCTGCGGTCAGCCTTTCATCAGCGTTGACGTTCACGTACACCGCGTGACGAACCGCTGGGGGTATGTCGCGGCGCGACGCCCCGAGACTACCATGCGGGCTCTGGAGGAACGGCTCCCGCGCCGCTACTGGCTGGACATCAACCGCCTGCTGGTGCCCTTTGGCAAGCACGTGTGCACCGGCCAACGCCCCCGCTGCTCGACCTGCCCCTTGCTCAGCATGTGCCAGCAGGTGGGCGTGACGACGCACCGCTAGGGCATTGCGGGGCTACGCCGCCTCCCAGGCCTCGTCCCAGGCCACATCGATGTCCGTCAGATCCTCGCTGTTCAGGGAGCGCTCCAGCACCACCCCTTCGAGCACATCGGCGATCCAGGCCTCGGCGCTCTCGCGCGTGCCGAACATCATGTCGGCGCGGCCATAGAGCTCCTCGTCCTGCACCATGGCATACCACATTCCGCCACGGAGCGGCATCACCAGGGACACGACCCCTCCGATCCCACCATCGAGCGGGCGTTCACCGCGAGTCGGCATGTATCTCTCGTTCATCAGGACCTCGTATATCGCCTGTCGGTCAGCGATGTGCGACCGAACCTATTCCTCACCAACGGACGAGCAGCAGCGCCACCGTGAGCGCGATCCCTCGGGCTGCCGGGCGGGCCGCACGCGCACGGCGCGCCAGCAACCTCACTGTAGCCGTTTTTTTCGCGTGCCGCATCGACGCACCGGCTAGATTCGGACCGGCCCACTTGGAGGGGCGCGCCCTGGCCAGGTGGCGGGCACCGATGCGACACGGCCGCGCCGCCGCAGAAGTCTGATGTTACGTCAAGATACCCATGGTGCCAAATCGCCGTTTTCCGCCGCGTCGGGCGGTGGCGCCGCACCCTCAGCGCCACCACCATGGTGCTGGCGTTTCGCTTCTTCGGCCCCCTCGATGCGCGGGAGACGGCCGCCCTCGAGCAGGCCATCGAGCGCCACGCCCGGTTCCACGGCATGCCAGCCGTGGTGTCCGAGTGGAGCACGGAGCGTTAGGCGCTCCGGTGCACATGCAGTACACTACGGGCCCTCAGGCTGTGTTCAGAAAGGAGCGTCGCTATGGCAGAGGTTTTCATCGGCACGAGTGCCCTTCCAGAGGCCGACGTCGATCGTATGAAGGATGCCGGGATCGGCTGGCTGCGGCACGGGTTCCCCTATCCCTTCCTTGACCGCCTCGGCGGCGAGCTGAACCCCCGCTACGTAGAGGCCCGCGAGATGGCCGTCCGGCGCAATGCGCAGGGCTTTCGGCTCATGGGCACCACCCCCGGCCTCGGGCTCGGCACCCAGGAGCAGGATGCCGACGGGAGCTACCGCCTCGTGTGGCGTGATCGCTACCCGGCCTGGATGGGGCGCCCCGCGACGCCCGAGTTTCTGCGCAGCTACCGTGACATGTGCGCCTTCCTGGCCACCGATCTCCAGGGTCTCGTGCAGATGTGGCAGATTGCCAACGAGCTCGAGATCCCCCAGTTCGCCGGGCCGCTCAATATGCGTGAAGCGTGTGCGCTGGTCATCGAAGCGGCCCACGGCCTCAAGGACACCGATCGCGACCTCATCGTGGGCACCAACACGGGCGGCAGTACCCGGTCGTACTACCTCTATGGCCGCCTCTACGCCGATCCCGAGGCACCGCTCGATTATTGTGGGGTCGACCAGTACTACGGCACGTGGCAGGCGGGTGGTCCCGAGACCTGGCGCGAACGCCTCCAGGAGCTGTGGGATCTCACGGGTCTGAAGGTGCTGATCAACGAGTGGGGCTACTCCTCGGCCGGGGGCATCGCGACCCCGGAGGAACGGGCATCGCGCCTGCCCATCTGCCAGACGCACCGCTGGCGCAACGCCTGGGGCGCCGGGCACACCCCGGAGGTGCAGGCCGAGTATGTCCGCATCGCCCACGAGGTGTTCTGTGAAAAGCGCGACATCCTCCTTGGGGCGTTCTTTTACCGCTGGGAGGATCAGGCGACCTGCTGGCAGTGTGGTCGCGGCGATTGCCCCGTCGAGACCGCCTGGGGACTCGTCGACGTGGAGGGCAACCCCAAGCCGTCGTTCCACACCTTTAAGGAGGGCGTCCAGCGCCTGCAGGCATGCTCAGAGTAAGGGCGCGCATTGTGCCAATCGATGCGCGGCGGACCAGCGACGCAGCACGCGGCCCACGCGACGCCACCCCG
>DUUT01000043.1 GCA_012841405.1 Chloroflexota bacterium
GCCAACCTCACGGTGCAGCTGATCACGCCGGTGGCGCTGGAGGTGGGCTCGCACTTTGCCATTCGCGAGGGCGGGCGCACGGTGGGCGCTGGTGTGTTGACCGAGATTATTGAATAAGCTCGAAGGAGGTCGGGTGGAGGAGCGTGCCCAGTAGCGGAGCACGCTCCGAGCCCAGCGAAGAATGGCCAAGCAACAGCGGATTAGGATTCGGCTCAAGGCGTAC
Organism: Chloroflexota bacterium; assembly: GCA_012841405.1. GTDB lineage: Bacteria > Chloroflexota > Anaerolineae > UBA1429 > UBA1429 > DUUT01. The sequence continues at coordinate 224 of DUUT01000043.1, forward strand.
GATCATCGCGTACTCGACCAGTCAGCGCGTCAGATCGTGGATGCCGCCGAGCGCACCGGTGCGGCCGTCGTTGGCCCCGTGCCTCTGCCGACGCGCATCGAAAAGTTCTCCGTGGCCCGGTCGCCCTTTATCGACCGCGACTCGCGGGACGCGCTCGAGATTCGGACACACAAGCGGTTGATCGACGTGTTGGATCCCAACTCCAAGACGGTCGACACCCTGATGCGTCTGGATCTTCCAGCTGGCGTGGATATTGAGATCAAGCTCTAGAACAACGGGCCCTTGGGGGCCCCATTAGACACAATGGGGGAAGGGTGAATCCCTGTGGCCCGCCTGGGCAAGCCCTGCTCAGTGGCCGCGAGGGGCGGATGCACCCGCCAGTGCGGGGCACCTGCCAGAGGTCCGCGCTCCCCCGGAGGTGGGAGATGGCAACACGACAGGGGCTATTAGGCAGAAAAGTTGGCATGACGCAGCTCATCGCCGAGAGCGGTGAGGTGGTCCCGGTAACGGTGATCGAGGCCGGGCCATGCTACGTCACGCAGATCAAGACGCAGGCCAAGGATGGCTACAACGCCATCCAGATCGGCTTTGGCGCCGCCAAGCGCCTCAACAAGCCGGAACTCGGGCACCTGCGTGATCTTCCCCGGTTACGCAACCTCCGCGAGATTCGTACCGACGACGTGGACCAGTACTCGGTGGGGCAGGTGGTCGACGTGTCGCAGTTCGACGCGGGTGACCTCGTCGATGTCACCGGGACCTCGAAGGGCAAAGGGTTCGCCGGCGCCATGAAGCGGCACGGCTTTGGCGGTGGCCCGATCACTCACGGCCAGTCCGATCGGCAGCGCGCCGTGGGATCGCTCGGTGCGGGCTCGACGCCGGGTAGGATCCCGAAGGGTAAGCGCCTCCCGGGGCACATGGGCCACGAGCGAGTGACGGTGCTCAACCTGCGGGTGGAAAAGGTCGACCCCGAGCGGAACCTGCTCGTCGTCCGCGGTGCGGTGCCGGGCCCCAATGGCGGCCTCATCTATATCCGTTCGGCGGCCAAGACCCGGGTGACGCGTAAGCGCCGGGGGCTGTAAGGATCCGGGCCTACCCGAGGCAGCTCGGGCAGATGCAGCAGACGACATGCAGGAGTGAGAATGATGCGAGTACCGGTTCGCAATATGGCCGGCGAGACGGTGGACGAAATAGATCTGCGCGACGATGTGTTTGGGATCGAGCCGCATGAGGCGGTGATGCACCAGGCATTGTTGCGCCAGTTGGCGAATGCGCGCCTGGGCACGCACAAGACCAAGACGCGTAGCGAGGTGCGCGGCGGTGGGGCCAAGCCCTGGCGCCAAAAGGGCACCGGGCGCGCGCGGCACGGCAGCATTCGCGCTCCGCAGTGGACCGGAGGCGGCACGGTGTTTGGGCCGCAGCCGCGCAGCTATGTACAAAAGATGAACCGCAAGATGCGGCGGTTGGCGCTACGGTCAGCCCTCTCGGTCAAAGCGGCCGAGTCGCAGGTGGTGGTGATGGACAGCCTCGAGATGGCCGAGCCCAAGACACGTGCCATGGTCGAGCTGTTGGCGCGGTTGGACATCGCTTCTTCGGTGCTCATCCTGCTGCCGGCAGCGAACCCCAACGTCGAGCTGTCGGCGCGGAACCTGGATTCCGTCAAGACCCTGCGGGCCGACTGCCTCAGTGTGCGCGATCTGTTGGGGTACGATACGATCGTGATGCCGCGCGAGGCGGTGGATACGATTCACACCCTGCTGGGAACGGCCGCCTAAGAGGCGGTGCTCTGGGCCGCTCCCGCCGGGGGCATGGTGGATCGGCCACGGCCCGAGCCGCTCGGTAGCAGAGATGGAGAGGGGCAACATGCACGTGTACGAAGTCCTTAAGCGCCCGGTGTTGACGGAAAAGAGCAACTACCAGGCTGATGCCCTGCACCGCTACACCTTTGAGGTGGACCCACGCGCCAACAAGCACCAGGTGCGCGAGGCCGTGGAGCGGATCTTTAACGTCACAGTGGTCGACGTGAACATGATGCGGGTACGGGGCAAGCGTCGCCGGTTGGGGCGCCACGTGGGGCGCACGCCGGATTGGAAAAAGGCCATCGTAACGGTGGCCCCTGGCGAGAGCATCAGCTTCTTCGAGGGGGTCTGACGGCGGCGATAGCGCTCGCGTCGTACCGGAGCACTCGTATTGGTGAGAGGAACGATCCATGGCAATCAAGGTGTTCAAGCCCACAACGCCTTCTCGTAGGTGGATGACGGGGCACTCGTTTGAGGACGTTACTACCACCACCCCCGAAAAGTCGCTGCTCACGCCGTTGAAAAAGCGCGCCGGGCGCAACTTTCGCGGCAAGATCACAGTGCGGCATCGTGGGGGTGGGCACAAGCGGAATTACCGCCTGGTTGACTTTCGGCGGGACAAGCACGGCGTGCCGGCCCGGGTGGCGACGATAGAGTACGATCCGAACCGCACGGCCAACATCGCTCTGCTGGCCTATGCCGATGGCGAAAAGCGCTACATCCTGGCGCCCGTGGGCCTCAAGGTGGACGATCAGGTGATGTCGGGGCCGGAGGCCGAGATCCGGCCGGGGAACGCCCTCCCGCTGGAGCGCATTCCGCTGGGTACGACGGTGCACAACATCGAGCTCAAGGCCGGCCGGGGAGGGCAGTTGGCCCGCGCGGCCGGTACCTCGGCGCAGGTGCTCGCCAAGGAGGGGGACTATGTGACGCTGCGTCTCCCCTCGGGCGAGGTGCGCATGGTGCGCCGCGAGTGCATCGCCACCGTTGGCCAGGTCGGCAACGTCGAGCATGGCATCATCAAGGTGGGCAAGGCCGGTCGTGCGCGGTGGTTGGGGCGCCGTCCTCACACCCGGGGCTCGGCCATGAACGCGAACGATCACCCGCACGGTGGTGGTGAGGGCAAGGCGCCCGTGGGGATGCCTTCGCCCAAGACGCCGTGGGGACAGCCGACCTTGGGCAGGAGGACCCGGCGCAACAAGGCTACGAACAAGTACATCGTACGGCGGCGTGGCAAGGGGCGCTAAGGGCGGCTGAGCGGACGGCGCAGCGCATGGTAGCGCGCCGCATGGTGTGAGGAGGGTGGAGGATGTCGAGATCGCTCAAGAAAGGGCCGTTCGTATCGGCCAAGCTGTTGAGCAAAGTGGAAGAGATGAATCGCACCGGTGAGAAGCGGGTCATCAAGACCTGGTCGCGAGCGTCCACGGTCTTTCCGCAGATGGTGGGGCATACGATCGCCGTGCACGATGGCCGGCGGCACATTCCCATCTATATCACCGAGAACATGGTTGGCCACAAACTGGGCGAGTTTGCGCCCACGCGGTATTTCCGCGGCCACGAGGCCAAGGAGCGGCGCACCAGAGTGCGCTAGGCGCGGGGCTGGGGTTGCCTGAGACCCTGGGACCGAGCCGGACTATGCGAGGCCGCCGGCCGCGAAAGCAGGGCGTGGGAGGAGATTGGGCATGAGCGAAGTGAGAGCAGTAGCAAAATACATCCGCATGTCGCCGCGCAAAGTGCGCCTGGTGGTGGACCTGGTTCGCGGCCAAGATGTGGACCAGGCGCTGAACCTCCTGCGGTTCACGCCCAAGGCTGCGGCTCGCGAGGTGTCCAAGGTGATCCGCTCAGCGGTTGCTAACGCTGAGGAGAACCACGGGCTCTCGATGGACGAGCTGTACATCGCACAAATCAAGGCCGATGAGGCTCCGACACTCAAGCGCGGCCGAGCGGGGGCACGCGGGCGCTATAAGCCCCTCCTGAAGCGGGGCTCCCACGTGACCGTGGTGCTGTCGGAGAAGAGTGAGGCATAGGCCGGATCCTGCGCCGGGGTGTGTGGGAACGTGCCAAGCCCCAGGGCTTGGCGAAGGAGGTCATTTTGGGTCGTAAGGTACATCCCATCGGATTTCGGTTGGGAATCATAAAGGACTGGGAGTCCAAGTGGTTCGCCGAGGGTGAGGAGTATGCGCGCCTCGTCACGGAGGACATGCGCCTGCGAGAGCTCATCCATGAGCAGTTGGGCCGCTCGGGCATCTCGCGCATCGAGATTCAGCGCTTCCCCAAGCAGGTGGCGATCACCATTGTGACGTCCAAGCCGGGGGTGGTCATTGGCCGGCGCGGGGCGAACGTCAATGCGCTCAAGGAAAAGCTCGAGAGTATCACCGGCGTGTCCGGCAAGAACTTGCGTCTGGATGTCGTCGAGGTCGAGCGCCCCGAGGTGGATGCGCACCTGATCGCCGAGAGCGTGGCGGAGCAGTTGGAGCGCCGTGTCTCGCAGAAGCGGGCCATGCGGCAGGCTATTACGCGCGCCATGCGCGCCGGTGCCAAGGGCATCCGAATCGCCTGCTCCGGGCGCCTGTCAGGGTCAGAGATGGCGCGGCGCGAGTGGGCGCGTGAGGGGCGAGTTCCCCTGCATACGCTGCGCGCCGATATTGACTATGCCGTCGCCGAATCGCTGACTACATTTGGCCGGATCGGTGTCAAGGTCTGGGTGTATCGCGGGGACGTGCTGCCCGAGTCCGCCGAGGCCGAGACCGCCGCCGGGGGAGCGTAAGCACCATGTTGATGCCCAAGAGGTTGAAGCATCGGAAGCAGCACCGGGGGCGCATGAAGGGCAAGGCGACCCGCGGCGCGGATATCAACTTTGGCGACTATGCGCTCAAGGCGCTCGAGCCCGCCTGGATCAGCAGCCGGCAGATCGAGGCCGCGCGGCGCACCATCGTGCGGCAGATGAAGCGCAGCGGCCAGTTGTGGATCCGCATCTTTCCCGACAAGCCCATCACCATGAAGGCCGCCGAGACCCGTATGGGGAGCGGCAAGGGCAACGTCGAGTACTATGTGGCCGTGGTCAAGCCCGGGCGCATCATCTTTGAAGTGGGTGGTATCGATGAGGCGACGGCCCGCGCGGCGTTGCGGCTGGCGGCGCAAAAGCTGCCGATCCAGACGACGCTCGTGCGGCGGGACATCGCCGGAGGTGAGGCGGAATGAAGGGCTCTGAACTCCGCGGGCTGAGCCGCGAGGAGTTGCAGCAGCGGCTCGATGAGCTGTACCAGGAGTTGTTCAACCTCCGGTTCCAGATGGCCACACGGCAGTTGGCGGATACGAGTCGCGTGCGGCAGGTGCGCCGTGATATCGCGCGCGCCAAGACGGTGCTACGCGAGCTGGAGCTGCAAGTGGAGGTACGGTAGGCATGCCAGGGAAGCGCAGAGTGCTGAGCGGCGAGGTGGTGGGTACCAAGATGGCCAAGACCGTGGTCGTGAGCGTCGAGTCCACCTCACAGCACCGGCTGTACAACAAGGTCGTACGCAGGCGCACCAAGTATCTTGCGCATGACGCCGATGAGGCGTGTCGGGATGGCGATCTGGTGAGGATCGAGGAATCGCGTCCCCTCAGCCGCCGGAAGCGTTGGAAGGTGATCGAAATCGTCAGGCGGGCCAGTTCCTAGCTTGCTGCGGTCGCAAGGGCGCCTCGCCGAGGGGTGGGGGGTGGCTTTGCGCCGGGCGGCGGTATCCCTTGGTGGACCCGCATACGGAACTAGAGGGTAACGAGAGATGATTCAGGAATTCACCAGGCTCAAAGTTGCTGACAACACGGGCGCCCGCGAGATCATGTGCATCAAGGTGCTGGGAGGCACACGTCGGCGGTATGCCGGGGTGGGCGACATCATCATCGCCTCCGTGAAGGAGGCCGCTCCCGGCGGCGCAGTGAAAAAGAAGGACGTGGTGCGTGCCGTGATCGTACGAACTGCCAAGGAATACGGCCGGCCGGACGGGTCCTACATACGGTTTGACGACAATGCGGCGGTTATACTCGACGCTGAGCAAAATCCCCGGGGCACGCGCATCTTTGGTCCCGTGGGGCGCGAGTTGCGAGACCGCGGGTTCATGAAGATCGTGTCGCTCTCGCCAGAGGTACTCTAGGGGGCGATGAGGAGTCAAGATGAAGATAAAAAAGGGCGACACCGTCGAGGTGATCAGCGGCAATGACCGGGGGGTGCGCGGCACGGTGAATGCGGCGTTGCCCAAGGAAAACCGCGTCGTGGTTGCTGGCGTCCACATCATCAAGAAGCACCAGCGGCGCACGGGTGATGTGCGTACCCAGTTCGGCATCATCGAGCGCGAGGCGCCGATCCACGTGTCGAACGTGGCGCTGGTATGCCCGCACTGCGACCGGCCGACACGCGTGGGCTATGACGTGGCGGCGGATGGCACCAAGGCGCGCATGTGCCGCAAGTGCAAAGAGATCATTGACTAGGTACGGAGCCCCGCGTTGGGAGGCCCCGGCGCCGGTGAGCGCGGGCCGGTCGGGGACCGGAGGAGTAGACGACGATGCCGAGATTGCTGGACCAGTATCGGAGTGAGATCGTTCCCGCCATGATGGAGCGGTTCTCCTACCGGAGCGTGATGCAAGTCCCGCGCCTCGAAAAGATCGTGGTGAATATTGGCGTCGGTGAGGCCCTACAGGACGCCAAGGCGCTGGATGCCGCCAGCAACGACCTGGCGACGATTACCGGGCAACGACCGGTGATCACCCGCGCACGCAAGTCGGTCGCCAACTTTCGTCTGCGCGAGGGGAACCCCATCGGGGTCAAGGTCACGCTTCGTGGCGAGCGGATGTATTCGTTCTTGGACCGTTTGATCAATGTCGCCCTGCCGCGGCAGCGCGACTTTTCCGGGGTGCCCCGCTCTGCATTCGATGGGCGCGGGAACTATACCCTGGGCATGCGCGAGCAGCTCGTCTTTCCCGAGATCGACTATGATACGATTGACAAGGTGCGCGGCTTTGAGGTGTCGATCGTCACCTCGGCCGAGACCGACGAGGAAGGGCGGTATCTGCTCGAGCAGTTCGGGATGCCCTTTGCCAGGCAGTAGGCGCGGCGGCGTGGTGGTGCTGCGGCAGTGATCGCCGGGTGTGGCGTCTTGCGCGTTGGGGCAGCCCCGGTTGCGGAGTGTCTAATCGGAGGGAAGGAATAGTGGCAAAAAAGTCCATCATCGTGCGTGAGACGCGCCGGAAGTATCCGACCCGTGTCCGCAATCGGTGTGTGCGGTGTGGGAGGCCGCGGGGCTACCTGCGTCGCTTTAACCTGTGCCGCATCTGCTTCCGTGAGTTGGCGATGGCTGGCAAGATCCCGGGCGTTGTCAAGTCGAGTTGGTAGCCCGACGTATGGTTGACTGGAGTCAGTCGCCTGGACCTGGCCACACGCGCGCGAGCGCGTCACCAGTTCAGGGAAGCCGAAGCAGGAGAGTTGTGCAAGAATGAGCGTAACGGACCCAATCGCTGACATGTTGACCCGCATTCGCAACGCGGTGAACGTGCGTCAGAACTATACCCTGGTGCCGGCATCGCGCCTCAAGCGCGCCATCGCCCAAGTGCTCAAGGACGAGGGGTATATCACGCGCTACGAGGTGGTGCGTGATGGCAAGTTCCCGATGATCAAGGTGTACCTCAAGTATACCGAGGAGCGGGAGCCCGTCCTGACGGGGCTGCGCCGCGTGAGCAAGCCGGGTTGTCGCGTCTATGCCAAGCGGAATGAGATTCCCTGGACGCAAGCAGGCCTTGGCACGGTGATCCTGTCGACGCCCCGGGGCGTGATCACCGACAGGGAGGCTCGGCGCCTCGGTGTAGGCGGCGAGATTCTCTGCGAGGTCTGGTAGCCGCGGAACGGCGACTGGCTGGCCTCAGTCAAGTGGGAGGTATCGATCGTGTCGAGAATTGGACGCATGCCCATTCCCGTGCCCGCGGGCGTGACGGTGCGCCAAGAGGGCAATACGGTAACGATAGAGGGGCCGCGCGGCACGCTGGAGCGCACGTTCCACCCGAATATGCGTATCACGCTCGAGGATGGGACGCTCACGGTGACGCGGCCGAACGATAGCCGCCAGAACAGGGCGCTGCATGGGCTCACGCGGGCACTGTTGGCCAATATGGTGACCGGGGTCACCGAAGGGTTTCAGAAGCGCCTGCAGATCAGTGGTGTGGGGTACCGCGCTGAGCAGCAGGGCGATGGCGCGGTGCTGCAGGTCGGCTATAGCCACCCGGTGCCGGTCACGCCTCCTCCGGGGATCAAGCTGATCGTTGACCGTACGGGGACCTCGGTCGTCGTTGAGGGCAACGACAAGGAAATGGTCGGCGAGATGGCTGCCAAGATTCGTGCCGTGCGCAAGCCCGAACCCTACAAGGGGAAGGGGATCGCCTATGCGGACGAAGTGATACGGCGCAAGGCCGGAAAGGCGGGTATCCGATAATGGGAGACGCACAAAAGACGCGTCAGGCGCGTTTGCGGCGCCATCGACGGGTGCGCAAGACGGTTGTTGGTACCCCTGAGCGCCCGCGGCTGAACGTGTTTCGTAGCCTAGAGCACATCTATGCCCAGATCATTGACGATTCGGTGGGGCATACCCTGGTCTCGGCCTCGACGTTGGACAAAGAGGTGCGCGGGCTGTGTGGTGATGCCGCCAAAAAGACCGATGAGGCCAAGGTTGTCGGGCGGGTGTTGGCCGAGCGCGCCCTGGCGCGCGGTGTGAGCAAGGTCGTCTTTGACCGGGGTGGCTATCAATACCACGGGCGGGTGAAGGCGTTGGCGGACGCCGCCCGTGAGGCGGGGCTGACCTTCTAGGTGGCCTCGCTGGGGGCGGTCGTGCCCCCCACCACGTGGTGAGGCCCGGCCGGCGTCCTTGGTGGCGCCCCATGCATGGGGAGCCGTGCATGGGAGCCCGGTAGGGGCGGGAACAACGAGGAGAAACTTGATGCCGAGAAGGAACGAACGAGAAGGGCGCGAAGAGGGCGAAGAGCTTCTTGAGCGTGTTGTCCATATCAGTCGTGTCGCCAAGGTACACCGGGGTGGTCGGCGCTTTGGCTTCCGCGCGCTTGTGGTCGTAGGGGATGGCAACGGCCGGGTCGGCGTCGGCGTCGGCAAGGCGCGTGAGGTGCCCGCCGCGATCCGCAAGGGCTCGGAGCGGGCCCGGCGCAGCATGGTCAGCATTCCCCTGGCTGGGAGAACCCTGCCGCACGAGGTGTTGGTGAACTTTAGCGCGGCGCGGGTGCTGCTCAAGCCGGCATCGCCCGGTACCGGTGTGATCGCCGGTGGTGGGGTGCGCGCCGTCCTCGAAGCGGCGGGCGTGCACGACGTCCTCACCAAGTCGCTCAAGAGCGACAACATCTTTAACGTCGTGTGGGCGACGTTCGAGGGGCTGAAGCAGCTGTGCAACGTCGAGGATGTGGCGCAGGCACGCGGCAAGAGCGTGGCCGAGTTGTTGCCGCCGTGGAGGACTGAGGTCAATGCCTAAGAAACTGCGCATCACGTACGTCCGCAGCGCCATTGGGTATTCCTCGCGCCAGAAGCGGACGATCGAGGCCCTGGGGCTACGTCGCTTGGGCGATGTGGTCGAGCAGGAGGACACCGCGGTGATCCGCGGGATGGTGAACAAAGTGCAGCATCTCGTCGAGGTGGAAGAGGTCGGTCATGAAGCTGCATGAACTCAGCCAGCCGGAAGGAACCAAGCGCCCGCGTAAGCGCAGGGGGCGCGGTATCGCTGCCGGCCAAGGCAAGACGGGTGGTTTTGGCACCAAGGGCGAGGGCGCCCGCTCGGGGCGGGGTGGCAAGCGCTACTTTGAGGGCGGCCAGCTGCCGTTGGTCAATCGCCTGCCGATCAAGCGTGGTTTTCGGAACCCCAGGCGCGTCGAGTACGCGGTGGTGAACGTCAGCAAGCTCAACCGCTTTGACGCCGGCACGGTGGTCGACGTGCCCCTGTTGGTGTCCACCGGGTTGGTGCGTGACGACACGCTGCCCGTCAAGGTCCTAGGCAGTGGTGACATCGACCGCGCCTTGACACTGCGCGTGGACGCCTGCTCGGAAACCGCCAAGGCCAAGATCGAGGCCGCCGGCGGGACCATCGAGAAGGCCTAGGGAGTGTTCGGCGTCGTGCGATGTGACGGGACCGCCGTGGCTTCACTCGGGAGGGACTGATGCTGCAAGCAGTAGCCAACGCGCTCAAGTTGCCAGACCTGCGTAAAAAGATCCTGTTCACGCTAGGTATTCTGGTGCTGTACCGATTGGCGGCGCACGTCCCCGTTCCCGGGGTGAATGCCGAAGCCCTGCGCCAGGTGTTCCAGCAGAACCAACTGTTGGGTCTGCTGGACATGTTCTCGGGCGGTGCCATGACCAACTTTTCGGTCATGGCCATGGGGGTGTATCCCTTTATCACCGCTCAGATCGTGCTGCAGCTGCTGCAGCCCATCATCCCGAGCCTCGAGCAGCTGTCTCGCGAGGGAGAGGCTGGGCGGCAGAGGATGAACCTCTACACGCACCTGCTGACGATCCCCCTGGCGTTGCTGCAGGGCATCGGCCAGACGTCGATCCTGGCACAGCCCTTGGGGGCAGCGGGCCCGGCGATCACGAACTTTGGCTTTACCGGCGCCAACCTGTTGCCCACGATTGCCACGCTGATCACCCTGGCGGCGGGGACCATGTTCGCCATCTGGCTCGGCGAGCTGATCGATGAGCAGGGGATTGGCAACGGGCTGTCCATCATTATCTTTGGCGGCATCGTCGCCGGCATCCCGCAGCGGTTGGCGCAGCTATGGGTGTCCAACCCGTGGAGTATCCTGGTGTTCCTCGTCATCACGTTGATCACCATGGTGGGGATCGTCGTCGTGCAGGAGGGCCAGCGCCGTATCCCGGTGCAGTACGCCAAGCGTGTGCGCGGTACCCGCGTGTATGGCGGGCAGAGCACGCATGTGCCGCTTCAGGTGAACTCGGCGGGGATGATCCCGCTCATCTTTGCCGTGTCCATCCTCATGTTCCCTGGCGTGGTGGCCAGCTACTTTGTCAACGCGCAGGTTGACATCGTGCGGAACATTGCGGTGGCGATCTCGCGGCTGTTTGACTCGAACGGCGCGTTCTACTGGATCATGTACTTTGTGCTCGTGGTGGCACTGACGTACTTTTACACCGATGTCATCTTTCGGCAGCAGAACCTCGCGGAGACGCTCCAGCGCCAGGGCGGGTTCATCCCCGGCATTCGGCCGGGGCAGCGTACTGCCGAGTACCTCCATGGCGTGCTCCAGCGCATCACCCTGGTGGGAGCGTGCTTCCTGGGTATCGTGGCCGTCTTGCCGGCGCTGGTGCGCCCGCTGGCGGGCACGAGTGAGATGCTGGTCACCAGCACGGGGTTGCTGATTGTCGTGGGCGTGGTGCTCGATACGATGAAGCAGCTGGAAGCTCAACTGCTGATGCGCCACTATGAGGGCTTTATCAAGAGGATGCGCTAGCCGTGGATATCGTATTACTCGGCGCGCCGGGAGCCGGCAAGGGAACCCAGGCAGAGCTACTGGCCGAGTGGCTATCGCTGCCGACGGTGTCGAGCGGGGTGCTCTTCCGTGAGGCGATCGAGGCAGGCACGCCCCTCGGGGTGCGTGCCAAGGAGTATATTGATCGCGGCGAGCTGGTGCCCGATCAGGTGACGGTGGACATGATCGCTGAGCGCCTCGCGCGGCCCGATTGTGCCAACGGCGTGATCCTCGATGGTTTTCCGCGGACGGTAGCGCAAGCTGAGGCGCTGGAGGGGTTGTTGGCGCGCATGGGGCGCCGCCTCGCGGTGGTGGCCTATCTCAAGGTGTCACCCGAGGTGTTGGTGCAGCGCCTCTCCGGGCGGTGGACGTGCGCCAACTGCGGAGCGGTCTACCACGAGGTGCTCCATCCCGAAGCCACCAAGGGCGTGTGTGACAACTGTGGTAGCCCGTTGACGCAGCGAGAGGATGACACGCCCGAGGTGCAGCGGCGCCGCATTCAGGTGTACACCGAGAGCACGGCGCCTGTGATCGCTTATTACCGCGACAAGGGGCTGCTCTCTGAAGTGGATGGTGACCAGAGCGTGGATGCCGTGCAGCGCGACCTGCGGTCCGTCATCACAGCGGTCCAGTCGCAGGGGGGAGCGGGGTAGTATCGTGTGGCAACGGCGGCAACGGGAGGCAAGCCGAGAGGTGGTCACAACGCGCACACCGGAGGAGCTGGAACGCATGCGCGGCGCCGGCGCCATCGTGGCGCGGGTGCTGGCAGAGACCAGCGCCGCCGTGCGGCCGGGGATCACGACGGAGGAGCTCGACCGGATCGCCGCGCGTATCATCCGTTCGATGGGGGGGACCCCCTCCTTCCTAGGCTACCACGGTTACCCGGCGACCATTTGCACGTCGGTGAACGAAGAGATCGTCCATGGTATTCCGGGCAAGCGCGTCTTGCGCGAGGGCGACGTGATCAGCATCGATGCGGGCGCGATCTGGCAGGGATACCAGGGGGACGCCGCGGTGACGGTGGCCGTGGGCCAGGTGAGCCCAGAGGCGGAACGGCTCATGCAGGTGACGCGTCAGGCGCTGGAGGCCGGAATCGCGGCGGCGCGAGCCGGGCAACGCCTGGGCGATGTGTCCCACGCCATCGAGATGGTGGCGCGCGCCGCGGGATTCGAGGTGGTACGCGAGTATGGCGGGCACGGCATTGGCCGCGCTATGCACGAAGAACCGCGCATTCTGAACTGGGGCCCGCCGGGTAGGGGGCTGCGGCTTCGACCGGGGATGACCCTGGCGCTGGAGCCGATGCTCACGCTCGGGGACTACCGCACGCGGCAGCTGGATGACGGCTGGACAGTGATTACCGCCGATTTGAGCCTTGCGGCCCACTTTGAGCATACTATTGCGATCACGGAGAATGGGGCAGAGGTCCTGACGACGGCACAGCACTAGGTAGTGTTTGGAAAAAGGGCCACAGCGCCGTTCTGAGCGTGGCGAGAAACCCTGTCGATGGGGGGCTAGGCCCCTCGCTTATACTCGGGGCGACATCGTTACGACGTCGAGTGCAATTGCGAAACACGGCCTAGATGCTGAGGGCCCGTACTGGGAGGCATGATGAAGGTAAAACCATCTGTGAAGAAGCGTTGCGATAGGTGCAAGATCATCCGACGCCGCGGAGTTGTGCGGGTAATCTGCGTGAACCCACGCCACAAGCAGCGCCAGGGGTAGTCGTGACGGGGAGCTCGGTTGGAGCTGGCGCACAGGCGCCGCGGCCGGGCGCAAAGGAGGCAGAGAATGGCTCGTATTGCAGGAATTGACCTGCCCAACGAAAAGCGCGTTGAGATCGGGTTGACGTATATCTATGGCATCGGGCGCTCGCGGGCGAATGAGATTCTCCGCAACACGGGCGTGAACCCCGATACGCGTTGCCGTGACCTCACCGAGACGGAGGTGGCGCGGCTGCGCGAGCTGATCGATAATGATTACGTGGTAGAGGGCGATCTCCGCCGTGAAGTGGCGATGAACATCAAGCGTCTGCAGGAGATCGGCAGCTACCGGGGGCTGCGCCATCGGCGTAACCTGCCCGTGCGGGGACAGCGAACCCGTACAAATGCACGCACACGTCGGGGAACGCGTCGGACCGTTGCGGGCCGGAAGCGTTCTCGCGCCAAGAAGTAAGTAGCGGGAGGATAGGATGGGGCGGAGGAGAACGGCAACGAGGGGTGGCCGCCGCGAGCGACGCAATGTCCCGTACGGGCACGCCTACGTCCAGTCAACGTTCAACAATACGATTATTACCTTTACGGATCCCTCTGGCAACGTGGTGTGCTGGCGTTCTGCCGGCCAGAGTTTCAAGGGATCGCGCAAGAGTACGCCGTACGCGGCACAGATCGCTACCGAGGCCGCCAGCCGTGCCGCGATGGACGCGGGCATGCGCGAGGTGGACGTCTTTGTGAAGGGGCCTGGCCCCGGCCGTGAGGCAGCGCTGCGTACGATTCAGGCGGCGGGCCTGCGGGTCCGCTCGATTACGGATGTGACGCCCATTCCACATAATGGGACGCGGCCCCCGAAGAAGCGGCGCATCTAGCACGCGCGGTGTGGGCGTCGAACGCGAGGTTCGACGAGAGGCAGGCGCACGGCCCGCTGGCCGTGCGCGGGCGCGGGGAAGACGTGGCGGCATGCAGCGTATCCGCGGGGTGTGTTGCATGGCGCGGAATGGGCTGCCCATTCGATGGGGGCGCGACCCCCAGGAAACGTAAACCCGCAGCGATTGCCGACAACGCGGTACGTCGTGGTCGCAATCGAGCATCAGGAGGCTACATGGCAAGGTATACGGGTTCGGTCTGCAAGCTGTGTCGGCGCGAGGGCATGAAGCTGTTCCTCAAGGGGGAGCGGTGCATGTCGCCCAAGTGCGCCATCGAGCGGCGCGCCTATGCTCCGGGAGTGCATGGCAGGCAGGCGCAGTTTCGACAGCGGACGTCGGACTATGGGTTGCAGCTGCGAGAGAAGCAGCGCGCGCGCCGCATCTACGGGGTGCTCGAACGCCAGTTCCGGCGTTACTATGATATTGCCCTGCGCAGCCGCGGACAGACAGGTGCGAACCTGCTCGCCATCCTGGAGAGCCGGTTCGACAACATCGTCTATCGGCTGGGGCTGGCCGATTCGCGGGCTCAGGCACGGCACCTCATTCAGCACAATCACTTTATGCTGAATGGGCGGCGCCTGAACGTCCCTTCGGCGCTCGTCAAGGCCGGTGACGTCATCACGGTACGTGAAGCCAGCAAGCAAAACGGGTACTTCCGAGGTTTGACCGAGGTTCTGGAGCATCGGTCCGTTCCGGAATGGCTACAGCTGGATCCCGCCACGATGAGTGGCACGGTGCTAGCCATCCCTGCTCGCGAGCAGATCGACGTGCCGATTTCGGAGCAGCTCATCGTCGAGTTCTACTCGCGATAGACTGTACCGAGAGCGCGAGTACTCCCGTGCGGCGTCGCCCCGTGAGGTCGTCGATCGCCTCTGGTGGGGTCGCTCAAAGCAGGTGAGGAGGGTACCCCTTGCTGAATCAAGTACTACCAAAGATAGAGTGCGAGGCCAACACGCAGACCTATGGGCGCTTTGCCGTGGGCCCGATGAACCGGGGCTATGGCGTGACCATCGGCGTGGCCTTGCGTCGAGTGTTGCTGTCATCCCTGCCAGGGGCAGCGATCACCTCGGTGCGGGTTAGCGGTGTGCCTCACGAGTTTACCGAGATCCCAGGCGCCAAAGAGGACATGATCATGCTGATCCTGAACCTCAAGAAGGTGCGCCTGATGATGCACACGGAAGAGCCTGTGCGCATGCGGGTCACAGCCAGGGGCAAGAGCGTCATCACGGCGGGTGACATTGAGGCGCCGTCAAGCGTCGAGATCGTCAACCCCGAGCTGCAGCTTCTGACGCTGGACACGCTGGAATCCGAGCTCGAGCTCGAGCTGACTGCCGAGCGTGGTGTGGGCTATTCGCCGGCCGAGGACCGCAAGGCGCTGCCGATCGGTCAGATCCCGGTGGACGCCATCTACTCCCCGATCGTGCGGGTGAACACCGAGGTCGAGGCGGCGCGTATCGAGCAGATTACGGACTATGACCTGCTCAAGCTCGAGATCTGGACGGACGGCACGGTGCATCCGAGTGATGCGCTGAGCGAGGCGGCCCGTATCCTCATGCGGCACTTTGCGCCGATCAGCCAGTTCTCCGCTGCTGAGGCGGAGGAGGCCGAGATCGTCGAGGAGGAGCGTGAGGGCGGCGCTTTCTATGATGTGCCCATCGAGGACCTGGACCTGGCCATGCGCGCCTACAACTGCCTGAAGCGCGCGGGCATCACCAAGGTCGGGGAGATTCTCGAGCGCCTGGAGCGTGGGCCCGCCGAGATCCTGGCGATCCGCAACTTTGGGCAAAAGTCGCTGGCCGAGCTCCTCGATCGCATGCGCGAGAAGGGGTTCTTGCCGGAGGACTATGAGCTAGAGGCGTAACGCCCGCGCCAACGCGGGTGGGCCGAGGGCAGAGGCAGCCCGCCCTATGTGGCGACGCCCCGCGCGGGGCTATACGCTGCGAGCGGCTCGAGGCCGTGACGTTACGATACAAGAGAGGTAGTTCGCGATGAGACACCGAGTGGCTGGTAAGCGTCTGGGGCGCACCTCAGCCCACCGCGTTGCCCTATTTCGCAATCTGATGACAGAGCTGTTTCGCCACGAGCGCATCCGGACGACCCATGCCAAGGCGACGGCAATCCGCTCGCAGGCCGAGCACCTGGTGACCATCGCCAAGCGTGGCCGGGTCAAGGTGAGTGGCGATCAGCACGACGTGCACGAGCGCCGGCGGGTCGCCGCGGTACTGCGTGACCCGATGGTGGTGCGCAAGCTGTTTGACGAGATCGCCCCGAGGTTTGCCGACCGCCCCGGCGGGTATACCCGCATCATCAAGGTGGGGCGTCGCCAAGGGGATGGCGCCGAGATGGTCGTCCTGGAGCTGGTGGATTAGGCCGGCCTCGCCGTGGCGTGGACACCGGACACTCCTGAGTGAAACCAGGGCGTTGTGGGAGCACAGAGATACCGTGCCATCGTTGCCTATGATGGCACCGCATATTGCGGGTTTCAAATCCAGGCGCACGGGGAGACGATCCAGGGAGAGCTGGAGCGCGCCCTGCAGAGCGCGACACAGGAGCCCGTCCGTGTGGCGGGGGCCGGGCGGACGGACGCCGGCGTCCACGCGCACGGGCAGGTCATCAGTTTTGAGACGCGTTGGCGCCATGGCGTGGCCGAGCTCGAACGGGCGTTGAACGCCCTGCTCCCCGACGACATCGTGGTGCGCGACCTGGCGCTGGCCGATGCGCGCTTTCACGCGCGCTATAGCGCCCGTTGGCGAACGTACCGCTATTGGGTGTACTACGCGCCGGCCGGCCAGCCCCTGTTGCAGCGCTATGCGTGGGGGCTGGGTTGGCGCCCGGACCTCGCCGCGATGCGGCGGGCGGCGGAGCACCTGCTCGGTGCGCATGACTTTGCCGCCTTTGGCCAGGCGCCCGGCGGTGGCCATACCGTGCGGGAGGTGCGCCGGGCCGTATGGCGGCGACGGGCGCGGCCCCCATGGGCCGGTGCGGGCGTGGAGCTGTGGGAGTACGAGATCGCGGCGAACGGCTTTCTCCGAGGGATGGTTCGCCGCGTGGTGGGAACGCTCCTGCTCGTCGGGAGCGGCGAGTTGTCAGTGGAGGGCTTTGCCGCGGTGCTCGCCTCGCGCGACCCGGCGCGATCCGGGGCGCCCGCTCCGGCGCGCGGGCTCACCCTCTGGGGCGTGGAGTATGGCGATGGGCGGCAAGGCGCAGGGCCGGAAGGAACAACGACGCTGCCCCCCGGGCAGTGACGGGCGGACTGCAACGGCCGGGGCACCCGTGGTGTCGGGTCCCAGAACCAGCTTCGCTCGAGCATGGAAGGAGTCGGTTAGGTGAAGACGTATAGCGCAAAGAGAGATGACATCCAGCGCGAGTGGTTCGTGGTCGACGCCGCAGGGCAGAACCTCGGCAGGCTAGCTACCCGGATCGCCACCGTGCTGCGCGGCAAGCACAAGCCGATCTTTACCCCCAGCATGGATACGGGCGATTTTGTGATCGTGGTGAACGCGGACAAGATCGCCGTGACCGGGCGCAAACTTGACCAGAAGATGTACTATCGGTATTCTGGCTATCCTGGTGGACTGAAGGAGACCAGCCTGCGGCGCATGCTGGATACGCATCCGACGCGGGTGATCGAGTTCGCCGTGCGCGGCATGTTGCCCAAGAACCGGCTGGGGCGCGCCATGCTGAAAAAGCTCAAGGTGTATGCGGGGGGGACACACCCCCATGCGGCACAGAAGCCCAAGCCGCTGGAGCTCTAGCGACAGCGTGTAGCTTCTGTGGCGTGAGTGACTGCAACCCCTGGCATGGGATAAGGAGGACGAGTAGGTGGCAACGCAGCAGTATTACTATGGTACCGGCCGTCGCAAGACGTCCACCGCCAGGGTGCGGCTGTACCCGGGCGAGGGTGCGATGGTCATCAACGGCAAGCCGGCGGCCGAGTACTTTTCGCGTGACGTCGATATGGTACAGGCGCTGGAGCCACTCCGGGTGACCGGGACGGAGAATCAGTACATGATCTCGGTCAAGGTGGTGGGTGGTGGCCTGACCGGCCAGACCGGGGCCATCCGGCATGGGATCGCGCGCGCGCTGTTGGCCGCGAATCCCGAGTTCCGACCGGCGCTCAAGGGCGCTGGCCTGTTGACGCGCGATGCGCGCGCCAAGGAGCGCAAAAAGCCGGGCCTCAAGCGTGCCCGCAAGGCGCCGCAGTACACCAAGCGCTAATCGCCGGTGGCGGGGCGCTCCCGGCGCGTGGCCTGAAGGGTGGATCGATAGACAAGAGGGCGAGAGCACGGTGGCTCGCCCTCTTGTGTTGCTGTCGATGGGGAGGTGCGGAGCGCCGTGGCGGCGCGGCGGAGTCTCGCACCGTCACCGGTGGCCTGCTCGTCCCTCGCAGCACACCCTACAGCGCGCAGGGCAACCGCGCCCCGCGGCCGCTCGTGCTACCACAGCGGTGGGCCATAGATGACGATCCCCGCGGTAAGCGCCCACAGCGCCGCGGCGACGAGGAGGGGGCGATCGCCCAGGAAGACGTCCTCCGGGGCGCCGCCGAGGTTGTGGCTATGGATCAGGTACATGTAGCGAAAGATGCCATAGATGACAAAGGGGATGGTCAGCATCATGGCGTGGCTGCCTGATTCATTGGGCGCTGAAAAGGTGTAGATCGAGTAGGTGACCAGTGCTGAGGAGGCCACAAGGGCCGTCATCTCGTCCAGGAAGGGCACGGAGTAGTCCTGCAGGCTCGAGCGGTGGCCGTTGGCGTTCTCGGCGAGCAGCAACAGCTCGTGTCGCCGCTTGTTGAGGGCAATAAAGAGGGCGCCGAGGGTGGTGCAAACATAGAGCCACGGCGAGAAGCGGGTGACCTCGACCACGACCGCGCCACCGTGGACGCGTAGCACAAACCCGGCCGCCACGATCATCACGTCGATGATGACCACATCCTTGAGGCGGACGCTGTAGGCGAACATCATGGCCGCATAGGCCAGGAGCGTGATGCCGAAAGCGGGGCTCAGCGCCAAGGCAGCGGGGGCGCTGATACCCAGCAGCACGACGACGGCACCCTTGGCCACCGTCGGGCTGAGGGCGCCGCAGGCCAGCGGCCGCAACCGCTTGGTGGGGTGGAGCCGGTCCTTCTCGATGTCCAGCAGGTCGTTCACCAGGTAGACGGCGCTCGATACGAGGCAGAACAGCACAAAGGCGATGACGCTCTGCCAGATCCAGGCGCCGCTCAGAGCCTTGCCGTCAAAAAACAGGCCGGCAAAGACAAAGACGTTCTTGGCCCACTGCTTGGGACGCATGGCTCGGATGAGCGCTGGGAACACCGGGACCTCCAGGACAGGGTAGGGGCCATCATAGCGCAGACCCCCCGAGGCGTCAAAAGGGGCCCCGAGCGCTCGCGTCCTTGCGCGGTCGCGGGACGCGCTTGACAGTTATGGCGAGTGCCACTATGCTGCTCCCATGAAAGGTGAACGATTGGATCTGCTGCTCCATCGTCGGGGGCTGGCGCCGAGCCGCGAGAAGGCCCGGCGCCTGATCTTGGCGGGGCAGGTGTTCGTTGATGGTCGGCGTGTCGACAAGGCGGGGGCCCAGGTGGACCCCTCCGCCGATATCGTCGTGCGCCAGGGGATGCCCTACGTCAGCCGAGGAGGGCTCAAGCTGGAGCACGCCCTGCACGCCTTTGGCATCGACCCGCGTGGCCTCGTGGCGGCCGATGTGGGCGCTTCGACCGGTGGCTTTACCGATTGCCTGCTCCAGCATGGCGCGGAGCGCGTCTACGCCATCGACGTCGGCTATGGCCAGCTCGATTGGGGCCTACGTCAGGATCCGCGGGTGGTCGTGATGGAGCGCACCAATGCGCGCCACCTCGAGGCGCTGCCCGAGGCGGTCGCTCTGGTCACCATCGACGTCTCGTTCATCTCCTTGACGCGCATCTTGCCGCAGGTGCACCGCTGGTTGGCGCCCGACGGCGAGGTCGTGGCGCTGGTCAAGCCCCAGTTCGAGGCAGGCCCCGAGCGGGTGGGCAAGGGGGGCGTGGTGCGCGACCGCGGCGTCCACCGCGACGTATTGCAGACGACGCTCACCTGGGCGCAGGGGAACGGTTGGCGCGTCCTTGGGGTGACGCGTTCACCCATCACCGGCCCCAAGGGGAACGTCGAGTTCCTGGTTTGGCTGCGGGTGGAGCACGAGCCCACGGGGAACGGGGCGCGCACCGACGTGGACGGCCTCGTCGATGTGGCGATCGCGCTCTGGGATCACGACCACGGGGTCGGGCACGATACGGTGGGCGTTGCGGAGGAGGAGGGGCTCCCTGCGCCCGAGAGGATGGGCCGCGCCACATTGTAGCGGGTAGGACGGGCAGCGTGACATCATTCCGAGGAAGCGATCGTAACACCACCGGCGGGAGGCTCGTGTCCCTGCCATCGTGGCTTTCGACGCCTGCGCAGCGCTACCGCTTTGTGCTGGTAGCGGCCCTGGCGTATCTCGTGATTCGCATCCTGGTGGCGGCGTGGGCGGCGTTGGTGCCGTTCTTCCTGGGGCTGTTGCTGGCGTACCTCCTGCTGCCCGTCGTCAATGTTATGGATCGCAACGCACCGCGGCTGCTGCGCCGTCGTGGGCTCTCACGGCCGTTGGCGATTATTATCGTGTACGTGGTGGGCATTGCGCTGACGGCTGGGGTGCTCTCGTACTTTATCCCCGCGGTGAGCAGCCAGGCCGATGTGCTGGTATCCGTACTGCCGACCTACGTCGAGCGCGTGCAGGGCCTGCTGATGTACGATGTCGGCCAGATTCTGGAGGGTATTCCCCCAGAGATCCAAGAGGCGGTCAACACGAATCTGCAGCGGGCCTTGGGCACCGTGTGGGATGGCCTGCAGAAGGGCCTCCAGGTGACGGTGCGCACCGTCTCGCAGACGGTCAGCTTTATCATCGGTATGGCCATCGTGCCCTTTTGGTTGTTCTATGTGCTGAACGACGAGGCGCGAGGGCGGCGCGCCTTCTTCAACGCCATTCCCGAGGTAGCGCGCGACGACGTGCGCTGCATCTTTGGTATTCTCGATGGCTTGCTCAGCTCGTACCTCCGCGGGCAGCTCATCCTGTGCGTGCTCGTGGGGGTCATGGCCACCATCAGCCTGGTGATCCTAGGGGTCGATCTGGCGCTGTTGCTGGGCACCTTTGCCGGCATCTTTGAGCTGATACCGATCCTCGGGCCCTATCTCGGCGCGGTGCCTGCGGTGCTGATCGCCCTGCTGAAGCAACCCATCCTCGCCGTGTGGGTCGCCCTGTCGTTCTTTGCCATCCAACAGATCGAGAACCTCTTTCTGGTACCACGGATTGCCGGCAACGCGGTGCGCTTTCACCCCGCCGTGGTGATGGTCATCGTCGTGGTGGGCGCCGAGGTGGCGGGGGTGTGGGGCATGTTGCTCGGCGTCCCGCTGGCCGCCATGGTGCGCGACGTCTCGCGCTACTTGTACCTGCGCACCACTGACCGCGGTGCCACGCCCGAGATGGCCATGGACAGCCTGCGCGCCTCGACCGGCTTGATCGAGCGCCCCGCGCGGGCGGCGGCGGAGGAGTAGGGGCGCGGGGCGCGTGGGCTACGGGATGCGCCGGTAGCTCCACGGCGCGCATCCGCCGGCCGCATGTCTTTTCCCCTTCCTTCTCAGTGTGTGTATACTTGTGGGTACCTTTCACGCGCCCTAGCGCCGGGCGCGGCAACAGTCCGTAGTAGGGAACCGTGAGTCACGTTTTGTCTGCCAAACAACCGTATAGCACCATCCGCAACTTTTGCATCATTGCACACATTGACCATGGCAAGTCGACCCTGTCGGATCGCCTGCTGGAACGCACCGGCACCATTGCTCCCCGGGAGATGGCCGAGCAGGTCCTCGACCAGATGGACCTCGAGCGTGAGAAGGGGATCACCATCAAGTCCAAAGCCGTGCGCATGATGTACGATGCGCCGGATGGCGTGCGCTACCAGCTCAACCTCATCGACACGCCGGGGCACGTGGACTTTTCTTACGAGGTCAGCCATGCGCTGTCGGCCTGCGAGGGCGCCATCCTGGTGGTGGATGCCACCCAGGGCATCGAGGCGCAGACGCTGGCCAACCTCTACCTGGCGTTGGACCTGGACCTCGACATTGTGCCTGTGATCAACAAGATCGACCTCCCCTCGGCCATGCCGGACGAGGTGGCCGCAGAGATCGAGGAGCTCCTGGGGGCCTCACCCGACGAGATCCTGCAAGTGTCGGCCAAGGAGGGGGTGGGCATCGACGCGGTGCTCGAGGCCATCGTCCAGCGCATTCGCCCCCCGGCACCGCCGACTGGCGGACCGCTGCGGGCGCTGATCTTTGACTCGCACTATGACTCGTACAAGGGCGTCGTGGCGTACGTGCGGGTGGTGGACGGCGCCATCAAGGCGGAGGACGCCGTCATGCTGATGTCGACGCAGCGCGAGGTGGAGCCGCTCGAAGTGGGCATCTTTACGCCCAGCCTCAAGCCCATCGAGGCGCTGGGCGTCGGTGAGGTGGGGTATGTGGCTACCGGTCTGAAGGACCTGCGTGACTGTCGCGTCGGTGACACGCTCACCAGTGCGCAGCACCCCGCCGAGGCGCCGCTGGCGGGCTACCATCCCCCCAAGCCGATGGTGTTCGCTGGGCTCTACCCCGTGGATACGGAGGAGTATCAGAACCTGCGCGACGCCCTAGAAAAGCTGCAGCTCAACGACGCCTCCCTCGTCTTTCAACCCGAGTCGTCGGCGGCCCTGCACCTGGGGTTCCGCTGTGGCTTTCTCGGGCTGCTGCACATGGAGATCGTGCAGGAGCGCCTCGAGCGCGAGTATGGGCTGGACCTCATCGCCACGGCGCCGAGCGTTGAGTACGAGGTCCTACGGGTGGATGGCCAGGTGGTGACGGTGGACAACCCCGCCGATCTGCCCTCTACGGACGAGATCGCCGAGATCCACGAGCCGTGGATGGAGGTGGGCATCTACACGCCGAGTGAGTACATCGGCCCGCTGATGGAGCTGGCCACCAGCCGCCGCGGCGAGTACCAAAAGATGGAGTACCTCGACGTGCGGCGGGTGCTCATCAGCTTCCTGCTGCCCTTGTCCGAGATCCTGGTGGACTTTCACGATCAGCTCAAGTCGCGCTCGCGGGGGTACGCCTCCATGGACTATGCGTTCCATGGCTATCGCCCGGGCGATCTGATCCGCATGGATATCCTGGTGAACCAAGAGCCCGTCGATGCCCTGTCGGTGATCGTGCACCGGGACAAGGCCTATGAGAAGGGGAGCGCGCTGGTGCGGCGGCTCAAAGAAGTGATCCCCGCACAGCTCTTTGCCGTGCCCATCCAGGCCGCCGTGGGCTCGCGCATCATCGCCCGCGCGACGGTCTCGGCGCAGCGCAAGGATGTGCTCTCCAAGTGCTACGGGGGGGACGTCACCCGCAAGCGCAAGCTGCTGGAGCGCCAGAAGGAGGGCAAGCGCCGGCTCAAGCGCGTGGGTAAGGTCGAGATCCCCCAGGAAGCCTTTATGGCCGTCCTCAAGACGGAGTCGTGATGGCAGGAGACGCCCCCGAGCGGGCCGTTCGGCTGCGCGTCGGCCTGGCGCTGCTGGCCATCCTGGCGATTGCCGCCGCCCTACGCTTCTATGGTATGGTGTGGGACGGCGGCATGCTGTTTCACCCCGACGAACGCCACATTCTAGTGGTGGCCAACGGCATCGCCTTCCCCCCGCTCCGCGAGTGGCACACCCTGTTGCGTCCGGAGAGTCCGTGGAACCCCCAGTTCTTTGCCTACGGCTCTCTGCCCATCTACCTCCTGCGGATCATGGCGGATCTCGCGGGGCAGTTCGAGCCCAGCCTGGCCACCCTCCAGTCGAGCTATCTCGTAGGGCGCACGCTGTCGGCGCTGTTCGATCTCGGCAGTGTGGCCCTCGTGTTCCGCCTGGGGTACCGCCTGTACAGCGCGCGCGTGGGATTGCTCGCGGCGGCGTTGACGGCGGTCACCGTACTCCACGTGCAGTTGGCGCACTTTTTTGCCGTCGATACGATGCTCGCCTTCCTTGTCCTGCTGACGGTGGACCTGGCTATCAGCCTCACCGATGAGCCGACGCTGTGGCGTGGTGTAGGCGTGGGGGGGGCCTGGGGGGCGGCCCTCGCCACCAAGGTGAGCGCCGCGCCGCTGGGGCTGGCGGTGGCCGTCGCCTGGGTGCTCGGGGCCGTTCGTCGTGCTGCGCGCAGTCAGGGCGCGCGGGCGGGGCGTCAGGATCGCTCATTCGCGCTCGGGACGGCGACGGTCGATACTCCTTCCGAGCACAGTGCAGACCCCTGTCCACCCAAGACGGCACGGCGGCGATTGTGGACCTTTACTCTCCGGGGGATGGTGGTGACCGGCGTGGCCGCGCTGGTGACGTTCGTCCTCTGCGAGCCGTATGCCGTCATCGATGCCGTGACCTTTGTGACCGACGTGGCGCAGGAGAGCCAGATGGCACGCGGCACGTACGACATCCCCTATACGCGCCAGTTCATCGGCACGCTGCCCTACGTCTATCCCATCCAGCAGGCGATTGTCTGGTCGATGGGGGTGCCGCTGGGGGTCACCGGCTTTATCGCCCTGGCGGTGGCCACGGTGCGCGGCGCGCTTGCCGTGGCGGCGCGCTCCTGGCGTCAAGCGGGGGACCTCCTCGTGCCGCTCGCTTGGGTGCTGCCCTACCTGGCGATCGTCGGTGGTTTCCACGCCAAGTTCCTGCGGTACCTCTTGCCCATCCTCCCCTTCCTCGCGCTGTGGGCCGCCTGGATGCTCGTGGGCCTGCTCGACGCCGGGCGACAGCGCTTTGCCCGTGCGCTGGGGTGGGGGGCGCTGATCATCGTGGTGGGGGGCAGCTCCCTCTATGCCCTGGGCTACCTCAACGTCTACAGCGAGACGCACCCCTGGATCCAGACGACGGCCTGGTTGTGCACGAACCTGCCCGCGGGAAGCCACATCTCCGTCGAGCACTGGGATGATACGTTGCCCTTGGTACAGGCCACCGGCGAGCTGCGCTGTGCGTGGCAACACCGGTTGTCCAAACTGGCGGTGTATGACCGCGATGACGAGGCCAAGCTCGAGATGCTGCTGAGCGCACTCGAGGGCAACGACTATATCGTGCTCGCCTCCAACCGACTGTACAACACCATCCCGCGCCTGCCGGAGCGCTACCCCCTGACGAGCCGCTACTACCAGCTCCTCTTGGGCGAAGAGCTGGGCTTTGAGCTCGTCTATAGCGCCGCGACGTATCCCCGCGTGCTCGGCGTGGACCTCGTCCACGATACGTTCCGCGAGCCGGACCTCCCCAAGCCGGCCCTGTTGCGCCGCGCCGAGAGCCAGCGGCGGGCGCTCGTCCTCGGACGGGCCGACGAAAGCTACTCCGTGTATGACCACCCCCTGACGATGGTATTTCGCAAGGTCGAGGCCCTGTCGCGCGATGAGCTGCTCCAGCGCTTTGGTGATGCGGCGCAGAGCCTGCCGCCGGTGCCCTAGGTGAGCGTCCCCGCACGTGAGGCGAGGGATGCATATCGCTCAGGCATCCCATGGCGTGCCCCCCCTCTCCCC
>DUUT01000044.1 GCA_012841405.1 Chloroflexota bacterium
ACGGGCGGTCCGCCCGCCATCTCGTCGCGCTCCATGACCTCCAGCGCTCGCTGGCAGGCGTCGGCATAGGCGGGATTGGTGAGAGACGCGGCGGTGCGGCGTCGATTGCCGGTGAACTCGGTGCAAAAGTCGCCCGGCTCGATGACCACCACGCGCACCCCAAAGGGCGCCACCTCGAGGCGTAACGCTTCGCTGAGCCCCTCCACGGCGAACTTGGCCGCGCTGTACAGTGCCTGGAAGGGGATGCCGATGGTGCCCGCCACCGAGCTGATGTTCACGATCAGGCCCGAACCCTGCGCGCGCATCGCCGGAAGCACCGCGTGGCAGACGCGCAGCACACCGAAAAAGCTCGTCTCGAGCTGGGCGCGGGCCTCTTCTATCGAGGTATCCTCGACGGCGCCGGCGATGCCCATGCCGGCGTTGTTCACCACCACGTCGAGGCGTCCCTCGGTGTCGAGGACATAGCGCACGGCCCGCTCCACGGAGGCGTCGTCGGTGACGTCCATGGGGATCATGGTGACGCCGTCACAGGCGTCGCCCGGGTGGGGCTGCTCAGGGAACGTGGCCCGTCGACTGGTGCCGTACACCCGGTGCCCGAGGGAGGCGAGGTGCTCTGCGCACTCGCGGCCGATCCCCGACGAGGCGCCGGTGATGAGGACGATGCGACGATGGTTAGGGCTCATGGCGGCTACTCGGTCTGTGTTGTATCGACAAGGAGGCTCTCCACCCGCGCCTCGGCACCCGCGCCTCGGCGGTGAAAGGTCGGACGTTGGCGGCGATGTCGCCCAGGTGGCGGCGCACGGCGTCGGGCGGATCGGCCAGGACCACGAGCCGCGCCTCCACGGACAGGCTCGGGAGGGCATTGCCGAGCGTTCTGCGCGCGGCGGGCGAGAGCGCATGCAGGTCATGGCGCTCCGCCCTTAGGCCACGCGCCGACAGCGCGCCGTGGAGGGCGTCAGCCGTGGGCGCCTTACGGACCGTGCAGGCGATGAGCACGCGCCCGCTCGGCGGCGAACCCCAGCGCTGCACCGTGCGGAGCGGTGGCCGCAGTGCCATCGATACCGGCGATGGCGTCAGTATCCCCGCCCGATGCCGCGGTAGGTGAAACCGAGGGCTCGCATCGTCTCCGGCTCATAGATGTTGCGCCCATCCACGATGATCGGCTGGCGCATAATGTCGCGAATGCGCGCCAGGTTGAGCTGCTTGAACTCGTTCCAATCGGTGATGATCACCAGGGCATCGCACCCCTGCGCGAGGTCGTAGGGGTCGTTGCACAGCTGCACCTCGCGGAGCGTGCGTGCGGCCGCACCCATGGCCACCGGGTCGTACGCCTTGACGGTAGCGCACTCGCTGAGCAGCATGTGGGCAACCTCAACGGCCGGGGATTCGCGCATGTCGTCGGTGTTGGGCTTGAAGGAAAGCCCCAGCAGGCCGACCGTCTTGTCCTGCAGCGACCCGAGCAGCGTACGCACCTTTTGCACCACGAGGCGGCGCTGATGCTTGTTGATCTCCATGACCGAGCGCAAGAGCTGGGGATGCTGGCCGTGGATGGCGGCCATGTGCGCCAGGGCAGCCACGTCCTTGGGGAAGCAGCTGCCGCCGTACCCGAGACCAGCATCGAGGAATTGGTGCCCGATGCGCTTGTCGTACCCCATGCCCGCCGCCACCTCTTTGACGTCGGCGCCCAGCGCCTCACAGATGTTGGCAATCTCGTTGATGAACGAGATGCGCGAGGCGAGATAGGCGTTGGCGGCGTACTTGATCATCTCGGCGGTGCGCAGGTCGGTGATGACGATGGGGGCACGTAGCGGCAGGTAGAGCTGTGCCACCTTTTCCGCGGCCGAGCGATCGAGGGAGCCGAGGACGACACGATCCGGCGCCAAAAAGTCTGCGATAGCCGAGCCCTCGCGGAGGAACTCGGGGTTGGAGACCACCGAGAAGGGGATGTCCTGCTGCTTGTAGCGGTGCACGATGTCCGCTACCCAGTCGCCGGTACCCACCGGCACGGTGCTCTTGTTCACGATGACCAGGGGGTGATCCATCGTCTCGGCGATCGATTGCGCCGCCATGCGCACGTAGCGCAGATCGGCCTCGCCATCGACCCCTTCGGGTGTGCCGACAGCGATGAACACGATCTCGGCTCCTGCAATCCCCTCCTCGTAGTCACTGGTAAAGCAGAGCCGGCCGGCGCTCATGTTGCGCTGTACCATCTCCTTCAGCCCTGGCTCATAGATGGGGACGTCACCCTGCTGGAGGGTGCGGATCTTGCCCTCATCGATGTCCAGGCACGTCACGTGATTCCCCAGGTCGGCAAAGCAGGTCCCGGTGACCAGGCCCACGTAGCCGGTGCCGATAACGGTGATATCTCCCATAGCTTTCCTCTCAGAGCCGCCGGGCCGACCAGAGGGCGCCGGTGGGGGCCCCATGGACGTACCTGGCGATAGGCGTAGGATTACCGACGCACGTACGAGAAGGCGACCCCGGGTCCGGGTTCCTGCGGAGGCGCCAACGTAGCGCCCGGCCAGATGGGGGTCTCGAAGAGCCTGGCAGCAGCCAGAAGATCAGCGCGGATGCCGCGACGTGCTGATCTCGTGACCCAAGCCCTGGCATGCGGTGTGACGACGGGAACGTCGTCGCAGAGGAAAACGCCTGTGGCCTGTCATCCCCACCTCCCCGGCGGTGTCGGGGCCTGGGCGCTGCTGCGGCTGCTGTGCTGGAAGGTGGGTCACGAGGCCGACACCGTAGCACAACAACATGTAGGGCTGCCTGCTGTGGGGCTAGCTTACGCAGACTCTGGAGCGATGTCAACCGCGCCGCAGTGCTCGGGTGTGTCCAGAACTCGGAGAACGGTGCGCCAGAGCGTCCGCCGCGGGTTGAGATCAGGCGCTGTGGTTGGCACTCACCGCGCCAGTCCACCTGCGCGGACTTGTTCCGCAAAGGTGGGCCACCCAACGTGGATACTGTCGGTGTTCGACGCGCACTACGCAGTGGCTCCTCGTACCCGAGCGTTTGCCACGGGGTGGCCCTTGGACTACGATACCCGGTAATAGGGGAGCCGGGCGGTGCCACGGCCCGGATATGTGGCTCTGTGAGGCGTGCCCGTAGGGCGCAGCCGACAGGCGCACCCCGGCCGCTCAGTATGTGCGTTCCGAGCGGCGACCCTCAATTCTCAGCCCAAGGAGCAATGTCTTGTCCGAACACATCGTTCTCATCGGTGCGGGGAGTGCCATGTTCACGCGGGGGCTCATCGCAGACCTCATCCGGTCCGGCGAAGAGGTCGACCTGGCACTCGTCGACATAGACCCGCTAGCGCTCGAGGTGGCCGAACGCCTGGCGCACAAGATGGTGTCGCTGGGCAGGGCGCCGATCACCGTGCGCGCCGACGTGGATCGGCGGCAGGTGCTGGCCGGCGCCACGGCCGTGATCTGCACGGTGGGGGTGGGCGGTCGCCGTGCCTGGGAGCAGGATGTGTTCATTCCACGTCAGTACGGCATCTACCAGCCGGTGGGGGATACCGTAGGCCCCGGTGGTACCTCGCGGGCGTTGCGCATGATCCCTGCCATGGTCGCCATCGCGGAGGACGTGCACGAGTTGGCGCCTGAGGCGCTGTTCTTTAACTATGGCAATCCCATGGCGCCGGTATGCCGTGCCGTGCGATGGGTCACCGGCGCCCCTCTGGTGGGTCTGTGCCACGGTGTACACCACGTGGCGGCCTATCTGGCGGGGGTTCTCGGCGTGGACCGCGAGCGCCTCTCATATACCGCGGCCGGGCTGAACCACCTGACCTGGTTCACCGAGGTGTCCGTCGATGGCCGTTCCGCCATGCCGAGGCTGCGCGAGATTGCTCAGGAGCTTGGACACGTGGACCCCGATGCGCATGCCATCGACGAGGTGATGCACAACAACCCCTTCAGCTGGCGTTTGTGTGCGCTCTTTGACGCGTTTCCCGCCGTTCTCGATCGGCACGTGGTCGAGTTTTTTCCACAGTTCTTTGCCGAAGGCGACTATTACGGGGCGACGCTGGGGATCGGCGCGTACAGCTTTGAGCACACCATCGCCGCGGGCGACGCCATCTATGAGGCCATGCGGAGCGATGCGTTGTCGGCGGAGCCGCTCCGGCCCGATTACCTGGAGCGCATCGGCGGCGAGCACGAGCAGGTCGTCGAGATCATCGACAGCATCCGGCGCAATGCCGGCCGCGTCTATTCGGTGAACCTGCCTAACCACGGCCAGGTGCCCAACCTGCCGCCCGAGGCGATCGTCGAATCGCCGGCGGTGGCCGATGCGAGTGGGCTCCACGCTCTCGAGGTGCCACCGCTATCCGCGGGGATCGTCGGCACGCTGTGCGGACGGATCGCCTGGGTCGAAACGGTGGTGGAGGCGGCGCTCACGGCGAATCGCGACAAGGTGGTGCAGGCACTGGTGCTCGACGGCGTGGCGTCATCCCTCGATATCGCCGAGCGCCTGGCTGATGAGCTGATCGAGGCGCAGCGGGAGTACCTGCCCCAGTTTCACGTGTAGCGTGCGAAGGGCGACGCGCCGACGGGTTGCAGGTGGCGGGCTCGAGGTCCTCGACCGCGCCGCCTGCAGCCCATCATCCCGCGACGGTGTGCGCAGCGCTCCGCGCTACCCCATTCCCCAACTGTCCCCGTGCACCATTACTCGAGCACCTGACACTCGGGGCATATAAACCCCTGGGTGCTCCCGGTGCGAATCCGGGTGATCGTGGCGCCGCAGGAGGGGCAGGGGTGCCCCTCTCGGTAGCCCACGAGGAGGTGATCGAGGCCAAAGGCGCCGACGTTGCCATGCAACCCCTGCTCATGGTCGCTGCCCCCGAGATCGATCGCCGTCTGCAGGGTGTCGCGAATGCCGCTCCACAGGGCTCTGATCTCGGCGGGAGAGAGCGAGTGCGCGAGGCGGTCGGGGTGCAGCTTGGCCCGAAACAACACGTCGTGGGAGTACATGTTGCCAATGCCGGCGATCACCTTTTGGTTGAGAAGGAGCGACTTGATGCGCGCGCGACGGCCGGCCAGCAGGGTGGCCAGCGCCTCGGCGGTGAACGCCGGAGCCAGCGGGTCGATGCCCAGCTCGGCCGTCATGGTGTGCTCGGCGAGGCGGTCGCTGGCCATCACGTGGATATAGCCGAACCACCAAAAGTGGAAGGACAGGCGTGAGGCATCATCGAGGTCAAATACCGCCTGCACCTTTTCTGGTAGGGGCTCGCCAGGGGCGTGAAGGAGGATCTCGCCGCCCATCCCCAGATTGAGGAGCAGCGTGGCATCATCCAGCGCGGCGAGGATCCACTTACCGCGGTACTGCGCTCCATGAAAGGTCTGGCCGACCACGCACTGGGTGAACGCGTCCGCCGGTATGTTGAGGCACTTGGGTTGGAAGATGGTCACGGCGGTCACGGTGCGGCCCGTCAGGGCGGCATCGATCTCACGAGCGCGATGGACGATCTCGGGGAGCTCGGGCATGGCGTGCGATCCTCCTCGATGGTTCGGTAGCGATCAACCGGTGGGCTCAGCCAAGCCTGCCGTACAACGCTTGTGGTGGGGCCGGCATGATACCCGACCCCGCGGTCCCCGGCACTAGGTAGTGTCTGGAAAAAGGGCGACAGCGTCGTTCTGAGCGTAGCGAGAAACCTTGTCAATGGGTGTCAAGGCCCCTCGCTTACGCTCGGCGCGACATCGTCTCTCCATCGGGTGTGCATATTTGAGACACGGCCTAGCTGCCGGCGGCCAGCAGTTCGGCGGCCTCGCGCAGTTGCTCAGGAATGGCGATATTCTGCGGGCACTTGGTGAGGCACTCGCCGCACGAGATGCATTTCGCGGCGTCATGGCCGTTCGCGACGAGGCGCGCATACCCGGCGAGGGCGTGCTCCTCCATACCGTAGACCCGGTAATAGTTCACCATCTCGAACACCTGGGGGATCTCGACGTCGTTGGGGCAGGGCATGCAGTAGCGGCAGCCGGTGCAATAGAGGCGCGCGAGCTCACGATTGCGGTCCATCATGGTGTTGATGGTGGCAACCTCCGCCTTGCTGAGCGGCCCCTTGTCCACCGCGGCGACGTTCTGCTCCACCATGTCGATGCTGCCCATCCCCGATAGGGCCACGTGCACGCCGGGGTGCGCGAGCACAAAGCGGATGGCCAGCTCGGCTGCGTTCGCTACGCTCAGCTCGCTCGCTTCACGTACCCCCTTGGGCACCACCGCGAGACGCCCGCCACCCACGGGGCCCATAATGACCACCCCGAGCCCCTTCTCGGCGGCATAGGTGATCGCTTCTTCGTTGGCGCGGTCGAGATAGTTGTACTGGCAGGTCACGAGGTCAAAGATCCCCTCGTCCACCAAGCGCATCATCGCTTCCGGCTTGTCGTGGAAGGAAAAGCCGATGTGCTCGACCAGCCCCTCCTCCTTGGCTCGTGCCATATCGGCGATCCAGCCGGTGGCGGCGTCGATCTCGTGCCAGTTGTCATAACCGATGCCGTGGAACATGTAGATGTGGAACGAGTCGCGACGCTGCTTCCAGAGCTGGTGCTCGAGGCAGCGGCGCAGATCGCCCGGCGCCTTGGCCCTGAACTTGGTGCACTTGGCGGCGACGATGACCTCGTCGCGGCGTGGCCACTGCTCGAGGGCCGAACCGACGACCAACTCACCCTCTTCGTTGTCATACATCATGCCCGTGTCGATATAGTTCACGCCGAGCTCGAGGGCGCGATGAATGACGGCCGTGGCCTTTTCGACATCTACGTACTGCGCGCCGCCGATCTCAATCATTGGCAGGCGCATCGAACCGAACCCAAGGCGCGAGACGCGGTTACCGGTTCTCCCGAGCTGCGTATACTGCATGGTGTACCCCCTTGTGTACGATTGCTGACATTGTGGCCGAGTGGGGAGGTGGGCGTCAAGCGGCCTTGAGGTGGCACGCTCCACGAGGAAGTGTCTGGAAAAAGGGCCGCAGCGTCTTTCTGAGCGTGGCGAGAAACCCTGTCGATGGGCGTCAAGGCCCAATACCTTTCAAATAACGAGGTGACATGGGGCGCTTCCTGTGGCACACTTGGTTTGCCGACCATTCGTGTGTCAGGAGGCGCCCCATGGGATTCACCTTACGCGCC
>DUUT01000045.1 GCA_012841405.1 Chloroflexota bacterium
AGGTCGCGCCGCGCCCAGGCCACGGCGGCCGCTGCATCCTCGGGTGGCTCGGGTTCCGTAGGTGTGGCGGGTGTGGGGGGCTCGGGTGTCTCCTCCGGCGTGGCTTGGGGAGCCCCCGGTGGGGTCGGGGGGCTCGGCTCCTCGGTCGGGGTCACGTTACTCACTCCTTCCGGCGCGCAGCCCGTGAATAGGGCCGCCACCACCAAGGCCACTATCAGTACGCGAGCAGGCCGCATCCTGCGTCCCTCCATCGGCACGGGGATCCTTCCCCCCGGCCGTCGTCGACTCGTCGCTACCTCATCTCAGACGCGCTCCGGCGCGGCGACGTTCCGTCGCTGGCGTTCCGCGGCGTGTGCGGCGCGACGGTTGACAGTGTCGCCCGCCAACGCTATGCTCCCCCTGTCAGCGGCCGGCGCCGGTCGCGGCGCGAACCCTCCGATGCGACCCTGTACGACGACCGGACGAGACAGTGACTGTGATGCCCTTGACTCGGATCGACCTCGACGACATTTCCTCCCGCCTGCGCCGCCCCTTCCTCATGGAGCAGGTAGCGCGCGTGGATCACTTTGCCGTCTATGCCTACCTCTGCGAGGGGGCGTTGGCGCGCCATCGCCACCTCACGCAGGACGAGCTGTTCTACGTGTACAGCGGCCTGTTGAGCCTCGATACGGATTGGGGCCGGAGGGTGCTCTCCCCGCGCCAGTTCTGCGTCGTGCCCCGTGGCCTCGCCCATGCCTCGGCATCCATTGTGCGCACGGTGGTGGTGTTTTTCCAGGCCCAGGGCGACCCCGAACGCCAGAACGGCCACGGACGGTTGCGGGCGGATGAGCGCCCCGATGGGTTGCCGCACTGGTCGGTCGCGCAAGAGGTCGAGACGCTGCCCGAGCCGTACCTGCCCGTCCACTGCGTGAACGTCGACGAGATGTCGATGCGGCTGGTGTGGTGCCAGGGGGCGACCCCCTGGCACGCGCACCCCCAGCATGACGAGCTGCTGCTCGTGGAGGATGGACGCCTCGATGTGTGCACCGAGGAGGGATCGGTGGTGCTGGCCCCGGGACAGATGGTGGTGGTGCCCAGGGGCCACCTGCACCGTCTGTCGTCGGTGCAGCACACCGTGGTGACGTCGCTCATCCATGGCGCGGTGACGCCGCTCGAACAGATGGGCCGAGAGGCCTGCTAGGCCGTGTTTCGAAAAGGCACCCGACGTCGTAACGATGTCGCCCCGAGCGTCAGCGAGGGGCCTTGACGCCCATCGACAAGGGTTCTCGCCAGGCTCATAGTGACGCTGTGGCCCTTTTTCCACACACTACCTAGAACGCCCAGTCCGCCAGGATCGATCCCCCGATGAACTCGCGCAGCAGCGAGTTCTCTGGCACGTGCTCCGCCCCCGCGGGGCGCACCCAGCGCAAGAACGCGAGCAGGCGTCGCGCCTCAATGGCCTCCAGGCTCCCCCGCGGTACGCGCAACAGCAAGGGCTCGGCGAGTGGCTTGAGCACGGCGAGCTCGTAGGCCAACGCCGAGTTGAACATGACGTCACAGTTCTCCTGGTAGGGAAAGATGTTGCGCTCTTCCCCTCGGCGTACGCTCTCCCAGCGCTCGATGGTGTCGCGGGCCGAGTAGCCGCGCGTGGCGGCATCGCGCACCATGCGCCGCAGCAGGCGCAGGTCCGTCGTCGGCACGCGGTTATGGTGGTCGATGTTCAGCTGCGTGAGCGCCGAGATATAGACGCGATACACCAGCTCCGGTGGGATGCCCGGCACGAGATTGGGGTTGAGGCCGTGGATGCCCTCGACGATGATGATGGCGTCCTCGGGGAGGCGGACCTCGTCGCCGAGCGTGCTCTTGCCCTGGATAAAGTCATAGCGCGGCACCCGCACGGCGCGCCCCTCCATGAGCGCCAGCAGCTGCTCGACAAAGAGCTCCCGGTTGATGGCCTCCAGCGCCTCGAAATCGTACTCCCCATGCTCGTCGCGCGGCGTGTGCTCCCGGTCGACGAAATAGTCGTCCAGCCCCAGGGCGAAGGGGCGCAGCCCGTTCACCTTGAGCTGAATGGCCAAGCGCCGGGCAAAGGTCGTCTTGCCCGAGGAGGAGGGGCCGGCGACGAGCACCAGCCGGGGGCGAGGCTCCCGACCGGCGATGGAGTTGGCAATGTCGGCGATGTCGCGCTCGTGGAGCGCTTCGGAGACGAGCACCAGCTCGCGCATCCGGCCGGCCTCGACCGCCTGGTTGAGCGACCCCATATCCTCCACGCCCAGGATGTGCAGCCAGTGGCCGTACTCGCGGAACACCGCCATCAGCTTGGGGTAGTCGCGCCCGGGCGGCAGCGCGGCGGGTTCGTGGCGACGTGGCATGCGCAGGAGGAGCCCCGGGGGGTAGGGCTCGAGGCTGAACCAGCGCAGGGCGCCCGTGGAGGGCATCATGTAGCCGTAAAAGTAGTCGCGCACGCCGCGCAAGTTATAGACGGCGATCTCGGGCTGCTCGCGGTAGGCCAGCAGGCGGACCTTGTCGTCGTACCCCTGGGCGGCAAACATCGCCTGGGCCTCGGCCACGGGCATGCGCTCCTTGGCGATGGGCTCGTCCGCCGCAACGATCGCTTCCATGCGCCGCTGGATGGCCTCGATCTCGGCCTGGCTAAAGGCCTCGCGGCCCGTGACCTGGCAAAAGAACCCGCCGAGCGTCACCGAGTGGTCGACGGTGAGATGGGCCTCGGGAAAGAGCTCCCGCACCGCTACCACCAGGAGAAAGGTGAGGGAGCGCTGGTAGATGCGCGTGCCGTCATTCATGGCCGTGTCGATGGGTTGGACGTCCACATCCTTCGTGACCGGGTAGCACAGCTCGACGAGGTCACCATCGACGAGGGCCGCGACGACGGGCGGTGTCGCCTCGGGGTAAGCCGCCCGCATGAACGCGTGCAGCGGTGTGCCCACGGGGCCGGCAAAGATGCGCCCGTCGGACAGGCGCACCTGCACGCAGGTGCGCGGTTCAGCGGGGTGGACGAGGGTCGTGGGGTCGTTGCTCATAGGGGTTCGCCTCCCGTCATCGTGCGCGTCCCTGGCCGTACTGCTCGACGTAGCGCCGATGAGCGCGCGCCACCTCATCATCGGGGATCACGTCCGGCGTGCCGAGCTGCAGGGCGTAGAACATGGTGCGCGCCACGTCTTCGGTCATCACGGCTGCCTTGACGGCCGCCATGACGTGCGGCCCCACGGTGAACACGCCGTGGTTCTTCATCAGGATTGCCGGGCTGCTGCCGATGGAGCGGACCACCTCGCGCCCGATGTCCTCCTCGCCGATCTGGGCGTAGGCGCCCACGGGGATCGGCCCGCCGAACTCGTCGGCCATGGCGGTGAGGCACACGGGAATGGGCCGCCCCACGGCGGCAAAGGCGGTGGCAAAGGGGGAGTGGGTGTGCACGATGGCGTGCACGTCGGGCCGGTGGCGATAGATGTACAGGTGTGTGGGGGCATCCACCGACGGCTTGAGCCGGCCGTGTAGCACGGTGCCGTCGCAATCGAGGACGACCATGTCCTCGGGCGTCAGCTCCTCGTAGCGCACGCCGCTGGGCTTGATGACGACATGGCCCGTCTGCGGGTCACGCCCGCTGACGTTGCCGCTGGTCCACGTAACCAACCCGTTGCGGGGCAGCATGAGGTTGCCCTCGCAGACCAGGTTGCACAGCTCCTCGAGCATGGGATGCCCTCCTGGGAAATAGCGACGATCACGTTGCTTGACGATTATGGCATCGAGGCGGGGGGCTGTCAATGTGCGCCGTCGCGAGCGCGGCGTCATGTGCCCAGGAATGTCGGAGTGTGGCGTGCCGCCGTGCATACGCCGTGGGTTGAAGCCCGGCGCTGGGATTACCAAGCCCGCCCGCGCGGGCTGGTCCCCTCACCCCGCGTGCGGCGCGGGGTGAGGGGCGGACACTCGCTGGCGCGCCGCGGACCAAAGTCCGGCGCTAAGAAGGCCAAGTCGGCCTTCGCCGACTCTCGCCCGCCTGCGGCGGCTCTCCTCCCCGCCGGCAGATGTAGCGCCCGTTCCGCTGGGCTCCTCCTCGCCATGAGACGGTGTGCCACCGCGCACTCCCTCGCTCCGCCGCAGGTGGGGAGAGGGGCAGGGGTGAGGGGCAGCAGCGGACACTCGGCGGCGAGGGACGCGATGGCGGCGGGCCTTCCACCCGAAGGTTGTGAGGGCGGGGGGCCTGTGCTAGAATGCCGCCCGACACAGCGTCCACTGTGCGTCGCTGACTATTTCCTGGGGAGGCCGACCGATGGGCAAAGAGATCAAGGGTATCGTCGTCCCGGTGGTGACGCCGTTCCACCGCGACGAGTCGTTGAACGAGGACGGCCTGCGCCGCATCGTGAACTATCTCATCGAGAGTGGGGTGCACGGGCTCTTCCCGGCCGGCAGCCAGGGGGAGCAGTTCTCCCTGAGCACCGCGGAGCGCAAGCGCGTCATGGACATCGTCATCGAGGAGGCCAACGGGCGCGTCTTTGTCATGCCCGGCACGGGCGCGGTGACGACGCGCGAGTCGGTGGAGCTCACCCAGTACGCGGAGCGGGCGGGCGCCGACGCCGTCTCGGTGATCACGCCATACTTTATCAAGCCGACCGACGCCGAGCTGGTGGCGCACTATACGCAGATCGCCCAGTCCGTCTCCATCCCCGTGCTGGCCTACAACAACCCCGACCGCACCGGCCTGCCGCTGTCGCCGGCGGTGGCGGCCCAGGTGGCCGAGGCGGCGCCGAACTTTTGCGGGGTGAAGGACTCGAGCGGCGACCTGAGCAATGCCCTGGCCTACATGGAGCAGACCCCGCCGGACTTTCGCGTCTTTATGGGGCGCGACACGCTCATCTACGCCGCGCTGTGCTGCGGCTGCGCCGGGGCCGTGGCGGCGACGGCCAACGTGGCGCCCGACCTGGTGCTGGGCATCTATAACGCCGTCATGGCCGGCGACCATGCCACCGCCCGCGACTGCCAGCGCCGCCTGGCGCCGCTGCGCCGGGCGTTCGCCCTGGGGTCGTTCCCGGTGGTCATCAAGGACGCCCTGGAGCTCATGGGGCTGCCGGCGGGGCCGGCGCGCGCGCCGGTGACGTCGCTCCAGGGGGAGGCGCGCGAGGCGCTCATCGGCATCCTGCGGGATCTCGGCAAGATCGCGTGAGGTGATGGACATCATGCCCAAGTTCATGGTAACCGAGCCCATCCACGAGGCGGGGCTCGCCGTGCTGCGTGCCGCTGGTGAGGTGGTGATGGCCAGCGGCCAGGACGAAGACACCCTCATCGCCGAGATCGGTGACATCGACGGGTTGGTGCTGCGCGCCAAGGGACGCATCACGCGGCGCGTGCTGGAGAACGCCCCCAAGCTCAAGGTGGTGGGGCGCCACGGCGTGGGGGTGGACAATGTCGACCTTGCCGCGGCGACGGCATGCGGCGTGCAGGTCGTGAACACCCCTCTGGCGACGGTGGAGGGCGTGGCGGAACACGCCGTGGGGATGATGATGGCCCTCTCGAAGCAGATCGGCGTTGCCGAGCGCATGATCCGCGCCGGCCGGTTCGCCGAGCGCTACAGCATCGAGGGACGCGAGATGCGCGGCCGGACCCTCGGCGTCATCGGCTGTGGCCGCATCGGGCGGCGTGTCGCCCAGATCTGTCGGCTGGGGTTCGACATGCCGGTGTTGTACTGTGACGTGGTGGAGGCGCCCGAGCTCGAGCGGGATCTCGGCGCGCGCCGGGTGGCGCTGGAGGAGCTCTTGCGCAGCGCCGAGTACATCACTGTCCATGTGCCCCTGCTGCCCGAGACGACCAAGATGATCGGTGAGGCGCAGTTCGCCCTCATGCGGCCCGACGCGCTGTTCTTCAACCTGTCGCGCGGGGCGGTGGTGGATGAGGCGGCGCTCATCGCGGCGCTGCAGACGGGACGCATCGCGGGAGCCGGTATCGACGTCTTTGAGGAGGAGCCCACCCCGCCCGACAACCCGCTGCTGGCGATGGACAACGTAGTGGTGACGCCCCACGTGGCGTCATCCACCGCCGAAGCGCTGCGCATGATGTCGCTGGTGGCGGAGGATGTCGTCGCCGTGGTCCAGGGGCGCCCGCCCAAGTTCCCGGTGAATGAGCTCTAGGCCGTGTTTCGAAAATGCACCTGACAGAGTGACGATGGCGCCCCGAGCGTAAGCAAGGGGTCTTGACGCCCATCGCCAAAGTTACTCGCCACGCTCAGAACGACGCTGTGGCCCTTTTTCCGAACACTACCTAGCGCCGACGAACGCGCTGGGTGCGAGGCGTCCAAGGGGGCAGGGCTCGTACGAGCCCTGCCCCCTTGCTATTCCTCCGTCGCCAGCGCGTCGCGCAGGCGCAGGATGATCCACAGGCTGAACGCGGCCAGGACGACGTTGACCGCTTCGGCAAGGGCGAACCCCGCCAGGCGGGCCAGCCCCGGCACCATCACGGCCACGGTAAAGTGGTAGAGCACGGCGTAGCCGAACCAGCGCTTTTGGCGCCAGAGGCGCGCTTGCATCACGAGGAGCGCCCAGGCGACCTGATGGGGCAGCGCCAGCACGCGCTCCAGCGCCACCACCAGGGGCTGATCCCACGTCGTGGCGACGATGGCGCGCAGCGCCTCACCCACTGCCTGGCTATCTCCCGGCGTCATCGAGGCGAGCAGGGTATCCAGGTCGAGGCGCCCGAGGAGGATGTAGGCGAGGAAGTAGATAAAGGTCAGCCCGGCGATGAGGATGATGGTCTCCAGCGCGCCATGCCCCAGGCCGTACATGACGCCGTTGCGCCAGGTGAGGGGAAATGCGCGCCGCGCAAAGAGGTAGCGGTACCCAACCCACCGACCCCCCTCCTCCACGAGGCTCGTGGTGAGCGCCATGGCGACGAGCCAGAGGAAGGCCAGTGCTTCCGAATCGAGGCGCCCGCCGATGACGGTGTCGAGGTAGACACTGAATGGCAGCCAGGTGAAGAGCTGAAAGGCGGCGAACACGGCGGCGCCATAGCCAAAGAGGTGCCAACTGACGCGGGTGCGCCGGCGAAAGACGAGCGTGACCGCCAGGGGGTATCCGACCTGAATGAGTAGCGAGATGACGAACGCGATGACGGTGCTGGCTCTCAAGGCGTCTCCCAGGGGACGAGAGGGTGTGCGGATAGCATCTGGCCCATTATAACGCCCTGGCGCCGGGTGGCAAACGCATACCCACGCTCGCGGCATGGGGCCAGCTCCCGGCAGCCCGCGCAGGGGGGCCTGGTCGTCGCCGCCAGGCGCTACGCCGCGGACTCGAATCCGGCGCTATGAAGACCAGGCGGCCTGCGCCGACTTGTGGACGGCGCTCCAGGAGGACGCGCCTGCCCTGCGACGCTCCAGCGGCCTGTTGCCCGAGGAATGCGTCCAAGATCATCAACGCGCGGCGCGCCGCATCGCGCGCACCCGGCCGAACGCCTGGAATCCTGGGCGCGCCCCCACGCGACTGGCGTGGGTTGCCGTGCCGCTGGTGGTGGCTATAATGGTCTCTCGGAGCGTCGCAGGTACAGGGGCAGATGGCAAAGCGCATGGGTGACGGAACGCGCCTCATCTTTTGGATCGACGTCGTGGTGCTGCTCGTGCTGGCGATCCTGGTGGTCGCCGGCCAGTGGGATTGGGTCATCGCCCTCTTTATTGCGCTCGCCTTCCTCAACTACTTTGATCGCTGGCGCGAGAAGCGACGCTAGTGGCCGGTAGACCCCTCCCTGCGCACGGCCATGCCTCCCGTCGGACGGGGCGACACTCCCGCCGGTTCGTCACCCACTGGCTGCCCCTCATCCTCTGGGCGGCGGTCATCACCTTCCTCTCGAGTCGCCCAGAGCTGCCGCACGTGGGTCCCCAGCTCAACACGAACGATTACCTGTTCGACTATATCGCGCACGCCGCCGAGTTTGGCCTGCTGTTCGTGCTGGCGTGGCGCGCCTTTCGCACCAGTGCGGGGGCCTGGCTGAGCCGACAGGCGGCGCCCATGGCGTGGGTCGTGTCGGCCGCCTGTGCCGCCCTCGACGAGGCGCATCAGGCCCTTGTTCCGGGGCGCATGGCGACGCTCGCGGACTGGTTGGCGGATAGCGCCGGCGCCGCGCTGGCGATAGGCGCCGTCTACCTCTGGTTCCGTCTGGGCATGGAAGAACGCCTGCAGCGCCTCCGCGGGCGGTCACCCTAGAGGCGTGCGGGCGTGGCGCGCTCGTGGCCGGGCGCAACCCGGCCGTGCGCCAGGGGCAGACGGTGGGGGGGCAGCCGTTTCCCGAGCTCCGCGGCGCGTACCTCAGCGCCGGGAACGGCTCTTCCGTGCGCGAGAGGCACTGGGGGCCGGGGCGCGGGTGTGGCGTGCCCCCTTGCGGCGCGGTGGGGAGAATGCCCGCGCCAGGGCGTCCAGCTCCTCGTCGGTCAGCTCGCGCCAGGCGCCGGGCGGCAGATCCCCCAGGGCGATGGGGCCGCTGGCGACGCGGATCAGGCGCAGCGTGGGGTAGCCGACGGCCGCCGTCATGTGGCGCACCTGGCGCTTGCGCCCCTCGCGCAGCGTGAGCCGCAGCCAGGCGGTGGGGACGTTCACCCGGTGGCGGATGGGCACCGAGCGCGGCGGCACGTTCGCCGCGGCGGCGCCGCGCAACAGCTCCACCTCGGCGGGCAGCGTCTTTTCCCCCTTGACCACCACCCCACGGCGCAGTGCCTCCAGCGCCTCCTCGGTGGGGATACGCTCCACCTGCACGAGGTACGTCTTGGGATGCGCATAGCGCGGATGGGTGATGCGGTGGAGCAGCCAGCCGTCGTTCGTCAGCAGCACCAACCCCTCACTATCATAGTCCAACCGACCGGCAGCATAGACATCGGGGATGGGGACATAGTCCGCTAGGGTGGCGCGCCCCTCGGGATCGGTAAAGCTGCACATCACGCGATAGGGCTTGTGCACCACCAGGTAGCGGCACACGTCGGTGAGGGCCACCGGTTCGCCGTCCACGGCGAGCACGTCGCGGCGGGGGTCGGCGCGAGCATCCGTATTGCGCACCGTCCGACCATTCACCGTGACCCGGCCCGCCGCCAGCAGGCGCGGCAACCGCGAGGGGGTGCTCACACCCGCCGCGGCCAGTAGCCGGGTGACGAGTTGGCGCCCCGCGACGCGACTGATGCAGCCGGGGCGCCCGAGCGCCCCGGCCTCGCCGGAGCCCTGGCGCTGCTCCGAGCGGCGGGGGCGACGGGCGGGCTCCTCAGCGGGCGTTGGGGGGGCGTGGTGGCCCTTGCGCTGCATCATTTCGCTCACTCGACGACGGGCTCGGGCGTTTCGTCGGACGCTGCCGGCTCGCCCTCGTCGGGCGTCGACTCCTCCGTGGGCTCCGGCTCCTCGGTGGGCGTCGGCTCCTCCGTCGCCGTCGGGGGCGGCGGGGTATCCGTGGCCGTGGGCTCCGGTGGCGTGTGGGTTGCCGTCGGTGGGACCTGCGAGGGCGTTACCGTCGCCGTGGGCGGCGCAGTGGTCTGCGTCGGGGTGGGCACCGGCATGGGCACCTGCTCCCAGCCCATGCGGATGTACGCCGCCCCGCCATCATCATAGTACTCCACCACGATGCGATGCTTGCCCTCGGGCAGGTCGATCTCCCCGTGGTAGGTCTCGGGGCGGTAGCCGTGCCAGGCATCGATGACGCGCTGACCGGCGACGATCACGCGGACCCCATCATCGGCCTCGGCCCAGAAGCGGTAGCGTCCCGCCGCAAAGGAGTGTTCGCGCGTCCAGCGCACCGCGAAATCGTCGGTCGGCAGGCCGGATCCCGGGCCGCCATCATGCCAGTTGAAGCGCACCTCGTCGTCGTCACGCACAAAGGCGGGGCGCCCCACGAGATCGCGGTTGGCAAAGTACTCCCCCTTCCAGTGGGAGAAGGACTCGATGCGTTCCCACCAGACGCGGATAAAGGCATCGCCGCCGTACTCCACGTACTCGATGCGCACGTCATGGGGGCCGCTATCCAGCAGGATGTGGCCCGAGTACACGTCGCGGCCGCCGTGGTGCCACTCGTCGATGATCATCACGCCATCGACCCACAGGCGGAGGCCATCATCGACGCGGGCGTTAAAGCGGTAGGCGCCCTCCTCGAGCACCAGCGTCTGCGTCCAGCGCACGGAGAAATTGTCCGTCGGCAGGCCCGGCGCGGGGGCGTCGGTGCCCCAATCGAGGTTCACGTCGACGTCGTTGCGCACCAGCGTCGGCTCACCGACGAGGTCGGGGTTCCCATAGTACTCCCCCTTCCAGTCGGGGTAGAGGCCACGGTAGTCCCACCAGACGCGTACCATGGCCTGATCGATGCCCTCAAAGTACTCCACCTGGACCTCGTGTATCCCTGGTTCGAGGTACATGTCGCCGTAGGCGATGGAGGCGGCCTGGTCTCGCCACCGGTCGACGACGATGACGCCATCGACCCACACGCGCACGCCGTCATCGGCGTAGGCGTAAAAGCGGTAACCCCCCTCCTCAAAGCTCCAGCGCCCGTGCCAGCGCACGGAGAACCCGTCGATGGGCAGCCCATCGACGGGTGCGCCCCCCTGCCAGTCAAAATCGATGGCGCCATCCTGCCGGACGAGGGCCGGAGCGCCCGACAGATCCGGATTGGCAAAGTACTCGCCGCGCCAGCTTCCCTCGGGGGTCTCGGGCGTGGGCGTCAGGGTCGCCTCGAGGGGCGGCGTGTCGCTGGCGGCCGGCGTGGGCGTGGCCGAGGGCGCCTCAAGCGCCTCGATGACGATAGCTCGCGCCACCAGGCGGTTGAGATCGTCGAGAGTGCCCTCGGCGTGAATGGTCGCCCCGGGCCGCACCTCCCCGGGCGATGCCGGGCGACCATCGGCATGGGTGACGTGGACGTCGTCCGGCACGATGACCTGCTCGACGGTGCCCTCGGTAGGGGTCAGGATGATGATGAGTGCGCCCGGCGAATACTCGCGTACCACGCCGCGGACGCTGTCCGGCGCCTCCACGATGGGCGCCGTAGCCGTCGGCGAGGGCTCGCCCGGTTCGGCGACGGCGGGCGGGGTGGCGGCGGCCCCCAGACGATCGCGCGCCAACCCCACGTAGACAATGATCCCCAGACCGAGG
Organism: Chloroflexota bacterium; assembly: GCA_012841405.1. Classification (GTDB taxonomy): domain Bacteria; phylum Chloroflexota; class Anaerolineae; order UBA1429; family UBA1429; genus DUUT01. Next base: position 11,091 of record DUUT01000045.1, read on the forward strand.
GTAACGAGTGCAACCACAATGACCGCGATGAGCGGTTTTTTCCAGATGACGCGTTCTTCTGGCATTGGTCCCCCCTGGCACGCCTATCGTTTGGACGTAACGGATGGCGCCCTTGTTCCCTTGCTACATGATGATGCGAAGAGGTACTGGTGTGAATGTTAGGACGAACAAGACCAGGAGCGAGACTGCTACCGCGATGCCGACGGGGGTGAGGGGAGAGACGTCGTCCATCGGGCTCACACGTGCGCGGGAAAAGATGAATACGAGGAAAGCCCAGAGAAACCAGCCCTGCCAGAAGAGGCCCATGACGAGGAGAACACCAACGATGGCCCAGTTGAGGTATCGCGTGCGCTGTCCGAGGAGGGCATAAGCGACGTGCCCACCATCGAGCTGCCCGGCAGGGATGAGGTTGAACGATGTAACCAGCAGGCCCGCCCATCCGGCAAAGGCCACAGGGTGCAGGAACACGTCCTCGCCGCCCGAGGGGAGCAGGCGGCCAAAGATGAGGTACTTGAGACCGGCGTACAGGAGCGAGTTGCCCTCCATGGAATAGCCCGAGGCGGGGAGGGGCGTCACCTGCGACAGACTGAGGCCGTAGAGCAGCACCGGAATGGCCACCGCTAGCCCGGCGAGTGGCCCCGCGGCCCCGATCAACAGCATGGCCCGCCGGTTCGGCGGGATATCCTTCATGCGGATGACGGCGCCCATGGTGCCGAACGGGCTGATGGGCATGGGGATGAGGTAGGGCAGGCTGACGGCCACGCCAAAGCGCCGCGCCATGAAGTAGTGGCCGAACTCGTGGGATACGAGGATGGCCAACAGGCTGGCCACAAAGCCCCATCCCTCGCCCACGGCCCGAAGTATGCCCTCGCGGCTGAGGTCGGCGCTGCTCTGGAAAAGGACGTAGGACGTCAGCATGGAGGCGATGGTGGCGATGGCCAGCACGATGGGGATCCAGCGGTTGTTGGGGCTGGGGCGGATGACGCCGGGGACGATGAGGACGACGTCGGCGTCTCCCTCGCGGCGGAGCAGAACGGTGTGGCCGCGCGCGCGGAACCAGGGCGCCAGCCGCTCGTAAGCCTCCGACGGGTCAACCCGGAAGCGGCCGCGCACCCGCACCGTACGCCCCTGCGTCCCGCCGGTGGTCACATCCTCGACCTCCATGATGCCCCTCAGCAGCGCGTGCGGGATGTCCCCCGTGTGCGCCTCAAGGCCCGGGAGAGGCGGCTCCTCGCGTTCCAGCATCCTGCGGTTATCGGTCATGGGCTTATGATAGCATAGGTAGGGTGGACTGGCAACGCTGGCCAGCGCCCGCATGGGGGCAGGTCCTGCGACGGGCGGCCAAGCTCCGCGGCGCACATGAGGGAGGAGGCGCACCGCCACCCCTGACGGGCCGCCGGGTTTCGGCTATAATCGACCTACACGAGAGACAGGGAGCAACCATGCGCAGGCAACCCAAGCCGATGCGACCGGGGCGCGGTGCCTCGGGGCTGGTGTCGGCGGTGTTGATCGCCGTGCTGGTGGGCATCGTCGCCACTGGGGTCGGCGCCATGACCTACGAGCGCCGCTATCGCGACCGCATCTATGCGGGCGTGTCGGTATTGGGGGTGCCCATCGGTGGGCTGAGACCCCTGGAGGCGCTGGAGCGCGTCCGCGCGACGATCGGCAGCGCCGCCCTGCCGGCGGTGGTGCTGTATGACGGGGGCGGCGGCTCCCAGACGGGCGCTCACTGGACGGTGGGCGCGCGCGACCTGGGCGCCGAGCTCGACCTCGAGGCGGCCATCGCCGAGGCGTGGCTGCTGGGGCGCGGTGGCGTCTTTCGTTACGACATGGTCACCCGGGCGCGGGCGCTCTGGCGGGGCTATGACATCGTGCCGCCCGTCGCGCTCGAGCCCATCACCATGGAGCGCGCCATGCGCCCCATCGCCAGCCAGGCGGAGCACCCGAGTCGCCTGGCGCAGCTGCGCGTGGCGGGCCTCCAGGCCCGCATCGGCGAGGGCCAGGCTGGGCGGGACGTGGACCTGGCGGCGACCTCTGGCGCCATCGAGGAGGCGCTGCGCGATGCGCTGGGCCGCTCGCAGTGGGGACGGACGCCACGCCTGCGCGCGTGGGCGTCGAAGGACACGGTGGTGCCGCGTCTGCCTACCGCCCCGCTTGCCGTGCCGCTGATCTTTTGCGATACACTGCCCCTCGCCACCGATCTGGGCGCGGCGGAGGCGGCCATCGATGCGCTGTTGCGCGCGCCCCTCATCCTGACGCTACCCTCCCGCGATGCGGGGGGCGTCGCGCCACGGCGCTGGGCCATCGATGAGGCGACGCTGGCCAGCTGGCTTGCCATCGCTCCCGCGACGGGCGAGCAGGGCGCCACCGCTCGCGTGGGCATCGATCGCCAGGAGCTCGCCACCTACCTGGAGGGTATCGCGGAGACCATCGCGCGCCCTCCCCGAGAGCCACGCTTTGATTATGCCCCCGATACGCACCGCGTCATCACCCAGGCTCCGGGGCAGAGCGGCCTCGACCTGGACGTCGCGGCGGCGGTGGAGCACGTCCTCGCCGCGTACGACGCCGGCGAACGCGCGGTGACGCTGCCCGTCAGCGTCGTGGAGCCTCGGGTCACGCGCGCCATGTTGGAGGCGCTCGTGCCGTTGGAGGTGATCGGCGAGGGGGTGAGCAGTTTCCGCAACTCGTCGCCCGAACGGTTGCAGAACATTCGCGTGGCCTCAGCGCGCTTTCACGGGCTGACGATCCCGCCGCATACCACGTTCTCCTTCCTGGAGCACTTGGGGCCGGTGACCGTGGCCAATGGCTACAGCGAGTCCTGGGTGATCTATGACGACCGCACCATCCTCGGCCCCGGCGGCGGTGTGTGCCAGGTGAGCACCACCTGCTTCCGCGCGGCCTTTTGGAGTGGCCTGCCCATCGTGGAGCGCTCGCCCCACTCGTACCGCGTCGGCTGGTACGAGCCGCCCGTCGGGCTGGACGCCGCGGTCTTTTTCCCCACGGTGGACCTGGTCTTTGAGAACGACACGGACACACCCATCCTCATCCTCACCGAGGTTGACGAGGCGCAGGCCCGCCTGGTGTTCCGCTTCTATGGGCGATCGACGGGGCGCCAGGTGCGCATGGAGGGCCCGGTGACCAGCAATCTGCGCCCGGCGGGGGCACCCATCACGGAGGTGGATCCCACCCTGAGCCCCGGTACGCGGGTGCAGGTCGAGAGCGCCCATGACGGGATCGACGTCACGCTGGTGCGCGTCATCACCGCGCCGGGCGCCGAGCCCGTGCGCGAAGAGTTCATCAGCCGCTACCAGCCGTGGCCGGCGCGCTATCGCGTGGGGCCTGCGGCACCCCCGCCGGACGGTGACGAGGGGACGTAGCGCGACAGGGCCATGTCGCGCTAGGGGCGGGGCCACATCGCCGGCGCAGCGCGGGACAGCGCACCGGCGGGTTCGTAGGAGGGAGGCGGAGGCGAAATGCCGCTGCAGTTAGGTCTCGTGGGGTTGCCGAACGTGGGCAAGTCGACGCTGTTCAACGCGCTCACCAGTGCGGGCGCAGAGGTGGCCAACTATCCGTTCACCACCATCGCACCGAACGTCGGGGTGGCCGTCGTGGAGGACCCGCGCCTGCGGCGTATCGCCGCGATCGTGGGGCCCGAGCGCGTCGTGCCGGCGACGTTTCAGGTCGTCGACGTGGCCGGGCTCGTCGAGGGCGCCAGTCGCGGCGAGGGGCTGGGGAACCAGTTTCTCTCCCACGTGCGCACCGTGGACGCCATCGCCATGGTGGTGCGCTGCTTTCGGGACGAGCACGTGCCACACGTGACGCCGTACCTGGATCCCGTGGAGGATATCGACACCATCCAGCTCGAGCTGGTGCTGGCGGATCTGGCGGTGTTGGAGCGGCATCTCGAGCGCGTGCAGTCGCAGGCCAAGGCCCGCCCGCGGGATTACGAGGCCGAGGTTGCCAGCATCGAGCGCGTGCTCGCCGGGCTGCGCGCCGGCCAACTCGTCCGCCAGATGGCGCTGGACGAACACGAGCGCGGCTACCTTGCCGAGGTGCCACTCCTCACGACCAAGCCCACCCTCTATGTGGCCAACGTGGATGAGGAGCAGCTGCCCGACGGGGGGGAGATGGCCGCGGCGGTACGCGCTCGGGCGGAGGCGGAGGGGGCTGCGGTCGTGGTGCTCTCTGCCCAGACCGAGTCCGAGTTGCTGGCGTGGGAGCCCGACGAGGCGCGGGCCTACCTCGCAGCCCTGGGCCTCGAGTCGCCGGCCCTGGAGCGCTTTGTGTGGGCGTCGTACCGCCTGCTTTCTTATATCACCTTCTTTACCACCACCGGAGGGAAGGAGGTGCGCGCCTGGACGCTGCCGCGCGGCGAGACGGCGCTACAGGCGGCGGCGGCCATCCACAGCGACATGGCCAGAGGCTTTATCCGTGCCGAGGTGGTGAGCTATGAGGACCTCGATCGCGCCGGGTCGATCGCCAAAGCACGGGAGGCGGGCAAGCTGCGGCTCGAGGGGCGCGACTATGTGGTGCAGGATGGGGACGTCATCCACATCCGCTTTGCGGTGTGAGCGGCGGCGCTCGCGCGTCCGTTCACTCGGCCGGAGGCGTTTCCCCATCGATGGTGAGAGGGGGCAGGGGGGTGCCATCGCCGATGGCTGCCGGCACCTCGGTGGGCGGCATCAGGAGGATGTAGAGCCACTCGGAGAGGTCTTCGCTCTTGATATCGGGCTTGCCGAACCAAAGGGCGATGCCGATGGCGATGACGGCGATGAGGAGCGCCCACCAGATGGGCGAGGTCTCGGGTTCGGGCCGTAGTACCTCGGAGGGCATCTCGGGGATCGCCGCTTTGGTGGCCGGGCCGATCTCGGCGATGGGCGAAAACCCAGGGATGCGCACGACGGATACGGGGGGGCGTCGGACGCCGCGGCGCTCGGCGGCGCGGGCGATCGCCCGGGCGACGCGGTGGGGCTCCGCGTGGTCGCGCACGATACGCTGCAGCTGGCGGGCCTCCAGCGTCCTGGCGACCGGGCGCGTCGTGAACACCACCGCGTCTCCCACGTAGAGCCTCCGCTGGTTGCCGAACAGCTCGAGCCCCGTGGACCACAGGTTGCGCTCTGCCTCGGGGAGCGCGAGCTCGCGTGCCCCGCTGCGCGGCAGCAGGAGGTCCTCCACATGATTGGAGCGCACGAGGAGCGCCACCGCCTCCTCGCGTACGGCGACGATGTGGATGCTGAGCCCCTGTACCACCATGGCCACTGGCAGCGCCTGGCGCGCCTCGGGCTGTTGGCCGTAGGCGTAGCAGAGGGCGGCGCTGAGGGTGGGGATGACGTCGAAGCAGCTGTCCTCGTAGTAGCGGCGATAGACCTCGATGCGGGTGTTCTCATCGGTGCGCTGGGCGGCAAAGAGGTAGAGCCGCCCCTTGCGCGCGTAGAGAACGGGGCTGATGTCCACCAGGGACGCGCCATCGTCCTGGCCAAAGGCGTGGTTGACCTGCCCATAGGCCGGAAGCTTGGCACTGACGGTGTAATCGGGAATAGCCATGGCTGTGGCGTCGTTGCGTGTCGCAGAAGGATCGATGGGCACCCCGTCCGCACGGGATCCGGATCGGGTGACGCTAGTATACACCATGCGCGGACGACGCACAATCGCACCCCCGCGGCACGGTTTCTCCCGCAGCCGTGCTCCGGGCGCGCTACGCCTTGCGTTCCTTTTCCAACGGTGCTATGCTCGCGAACCATACCATCAGGCATCGGCGCACTGATGGCAATCACAGGCGAGGAGACCCCACAATGAAATTCGGCTGCCGTGAAGACATCATCCAGATGACGCCCTTGTGGACGGGGGAGCGCTTTGAGGATGGGCGGCCCCGAGTCCCAGACGACATCCTTCGCCGTATGGAGAACGTGACCACGGAGGAAGCATGGTCGGTTCTCTGGCGGGAGGGGTACCATTTTCAGTTTGAGGGGAACTGGCATTGCCTTAACCCCGGGGAAAAGCTTGTGGGGCGCGCCGTGACGGGCGTGTTCGTGCCACAGCGGCCCGACCTGCACAATGCCCTGATGGAGTACGGCCATAACGAGGAGGGGCGCATCGGCGCCATGAACTCGTGGGTCATCGAGACGTTGCAGGAGGATGACGTCATCGTCATCGACCTCTTTGGCAAGGTCTACGAGGGCACCTACTCTGGCGCCAACCTCTCGACGGCCATCGCCACGCGCACCAAGCGCGGGCAGGTGATCTTTGGCGGCATCCGCGATGCTGAGCAGATCCTCGAGATCCCCAACCTGGTCACCTTCTGCAAGGGGATGGACCCCACCCCCATCCGCAACGTGACGCTGGTCGGCCTGAACACGCCCTGCCGCGTTGGCGAGGCCACCTGCATGCCGGGCGACGTGGTGCTGGGGACCTACACCGGCGTGCTCTTTATCCCGCCCCACCTGGCCGAGGCCGTGGTCGAGCACTCGGAGCGCACGCACCTGCGCGAGCGCTTCTCGCACCAGCGGCTGCGTGAAGGCGTCTACAACTCGAGCCAGATGGACACCAAGTGGACCGAGGAGATCGAGGCTGACTTTGCCGAGTGGCTCAAGACGCACTCCCTCGACGACAAGATCGACTGGGACAAATCGTCGTCGGAGGGCGCCGTCAGCGAGGAAGGGACGCTCCTCGGCTAGCCACCGGGCAGCCCACGGAACACACACGCGAAGCGCCCAGAGAACGCAAAGGCCGGTGAGGCGGCGCTGCGTTCTCTGGGCGCTCTGTGCGGAGTAGCCGCGCGATGCGGCGCCCCTGGCCGCGCGCGCCCTCGCTTCTCCCTCCGCTTCTCGCCGGGCGCCTCAGAACCAGCGGCGCCCGCCCACATCCCGCACCGCCCCTCGCGGAGGCCGCATATTGGCCTCGGCATCGGTCAGCGCTATACTATGGGCGACGATGAATGAAATGAACGCCTTCTATGCGCTGCGTGACGACCTGCGCGCCCTGCGGGATGTGCTCCCCGCGCTGCGCGCCGAGATCACCGGTGCGCCGCCCGCTGGGGATGACCTGCCCTGGCGCACCCGCCTGGTGCGCAATGTCTTGCCCGCCCTCGACCTGCCCCTCCCCGTGCTGCTCGTGGCCATCTGCGGCGGGGGAAGCACCGGCAAATCGACCCTCTTTAACGTCCTGGCGGGCCGGGATCTGTCGCGCGTGGGGTTCCGGGCGGGCCTCACCCTGCGCGTGCTGCTGGCGGGGCACCCCGACGTCCTCTCGGGGCCAGAGGTGGCCGCCAGTCTGCTTCACCGGCTGGAGCAGGCGCCCGAGCCGTGGAGCGCGGCGGACGACGCCGTCACCCCCGGTCCCCCGCTCTTTGCCGCGGCGGCGAGCGTGCCGCGCAACTTGCTGCTCATCGATACCCCCGATTTTGATACGGGCGTCGCGGGGCGCTTACTGAACCGCGAGCGCGCCGAGCCGGTGCTGCGAACCGCCGAGGTGATCGTCTACGTCTTTACCAATGCCGTCTATAACAACCTCTCCAACACGCGCTTTGTGGCCGACGTCGTCGGCGCCATCGGCGGTCGCCCCATGGTGCTGGTGTACCGCGTCTCCCGCGCGGCGGACGACGCCGAGGTGCTCGAGCACTGTGGCGTCGTGGCCCGGCACCTCTACCGCACCGTTCAAGGGCGCGCCCTGCCCTCCGAGATCCTCGGTATCTATCGCATGCACGAGTCCGATGCGGTGGCCCTCGGTGAGGCGCAGCCGAGCATCCTTCCGGTAGGGGACGTCACCGGCGGACGGTCCATCCAGGAGTTGCTCGCGACCCTCGATGTGGCGCGGATCAAGCGGCGCGTCCTGGCGGCGGATCTCGCCCAGATTCGCCAGGAGGCGGCGGCCGAGGTGCGGGCGCTGCGCGGCGCTACCCGCCGGGCGACGCTGTACCGGCGCGGCCTCGAGCAGGTCACGGCGCAGGAGGCGCTGGGAGCGCTGCGCACCTTTCCCATGAACGAGGCGGTGGCGCTCACCACCCGCCTGTTCCTCGCGAGCAGCCCGCCGCACGTCAAGGTGCTGCGCGCTACCGGGCGCATCGCGGCGGCGCCCCTGCGCGGCGCCCAGGCCATTGGGCGCGCATTGGGGCGCCTGATGGGCGAGGTGCCCGAAGAGACCGCGACGCCGGACCCGACGGCCGAGCTGGAGCGCGACCTGTTGAACGCCGCCAACGCCCTGCGCAACCGTCTGCTGGACGATCACCTCATCGTGCGCGTGACGGACGGTGACCCCCTGCTGAGGGAGGCGCGGGTCGTTGCCGCCGAGGAGCACGATGCCGCCCAGGTGGAGGCGTTGGGGGGCGGTGTGTTCAACGTGCACCTGCGCGCGCCCGACGCCGTTCGCGCGCAGGAGGGGGAGCTCCTCGCGCAGGACTGGGCGGCGGTGACGCACGACCTGCGCACCGTGGCGCACGGTCTCGTCGGCCTGCCGGCGGATATCGAGGAGGATCTGGCCGCCATCGTGGAGCGCTTTCGTGCGGGCATGGGGTGGCGCGAGCGGCTGCGGGAGGGCTTTTTCGCCTCTCTCACGGCGCTTCCGCCCCTCCTGGGGGTGACGTACATGCTGCTCACCGCCAACCCCGTGGTGGGCACGGGCCTGTGGATCGAGCTCCAGGGGCTCTTTGGCGTGAACGACCTGTGGGCGTTGGTTTCTATCCCCGCTTCGGCGGGGCTTGGCGAGCAGGAGCGCAAGCAGTTGCAGCAGATGGTCGCCCCCGCCTTTCGGCTGTGGTTTGAGCGTCGCCTGACGACGGTGGTGTCCGTGCTGCAGAGCGCCGTCTGTCGGCCGGCGCTCGAGGCGTTGGACGGCATCTCCGCCCCCGATGACGCGCGCTTTGACCGCGTCGCACGCGCCCTCGCCGCGCTGGAGGTGCCCTGATGCGCGCGTCTGCTGTCGATGCAGGGGCCGATGCGGGTCGCGATGCGCTCACCATGCGCGGCGCGGCCGCCCTGGCCTACGCCGAGGCGGCGCTCGATGCCCTGGAGGGCACGCTCGCCGGTGCCCCCGATTGGCGCCCGGGGCGCGCGCTTCGCGCCGAGGTGGCCTGCTGTCGAGAGCGCTTGGGGGAGCTCACCGAGGCGTGGGGCTCCAAGCTCGTCGTGGCCATCGTGGGGCCGTCGGGGGCGGGCAAGTCGACGCTGCTCAACGCCCTCGCCGGGCGGGAGCTATCGCCCACCGGGCGGACGCGCCCCACGACGCGCGAGGTGGTGGTCTATGCCGCCGCGGAGGCCGACGCCGCCGGCCTCGTGGCGCAATGCGGTGCTGAGCGGGTGCGCGTGGCCACGGATGGCCGCGCGGCGGCGCTCGAGTACCTCATCCTCGTGGACACGCCGGATACGAACACGCTCCCCGAGAACCAGGCGCTGCTGCGCTGCGCCCTGGAGCGCGCCGACCTCCTCCTGGCGGTGCTGCCGGCGCACAACCCGCGCATGCACGACAACATCACCTTTCTGCGGCCGTACGTGCAGCAGCTCCCCGCCGATGCCGTCGTGCCGGTGCTCAACATGGTGGACCGCGTGCCCGAGGCCGAGCTGGCGAACAGCGTCGCGCCCGACGCGCGACGCGCCGTCGCTCAGGAGTGGGGGCTCGATGGTGCGCGCGTCTACCTCGTCGCGGCGCGGGCGGTGGCGCCGGGGGGCGAGCCCTACCCCGCCGATGAGCGCCCCCTGCATGGCGTGAACGAGTTCGCGGCGCTGCGCGATTTCGTGTTCGCTGCCCTCAACCGCGCCGAGCAGGTCGTCGATCGGCGCCTGGCACGGGTGGAGCGGCTGCTCGACCTGCTGCACGAGCACGGCCGCGCCACGCTCGCCGCGCGGCGGCAGGCACTCGCGGCGGCCGCGGAGCGCCTGCGGGACCTCGGTCAGCAGGGCGAGGACCTTCTCGCCGAGGCGGCGGCCGTCCGCCAGCCGGGCGGGGTCGATGTGCACGCTGCGCTCTATGGCCTGTTGGCGGGGCGCTGGTGGGGGCCCGTGGGGTGGCTTGTGGCCGCCTGGGCGCTGGTGCTGCGCGTGGCGGCGTTCCTGGGCCGGCCGTCGCGCTGGTTCCGCCCGGCCGAGCCGTCGCCGGGGGCGACGGAGGGCCCAGCGGCCACGTGGGCGCCGGCCCTCGAAGGGCTCTATGCGCGGGGCTGGCCGCCCGTCGCTGATCTCCTGGTGCGTGGAGGATTCGACCCCACCGTGCGGCAGGCCGACGCCTGGGGGCAATGGGTGCGCGAGCGGGCCCGCGTCGAGGTGGAACGCTGGTCTGAGGCCCTCACGGCGCACCTGGATGCCCTGGCGCAGCGCCTCTCGGCGTGGCCCCTCCAGGTGGTGCTCAATGCGCCCTCTCTGGGCCTTATCGGCTGGATCGCCTACGATGTGTTGGCCCGCTTTTGGCAGGGTCGCTACCTGCCGGCGGACTATTTTCGACACGCCGGCATCGCCGTGCTGCTCACCTGGGCGCTCAGCTTTTTGGTGTTCCAGGTGATCGTCGCGGTGGCCCTGCGAGCGCCCTTGCGCCGCGGTGTGGTGCCGGCGCTGGCGGGCCCGGCGCCAGCGGCCCTCGGGCCGCTGGAGGACCAGCTCCAGGCGCTGGCGGCGCTGGAGCAGACCACCGGCGAGGCGGGCTGAGCGCCG
>DUUT01000046.1 GCA_012841405.1 Chloroflexota bacterium
GCGCGCGCTCCTTCTCAGCGGCACGCGCACTGCTTATCGCCATAACCCCTAGGACGAGGAAAACCATCAGTATGATGAGACCACCTGGCTCCCCAGAGACGATCGTCGTAATCCCGCACAGGCACAGAAGCGCCAGGCTCGCTGCCGCCCCCCAGAGCATCGCCGCCCGGAGGCCCTTCTTCTTCGCTGCACCTTCCGTCGGGACGGCGACGGTTCGCGGCAGCAACTCTTCCCGCTGGGCGTGACGCTCCCCCCTCTCCTCCATGAGCTCGTCCCGGTACTTGGACAAATGCCCCAGCGCCTGATGCTTCGCCAGGAGCGCCGTATCTGCCCGGATGTCGTCGAGCACCGCGAAGGGGTGGCCTGAGCTCCCGCTGGTGATGCGCAGCTGACTGCCGCAGTAGGTGCACCAGATATGCCGATGGCCGCTTTCGACGTGCAATATGCTGCCGCACTTGGGGCACTGCATCGCTTCGCCCGGCATGGCGCGCCTCCTGCCTAGTGCCACGGCCGCCCTCGGCGGCATGATAGATGATGCCGCGGGCATCGGCAAGGGCACATGGTGCGCTACGCCGCGAAGGATGACGCCTCCAGGGAATCAAGGTTCCTCGCCGCGCTCGGGACGACAACCGCGGCGAACGCCCCTGGCGCCTTCCGACAGGCCCCTCACCACGGCCCTCTCACGCCTGCGAGGAGAAGGAGCAGATACGATGCAATAGCCGCCATGAGCGCTGTACGCCGCAACCCACTTCCCACTTGCGCCCCTCCTTCGCCCGTGCTATGGTAGCGCTCGCTTGGCGAAAAACAGGAGGACACCATGCCCAAGGGATCACGCATCGAGTCGATCGTCGCCCGTCAGGTGTTTACCTGGCGCAGCCACCCTGGCATCGAGACCACCGTCACCACGGTGAACGGCGCCACCGGCGTCGCTACCGTGCATGCCGGGCTGTCGGTGGGTGACTATGAGGTCAAGTTCGCCTATGACGGCGGTACCCGTTGGGACGGGATGGGCGTGCAATGCGCCGTCGATCACGTCCACAACATCATCGCCCCGGCCCTCAAGGGGATGGACGCTACCCACCAGGCCGAGATCGATCACGCCTTGCTCGAGCTGGACGGCACCCCCGACCGCAGCCGGCTCGGCGGTAACACCATCGCCAGCGTCTCGGCGGCGGTGCTCAAGGCGGCCGCCAACAGCCTAGAGATCCCCCTCTATGCCCACATCGGCGGTGTGAACGCCTGCGTGCTACCGGTGCCCGGCGCGGGCCTGATGAACGGCGCCCGGCGGTACGGCGGCGGCGAGCGCGCCGGCGACAAGCCCAGCTACTCCATGATGTGCTATGGCTTTGACACCTTTAGCGAGGCGTCCTATGCCGCCTGGGACTTGGAGAAGCAGTTCAAGCGCACCCTGGGCAAACGCCTCGGCCTCGACCCCGAGTTCGTGCGCTTTATCCCCGCCGGCCTGATCCAGCACGACCGCGAGCTGTGGGACATTATGACAGAGGTCATCGTCGCGCGGGGCTATGAGGGCAAGGTGGGGCTACAGGTCGATGTGGCCGCCGGCACCTACTTTGACAACGAAAAGGGGGTCTTTGTCGGCCTCTTTTCCGCTGAGGACAAGACCATCGAAGAGCTGGTCGAGCTGTACAAGTGGATGGTGAAGGAGTACCCCTTTGTCATCCTAGAGGACCCGCTGGACGAGGACGATTTCGAGGGACACGCACGGCTGACGCGCGAGCTACCCATCGAGATCGTCGGCGACGATCTCTTTACCACCAACCCCGAGCGCGTGCGCAAGGGGATCGAGATGGGCGCCGCCAACGCCGTGCTCCTCAAGGTGAACCAGGTGGGCACCATCAGCGAGGCGTTCGAGATGACGAGGCTCGCCCACCGCCACGGTTACGGCGTCATGCCCTGCGGTAGCCGTGGTGAGGGCGCCGACATTGCCGACTATGCCGTGGGGCTCATCACCGGCCATCTGCGCGAGGGCGGCACCGGCGATACCGCCAACCGCCTCTTGCAGATCGAGGCCGAGCTCGGCAGCCGCGCCCAGTTCGCCGGCCAAGACGGCCTCCGCTTGCGGCGCTAGCGCACCGATGGAGCGCAGACTCGGCTGATCAGACCCACATCCCCGCGGATACGGCGCGGCCCTTCTGATCAGCTCGCGTCTGCGTTCCATCGCAGTGTTCCGCGTACCCATTCCTCTATCGCAAGGCGACGCTATGATCATTCGGAATCGTGACGCGCTATTGTCTCATGGCAACATCGAGGGTCGGCGCATCGTGCTCGACATCCTCGAGGCGGGGTTGGCCGCCGGGGATCCCTACGACAACGTGTGCCAGGCGGTGCGCATCGAGGGGGACACCTTGCTCATCGGCTCTGACGCCTTTCCTCTGGGCCCCATGGGGCGATGCGACGAGACGCGCCCCCGCCCCTTCCCGCCGGGCCCCCTGGCCATCGACCTGAAAAAGCTCGCCGCAGAGGGCGGCCGCATCTACCTCGTCGGCGGGGGCAAGGCCGCCCAGCGCCAGGCCGAGGCCCTCGAGGACATCCTCGGAGACCGCATCGCCGAGGGACACATCAACGCCAAGAAGGGCGACAGCATCCGTCTGCGGCGCTGCACTGTGACCCTGGCCGGCCATCCCAATCCCGACGAGGACAGTGTCGAGGGCGCCCGGCGCATTGTCGAGATCGAGCGCAAGGCGAAAAAGGGCGACATCGTGTTCGTATCCGAGTCGGGCGGCGGCACCGCCCTGCTCACCCTCCCCGCCCCCGGGCTCACCCTGCAAGACATCCAGGACGTCAACCGCATCCTCTATCTGGAGCGCGGCGCGCCCATGCCCGTGGCCAACGCAGTGCGCTTCTTGCTCATGACGCTGCGCCAAAAGCACAGCCGACACGTGGGCGATGCCACCCTCATCATGTTGTCCACCGACGAGCGCCCACCGGCGACCGACATTTCCCTGCGCAAGCCCCGCGGCGTCGTCGACGAGTACGACCACGCCATCCATCTCCTCAAAGAGTACGACTGCTGGGACGAGATCCCCGAGGCGGTGCGTCGCTTCCTGCTGCGCAAGGATCCCGCCTACACCACGTTGCGCCAGGAAGAGTGGTTCGACAGGCCACACTTTCGCATCCGTGTGATGGGGCCCGAGTACATGCTGGCCGCCGCCCCGCGCCAAGCCCGCGCCATGGGGCTGAACGCCACCATCATGGCCTCGAGCCTTAACAGCCTGGAAGCGTCCGTCGTCGGCGAGACGATGGCCTACATCGCGCAGGAGATCCAGGCCCACGACCGGCCCCTGGCCGCCCCTTGCGTCTTTCTCCTCGGCGGGGAGCTGGTGGTCACCGCGGGCCCGAGCTGCGGTCTCGGCGGCCGTAACCAAGAGTTCGTTGCCTCGGCCGCGGCGCGCATCGCCGGCAGCCGGCGTATCGTCATTGGCTCCGCCGATTCGGACGGCAGTGATGGCCCCACCGACTATGCCGGGGGCATCGTGGACGGCGAGACGCTGCGCCGCGCCACCGAAGCCGGCTTGGACGTGGCCGAGGAGCTGCGGCGCCACAACTCCTGCGGCCTGCTCTGCGCCCTAGGCGACGCCATCGATACGGGCATCCTCCATACCAACGTGCAGGACTTGCGCGTTGTGTACGTAGGCCCTCGCGAGTGACGCTGCAGTGAACTGCGCGCCGCGGGCTCGCGTTTCGCGTCAAGCGTGCCGAGCTTGAGCCCGCGGCGCGTGTCTCCCGGTGTTCGGCCGTTGAGAGAGTCAGGATGAGGGGAGGTGTCGAGAGGTGACGCGCACCGGGCGTCAGGGTCCCTCGCTCCGCTCGGGACGACGGCGGTAGCGCCGGCTCCCTCGCCCGGGAGTATCAGAGAGCGTCAAGGTGAGCAGTAGCGCCCCGGCCCTCTTGCTCCCCAGGTGATTGACGGCCCCTGCCACGCCATGCTATCCTGCGGGCTGTCCAGGCGTCTCATCCCAGCCATCGCATAGCCCCACCCCTCGGTCTCGCTCCACTGCCGGGGTGGTCGTGCCGAGGGAGGTCACCGCCATGCCCGCAGAGCTCGTCGAGTTCACCGTCAAGACGCTCGGCCCCGTCAAGGTAGTCGGCAAGGAGCTTCGCGCCCGCTTTGTCTCTTTCGAAGACAACCCCATCCCCGCCTTCTGGGATCGCTGCTTTGAGGACGGCACCATCGCCGCGCTCGAGGCGCTGCCGGGAAGATGCTACCCATCCGTCTATATCGGGTGGGAAGGGGCGTTCACCCCGGACGACCAGATCTTTAGCTATGTCGTGGGCGTACTCGCCGCCCCCGGCGCCGCCGTGCCCGAGGGGATGGTGGCCTATGACATCCCGGAGAACCGCTTCGCCGTAGGCGCGATCCGAGGAACCCCGCCGGACATCTATGCCCGCGCCCACGATCTCACCTGCGAGCAGGCCGCCAAGGCCGGCCTAGAGCCGGCCCTCGACTTTGAGATGGAGTGGTACGACGAGCGCTTTATGCAGCCCGACGGGCAGCGCCTGATCGATCTGTACATTCCAGTGGAGTGAGAAGGGCGTGGGGCGGCGGGATCTGGCACGCACGCAGGAGGCGGAGGTCCCGTATGCGCGAGGATAATGCCATCCGCCTGCGCCACATGTGAGACGTGGCACAGCCCCTCACGCCCCCCTAGAATCCGACCACCGCGCTCATCCCGGCACGCAGCCCGTCGGGTTGCGCCTCGAGCCCTACCGTCACCCGGTAGACCACGTCTCCGCCGAGCGTGTCCGCCAGCGGCGCGATGGCCTGCACCACGCCACGAACCTCGACCCCCAGCGCCTCGATGGTGACCGTCGCCGGCCCCCCCACGGCGACCTGGAGAACATCGAGCTCGCTGAGGTCGGTGGTCTCTACTACCAGGCTCTCCAGGTCGGCCAGCAGGCCGAGCGTCTGCCCGGGGATCACCCACTGGCCGGCGTGGGCCGTCAGGTCGATGACGGTACCGTCGATGGGCGCCGTGAGGGTTAGCGCGCCCAGCTGCGCCTGTGCCGCCTCTACCCCCGCCTCGGCCTGGGCCACTCGCGCCCGCGCGGCGGCCAGC
>DUUT01000004.1 GCA_012841405.1 Chloroflexota bacterium
CCCTCGGGGACGGCGTCGGAGAAGTAGGTGGCCTGGGAGTGGAGCATCGCCCGGTAGTAGGGCCGGTAGGAGCGATCCTGATTGAGGAGGGCGGGGCGGCGGGGGTGGGTGGCCACGACGGTGCCGTGGGCATCGAGGATGAGGGTTCCCGCGTCAAAGATGGCCAATCGATTGGCCGACCGCTCGAGGGCCTCCTGCCACGGGGACGGGTCAGCGGCGTCGAGGTCCAGCGTCCGGGCGACCGAGGCGAGGAGGGCGCCGTGCTGCGCCACCTCGGAGCCCAACTGGCTGGCGCTCAGCCGCGCCAGCTCGCGGTCGCGTTCGATGACCAGGTCTTGGGTGACCTGCTGGTAGGAGTAAAAGTTGAGCAGTGCCACGGCCGCCAGGATGATGGCCGTAGGCACGAACGACCAGGCAATGATCTTGGATCGCAGGCTCTCGCGACGCTCCAGTGGTGTCACGGCGTCGTTACTCCTCAGCCGCTTGCGAGGCGGCGATCTGTTCACAGACGAGGGCCATGTACTCGACGGGGGCTTGTCCCAACGACAGGATCTGGTCCCAGGCGGCGTCGGCGATAGGTTTGGCCGCCGACATGTCCGCAAAGTACTCGGTGGTCACCGAGTAGCCCTCACGGTGGCCATCGGCAAAGGCGGCGATGTCCATGCCGGCGGCTTGGGCGGGGAACGCGTCGCGGATGTAGGCGATCCAATCACCGATGAGGGAGTAACGCGCAGGCTGCAAGAGGTGCGCTTGGGCCATCACCCGGCCATAATCCTCACTGATGAGGAACTGCATCAACTCCCAGGCGGCGTCGGGATGTTTGCAGCGGGAATAGATGGAAAAGCCATCGGTTGTAGCGAGAGTCGCGCGACGCGCTGGCCCCGCGGGCAGGGGCGCGACGCCCACGGCAAAATCGGCATGGCTGAGGATGTCCTTGAGCGCCCAGGAGCCGTCCTCGACCATGGCAACACGCTGAGCGATGAAGGCATGGGTGGCGCCCATGTGATTGACATCCATTGGCGTGGCCATGACGTGGTCATCCCACATGCGTGCGCGCAGCCACTCGAGGGCCTCCAGGGCGGGGGGATCGGCCATCAGGCACCGACGCGCGTCGGCGGGATCGACAAAGTGTCCGCCCCAGGCATTGACGTGAACCTGGAGGCGATCCCACGTGATTTCGGTCAGGCTGCCCCACAGAGGGCGATAGCTGTCGGGGGCAGCCTCGCACAGACGCGCCATGGCGGCGGCATAGTCACTGTAGGTCCAGTCGCGGCTAGGGTAGGCCTCGCCGCAGGCATCAAAGATGTCCTTGTTGTAGTAGAGGGCCATGGCGCCGTGGTACTTCGGGAGGCCGTACTGCTGGCCGTCCGGCATCAAATAGTAGCGATATTGGGCGGGGTCCCAGTCCTGAATGGTCTGCTGGCTCAGATCGCGGCTGATGAAGGGGCGTAGATCGAGCATGCCGCCCTGCTGGGCCCAGATGGGATAGTGAGCGCAACACCCCTGGAAGACATCAGGCGCGGTGCCGGCCTGCATATCGGCCAGCATTTTGGTCTCCAGGTTCTCGGGGTCGGGTAGGTAATAGACGCGGATGCCGGGGTGCTGGTCGTGGAACGCGGCCAGCATCTCTTGCGCCATGGGGGGGAACCAGTCGGTACGCCAGTCCTGATAGACGAGCTCCACCATGTGCTCCGTAGGTTTGGCCCCCGCGCTGGTGCGGGTGACGGGAGCGCCGGGCTGGCATGCGGCCAGCAGCGTGGCGGCCACCGCGCCGGCGGATAGACGCAGGAAGGCGCGGCGCGAATAGGTGCCCGAGGTGGACTGGCGCTGCATGGGGGCCCTCCCGGGAGGCCGTACGTGAGCCACGGTGCGTGGGGGGAGTCTAGTAGATGGGGGGTGGGGTGTCAACCTGATGAAAAAGCCCATTCTTGCTCGCACGAAACGGCCGTGAGTAGTCATATGTGTGGGCCGGCATTCACCAATCATGGCGGTAGGTCGGGTCCGCTAGATTTGCTCTTGGACGCCATGCATGGACGCCCGTGGGTTGGCTACTACTCCTCGCCCAGGCGACGTGGGCAACAGGGAGCTTGGAGTTCGGTGTAGCCTGACAGTAAGATGCCGCAATACAGCAAGCCTTGCCCCCAAACCAGCAGGCACCGCCGCCGTGTGATGTTACTCATCGGGCAGCATTGTCCGCTCTCTGGCCGGTTCTTGGCCCCCTTTGTGCCACTATTACAGCTGGCTGTGCTAGATTGGACTAAGATGCCGGACAGCGCTGTGCCACACCAACAGCAACGTGTCCAATCCCCGTGTCGCGGCCTCCAGAGGCAACGTAGCGGAGGATAGTAATTCGCCTCTTCGTAATAGTGTTATTCAACAAATAAGCACTGATATTGGATCCTATTCATCGGGCAACATGCTGGTTGGTATCAATACGTGCTAATTGCGGTACTCGTGATGCCAATGCGGCAGGAGCCTAACGAAGAGGCATAAACCACATGCCTGAGCCTACAAATACGTGCTTTTGGACCGGCTGTAATTGCGAGGGATGCGACGTAGTCGCTTGCGGAAAAGGGGGGGGCGTTCACACGACATAATAGCCATCTTGCCTTCTCTGTGTCAACTAGGGGGCATCGTGAAAATCAGTAAAGCGGGCAATGTGGAGGGAAATCATGACCATGCAGAGTTCCGAGCGGTCCAAGGCGCTTGAGCTAGCGCGTCGCATCAGAAAGCAAGCGCGTGATGATATCATGCAGTTCTGGCTCAAAAACGCGATCGACGAGGAGTGCGGCGGCTACTGGACCGACCTTGGGCGTGATGGTAGCCGCTATGGTGAGGGGGAGAAGTGGATTGTTGTACAGACGCGGACCATCTATGGAATGTGCCTCGGATACCAATTCTTTGGTGAAAAAGAGTTCCTTGATGCGGCTGCTCATGGGGTAGACTTTTTTTGTCGACACTTCTATGATCCTGTGAATGGAGGATGCTTCTATTGCGTGAGTCGTGATGGGCGGACCGTTCTGGACTCGTCGAAACAACCCTACGGAACATCCTTCGTCTCATATAGCCTGGCAGAATATGCTCGACTCACCGGTGAGAAGAAGGTGCTTGAGCTCGCCGTAGCGACTCACGAGCTGATCATGGACAAGTGCTGGGACAAGAAGTACGGAGGTCTCCCGAACAAGTTTTCTGATGACTGGCAGCTCATCATGCCGATCAAACGGGTTGATACTCATATGCACACTATGGAGGGCGTATCAGCGCTCTATCACGCGACTGGGGAAAGCCTTTATCTAGACCGATTGAACATGCTGGCTGGTACGATCTTGGGGGACATTGGCAAGACCGGCTGCTATGACGCAAAGCACGGATGCACGCACGAGATGTTCCATATGGACTGGACTGAGGCGATAGATCTCACCCATGGAGCGGTGGTGAACCTTGGTCATGTGACCGAAGCCGGCTGGTTCATCAGCAAGCTCGCTGCCTACACGGGAAACGAACGGCATGCTTCTCTTGCCAGAGGTCTTGTTGACTGGGCAATCAAGTTTGGCTTTGATCGAGACAGGGGGGGGCTCTATGATTATGCCACACCCGATGGAGCGATAGTCCGGAACACCAAGACCTGGTGGAATCAGGCGGAGCTGCTTGGTGCGTTGGCGTTTCTCTACAGACAAACCGGTGAGATAGACTACTTGTCGGTCCTTGAGAAGCAGCTTGCGTTTATTGAACGGGACATGTTGGACCCTGAATATGGTGAGTGGTATCCTCAACTGGAGGCTGATGGTAGTCTCAGCAAACCGCGCCCGGGCGAGATTGGCAGGCCTGATGCAAAGGGGCATCGGGCCAAGTCACTATACCACGTCATTCAAGGCCTTTACCACGCCCACCGAGATCTCACGTTGGCGGCTACTGATATCGGTAGCGCCGGAGAAGAGCTCGATTGGGCTGACTACTGCCTGTAGAACGAATAGCGCGGGTGGTCCCTCAGGATCACCCGCGCCAGGTACGAAACTTGATCAGTGCTCTACGGCATGGGCTTGTCTACGATGGCCTGCAACTCAGCCTGTAGAGCATCAATGTTTGACTGATCGTAGGGACGTTGTCCGTAGAGCATGCCGGACCACTCGTTGCTGAACAGGTCATTGAACTCAGCCCTGCGTGTATTCGCAGGAACGGGCATGGACCAGGTCTCGATCTCACCCCAGGGAATGGTATCATAAGCTAGCGCACAGTCCTTATACGGAGGGCAAGCCTCCCAGACCTCTGGGTCATGCCAGGCCTCAATGACTGCCCCTGGGGTCATGTGAGACTCGCTGATTGCCGTCCACTTTGATATCTCGAATGATGACAGGAGCTTCAGTAGGCCCCATGCTTCATCCGGATACTTGGTCTTCGCGTACGCTACGTTCGCGTCGCAGCTCGGCGTGATACTCCATCCAGTATCACCCTTCGGCCACAGACAATGGCCGAGGCTGAATCGACCCTCGACAGCCTGTTCGAATCCACTCCAGATATTGGCAGAGCAGTTGAATGTAGTTGCTAGCATCCCGGCAAAGAACATGGAGGTGGCATTCTGCAGAACCTGCTCCTGGGTGGGCATAACCTTGTACTTGTTAATAAGGTCGTATTGCCAGCTGAGGGCGTCTTGTGTTTCGGGTAGCGAGAATCCGACAGACGTGCGATCATGCGATATGAGATAGCCCCCGAATGCTCGCGCTAGCCCCTCTACTGGCCAGTGAGCTGTACCATAGTGAGCCGCAAAGCCGTTATCAGGCATCTTCTCCTGTATTTTAATGAAAAGCTCAGTGAGCTCCGCAATGGTCATCTTGTCATGCGGCTCTGCTAGCCCGAAGTCCTGAAGAAGCTCTCTATTCCAGTGAAGCTCCGTCTCGCCTTGGTTCACGCCATTGGGCATCGCTACAAGCTCACCATTAGGCCCAAGTCTTAGCGTGTCAAGAGCCCAATCATAGTAGATACTGAAATCATGGTTATCACGCTCGGCAACTGGTTCTAAGTTCAGCCATGCTCCCTTGGCGGCGAGTTCAGGAAGCATAAGAGCGCCGTGCTGGAAGACGACATCCGGTACGGTTCCACCGGCTACCATTGTCGGAACCTTGGTCTGTAGGTCTCCCCAAGCGGTTGTCTCATTTATCACGGTGATATCAGGATTTCGCTCTTCATAAACGCGACTCGCATAACGCATAAAGTCGCCCACCGGGCCACTTCTATCCATATAGCGGAGTTCGATTTTGCCCTTTGAGGCTGCAACCGGCTGCTCTCTCTCAGCCGCTGTCTCTTGTACAGGCTCTTCAGTCGGAGTCGGTGTCTCCTTTGGGGCACATCCTCCGACCCATAGGGCGCCCATTGCGCTGATGCCTGCACTCGCCACGAGCTTGATGCAGTGTCTCCGCGACAGCTTGTGCGTCATCCTGTCCCCCTTGTGTGGCTCTTGTTGAATCGCGATACCTGCCGTCTTCAGCCGAGCGGGTGGTCTGTATGGCACACCTCCTTCACCTCGCTGCCAGTATTGTTGATTAAGCCTTTAGCCCCGACATCACGATTCCCTGCACGAAGTATTTCTGGGCGCAGAAGAAAAGAATGACGATGGGCAAGGCTGCGAGCACACAACAGCCCATGAGATAGTGTTGCGTCGGAACGCCAGTAGATGCTCCTCCTCCGGAAACCTGAAAGTAGCGTAGCCCTAGCGCTACCGTGAACTTGTCCGGTGAGGTTAGGTAGATCAGGGGCCCCATGAAGTCATTCCAAGCGCCGATGAGATTGATGACGCCAAGTGTGGCAAGCGCGGGTTTCATCAGAGGGAGGAGCACCGATATCAAGATGCGCAGAGGGCCTGCTCCATCGATCGTTGCGGCCTCATCAAAGTCGCGTGGAAGAGCCATAATGAACTGTCGTAACAAGAATATGCTAAACGCTCCTCCTCCGAACCATGAAGGAACCCATAGAGGCTTAGTGGTGTTCAACCATCCAAGGTTTCTGAACAATAGATAGGTTGGAATAAGGGTAACCTCTGCGGGAAGCATCATTGTAGAAAGTGTAATGGCGAAAATCGCATCTCGACCATGCCACCTAAAGCGCGAAAACGAGTAAGCGACTAGTGTAGCAGACAAGAGTCCGCCGCCAGTTGCTAGGACGCTCACCGCAATCGAGTTTAGGAGCCAACGAGTAAAGGGCACTTGACTGAAAATATAAGAGTAGTTTTCCCACTGTAGCCGTGAAGGTATGAGCTTGGGTGGGAATAAATAGAGTTCGCTAGCACTCATAAAGGAACTAGTGAATGTGTAAAACCATGGGAAAATAAACACAACGGATAATAAGACCATTGCGACATAACTTATGGACTTCTGTAAATTCTTAGATGCACGAATGCCACGCTGTGATGTAGAGCGACTTATTACTGCGGACATGTTTAGATACCTTCTCCGGCATAATAGACCCACTTTTGGGATACTCTGAACTGCACGAGGGTCAGTAAGATCAGTACCGCAGCGAAAATCCAGGCCAGGGCAGCACCATAGCCCATTTCAAAGTACTGAAAAGAGACTCTAAACAAGTGAAGTGCACAAAACCAAGTAGCCCAGTGAGGCCCACCTTGAGTAGCAACGAATGCAACAGTAAATACCTTCAGTGATCCTATGACACCCATTATGAGATTGAAAAATAGAGTGGGAGAGATCATCGGCAGAGTAACATGTACAAGCTTTCTCCACCGCCCTGCTCCATCTACTTCCGCAGCATCGTAGAGCTCCTGCGGTACTCCTTGCAGGCCGGCAAGAAAGACGATCATCTGGTTGCCACCCAGATTCGCCCATAAACTCACCAAGATGGTTGCTGGTATCGCCCACTCAGTGCTAGAAAACCATCCAGGTCCCTCAATTCCCAGCAAACCGAGCGCGTAGTTGATAGGCCCAATCGTCGGGTGCAGTAGCCAAACCCATAGCAGTGCCATGGCTACCCCGGGCGTTAGGTGGGGCAGAAAATAGAGCGTCCGAAAGACACTAGTACTGACTAGTCCCTGATTTAGGAGCATCGCCAATAAGAGACTGCCGGTAATACCTAATGGTACAACAGCTAGTGCGTAGCGAAACGTTCGTCCAAATGATGGCCAGAACAAATCGTCTCCCACAAATGCCCGAATATAGTTGTCCAGACCGATCCACGTGGGACTAGAGATCACGTCATACTTGGTGAAGCTAAGGTACATTGACACCAAAATGGGGCCCAAGACAAAGAATAGCAACCCTAGGAGCCACGGCGTGGCAAAGAGAGTGCCCCAGGCTGCCTCACGGAGTGTGGCGACACTATCGTAGCGAAATAGCCGCACCAATATAGGTCTGGTCTTGCTGCTGGAGGACGCACTCATGACTGACGTCGACATCAGGTCTTCTCCTTACGGGTGCCTAGTTGTGCCGCTATCGGGCCCTCAGAACCCAGTCTATCTAGGTCGTATGGCTCCTCACGAAGTCACCATATCATCGGGTGAAACGTAGGGTAATCAATGTGCCTCTGTCTCGCTCTGGCAGGGTACTTCCCAGCCAAGCTTACACTCCAAATGTGTCACTCGTTTGATGGGGTAGCCTGGCTTCGCAACAACAGGGGGAATAGGAGAACCTTGAGACAATGCGCTGCGGATTGACTAGCCCGGCGGTCCGCCTAGAATCGCTCAAGAATGAGATTGCGTTGTAGGGTTTGTCTACAGGTATCAGGTTACGTGCTCAAGGAGAATGAGTAGGAGGTGGTCGCGCCACTCATCACTGTAGTTCAGTCTAGCATGACCAGTTGCGCTAATGGTGATTGAGGGGCCAAGAACCGGCCAGGGAGGGGACAATTCGTCGTGACAGAGCGAGGCGCGACGAGCGAGGCCTTTGTCGATGCGGTGCAGCATGCCTTGGTGAACCTCTACGATCCCAAGGAGCTTGGCGAGAGCTCGCTGCGACGCTGGCTCGGCCTCGGGGAACGGGCAGGGGCTTCGGAACTCCATCGAATCATCCTCAACGCTATCGAAGAACTCAAGCCGAACCTTGAGGCGCGCAAAGACGCAAAGGCGTGGCGCCCCTACCGTGCCATCTATCATCGCCACGTGGAGCAGTTCACCCAGCGCGAGGTCTCTGTCGCGCTGGCCCTCAGTGTGCGCCAGCTGCGGCGCGAGGAGCACCGGGCGCTCAGCCGGCTGGCTGGCATTCTCTGGGAGCGCTACAACGTGGCAGAGCGTGCGCCTGCGATGCTGGCGGAGGCAGTCGTCGCCTCGTCGCTCTCCCAGCGGCCATCCTCCCGAGAGGATGAGCTCCAATGGCTAGAGCGCTCGGCGCCCATGGAACTGCTCGACCTTGCCGGCTTGGCAAGCTCGGTCCTCTCGGTCACAGAGCCCCTCGCTGCCCAACTCGCGGTGACCCTTGCCTGGCAACCACCGGATGTGCCCGCCTATGCGTTCGCCCAGGCCGCCAGCTTGCGTCAAGCGCTCATCAATGTCATCTCTTGCGCCATGCGCGCTGTACCTGGTGGGCGAGTCGAGATGATGTTCGAGACGTCTGCCACCGATCATGGCCTGGTCATCCGCCCGTATGGTTCCTCCGGTCACACATGTCGTCCTCTTTGCGCCGACAGTGACCAGCTCCAGATGGCGCAACAGCTCCTCGAGATTTCGGCAGCCGAGTTGGCCGTCGACGCTTCGGAGGATGGCATGTGCTCTGGCACGATCACCCTCACCATTGGCGCCGCCAAACGCGATACGGTGCTGGTCATCGACGATAATGCGGACACGCTTCGTCTGGTGGAGCGCTACTTGGCCGACAGCCGCTACGCCTTTGCTGGCGTCCGCGATCCGGAGCATGCCATGGAGCTGGCGACGCGTGTCGCGCCGGCGGCCATCCTGCTGGACGTGATGCTCCCCGCGATCGACGGTTGGGAGATGCTGGGGCGCCTGCGCACCCACCCCGCGGCGACCAGCGTGCCCATCATCGTCTGCACCATCCTCCCTGAAGAGCACCTGGCGCTGTCGCTGGGAGCAGCCGAGTTCCTGCGCAAGCCCATCAACCGGCAGACGTTGCTGGCTGCTCTCGATCGGCAGGTTGCGACGGTATCGCCAGCAGGTGACTCAGGCCGCTGATGCATGCCAGATACTGCTGCACCGAGATGCCGTCGCGGTGCGTGACGGCCAAGGCGTTGCTGAGGATCGGATGACCGGCTGGATCGAGGGCCGAAACAGCCACGATGGGGATGTCCCGAAGAGCCTGATCGCGGTGTCGCTCTGCCAGCACCTGAAATCCGTCCATCCCGGGCATCACCAAGTCGAGAAGGATCACGTCCGGACGTGCCTCGCGCGCTAGCGCTAGCGCCTGCTCGCCGTCAGTGGCAGTGACGACCTTGTACCCCTGCTC
>DUUT01000047.1 GCA_012841405.1 Chloroflexota bacterium
CGACGCGTCGTAGCACGACGCGTCGTGCCCGCCTCCGGCGGCACTATGTCATCTCTTGAGCACCAGCAAGCGCCGCTCTGCGGCCACGACGCACCCGGCGAGGGGGACCCGCCGACGGTCCTGCCCCCCGAGCGCCTCCTCGACCGCCTGGCGCGGGCCATGGGGGTGGCCGCGGGCGAGCAGATCGTCCACGTCGAGACGTTGGACGCGCGCGAGCCCTCCTACGGCGACCTTGACCCTCCCCTTCCCGCCCTGCTCCGCAACGCCCTGGCGGAAATGGGCATCGCGCGGCTCTACACGCACCAGGCCGAGGCGATCACGCACGTGCGGCAGGGGCGTAACGTCGTGGTGGTGACGGCCACGTCGAGCGGCAAGACGCTGTGCTACAACCTGCCCATTCTCGAGCACATCCTCGCCGATCGCGACGCGCGCGCCATCTACCTCTATCCCATCAACGCGCTGGTGAACGACCAGCTCAAGAGCCTCTTCCACCTGAACGTGGCGCTGGGGCAGGAGGCCGTGGGGGTGGCGCGCTACACGGGTTCCCTCAGTAGTCATCGCCGCAGGGCGGCCCGCGCCCGCAACCCCAACATTTGGCTCACGAACCCCGAGATGCTACATCTGAGCTTTCTCCTCTGGCACCAGAACTGGGAGGAGCTGTGGCGCAACCTGCGCTACATCGTCATTGACGAGGTGCACACCTACCGCGGGGTGTTCGGGGCCAACATGGCGCACCTGTTGCGCCGGGTGCTGCGCATGGCGGCGCACTATGGCGCCGATCCCCAGTTCATCTGCTGCTCGGCCACCATCGCCAACCCCAAGGAGCTCACAGAGAGCCTCACGGGGCGTCCGTTCCATGTCGTCGATCAGGACGGTGCCGGCCGCGGACGGCGCTTCTTTGTCCTGTGGAACCCCCCGCTACTGGAGGACGGCGCGGCGAACGTGCGGCGGCCGTACGTGGAAGAGTCGGTGGATCTGCTGCTGCACTGCGTGCGCGCCAACTATAACACCATCGTCTTTGCCCGGGCGCGGAGCCTCACGGAGCGCATGCTGCGGGTGAGCCGCGCCCTCTCGTCCGGCGCGAAGGATGCATCCCTCAGCGCGCAGATCACCTCCTACCGCGCTGGCTACCTCGCCGAGGAGCGCGAAGAGATCGAGGGGCGGCTGCGGGCCGGTGATATCCGCGGCATCATCACCACCAATGCCCTGGAGATGGGTATCGACATCGGCGGGCTCGATGCGGCCATCATCTCGGGCTACCCGGGCACCATCATGTCCACCTGGCAGCAGGCCGGCCGGGCGGGGCGACGGGGCCGCGACGCACTGGTGATGCTGGTGGCCTCCCAGAACCCCTTGGATCAGTACTACATCAACCACCCCCGCGCCTTCTTTGCCCAGCCCCACGAGAGGGCCGTCGTCGACCTGCAGAACCAGCACATCCGCCTGAAGCACCTGCTGTGCAGCGCCCGGGAGCTCCCCCTGACGGCCGACGAGCTGGCGCGCATGTCGCCCGAGGAGCGCGACCTGGTGGACGATTTGGTGCAGGGCGAGTTGCTGGTGCCCTGCGATGGGCAGGATGGGCAGAACGGCGCCCTGACGTACCCCCCGAGCCGTCGCGAGATCCACCTCGGCGTGTCGCTGCGTGCCGCCAGCCACGAGACCTATCGCATCGTCGATGCCCAGGGGCAGGAGGTGGGCACCATCGAGCCGCCCAACGTCTACCGGGAGGCGCACCCCGGCGCCATCTACCAGCACGGGGGGGACGATTACCGCGTCACCTACCTCGATCGGCAGCGCAAGGTGGTGCGGGTGCGCGAGGAGCGCTTGCCCCACTATACGCGCGCCTCCAGCGCGCTCACCGTGCAGGTGGAGGGCATCTATGCGACGTGCGAGGTGCGCGGGGCGGCCTGGCCCTATCGGGTAGTGCTGGGGGATGCGCTCATCGAGGAGAGGGTCCACAGCTACCAGGAGCTGCGCCTGAGGGGCGACGAGATGGTGCGCCGCGTGAACCTCGACCACCCCCTCGTCACCCGGCTCCACACCACGGCCATGTGGGTCGTCGTGCCGCCGCCCCTCCGCCTGCAGCTGCAGGCGATGGACCCGCTGCCAGGGGACACCGTCGAGGACGGCAGCGCGGGGACGGAAGCCCCCGCAGCGTTGGATGCCGCCCTGCATGCCACCCAGCACCTGCTGACGGGCGTCATGCCGCTGCTCGTCATGTGTGACCGGCGTGATGTGGGCGGTTACTACCACGCCGACCACCCGGATGTGGGCGGGGCGGCGATTTTCGTCTATGACGCCTGCCAGGGGGGGATCGGCCTCGCCGAGGTGGCCTTTCAGCGGGTGACAGAGCTCCTCGCCCTGGCCCACAGCACCGTGGCGGGCTGCCGTTGCCGGGAGGGGTGCCCGTCGTGCATCCAGTCGGGGGTGTGCCGCCTGCGCAACACGGTGCTCTCCAAACCGGCGGCCATCGCCCTGCTCTCCGCCCTGGCCCTCGACGGCGCCGGCCGACCGGTGGTGTCCCCCGCCGATGCGGTGACCGAGGATCGGCTGAGCGCGCAGGGGACACCGGGAGGGGCGGCGCGCGTAGCGTTGGGGCGCGCACGCGCCCTCCAGGAACTGGAAGAGCGCACGCGCCGCCGCAGCCTCATGGATCGCGTCGCGTCGGCCGCCGGGTCACCGGCGGTGACGGCCCGATTCGCCCCGGGCGATCGCGTGGAGCTATCGCCGTACGGGCGTGGCGTGGTCCTCGCCACACACCTCGAGGACCACCACGAGATTCTCACCGTGCGCTTTGCCCACCGCGGGGTGGTGCGACGCATCAACGCCACGCGCTCGGCCGTACGGAAGGTGGAGTAGGACAAGACCACAAGCGCCCCGTCACGCCGGGGGCGTGATGGCAATGTCCACCGTGATGCCCTCCGGCTCGGCGTCCTCCGTCACCACCACCGGCACCTCCACCTGGGTCTGCTCGATGAGGCAGAGGCCGACGTCCGTCTCCCGGCAGTAGTAGAGCGCCAACTCGCCCTGCAACACGCCGGCGCCGGGGCGCAGATCGACCTCCACCTCGACGGGGAAGGAGCGTCCGACGAGCTCCGTGGCGGTTTTGTCCGCGGGGAGCGTGAGGAAGCCATCCCCGACGGTGCGCCACTGGATGGTCGACGGGGCGTCGTCGTTCACCTTGTACCCCTCGGGGAGCTGCACCTGGAGCTGGATGCGCCCCCGCCCCGGGCGCACGCGCTGCTCCGGGAGGCGCAGCACGGGCAGCGCCTCACTGGGCGCCACCTCGACGAGGCGACCCTCCGGGTCGCGCAGGGAGAGGGTCGCGACGCGCCGCGTCGCGAGGTCGGCGACGCGCACGGCGTGGTTGTTCGTATCGGCGATGTACAGCAGGCCCCGCGCCTCGCTGAGGCCACCTGGCTCGTAGAACTCGGCCTCGTCCCCCGCACCGTCGCGCCACCCGGGGCGGCCCGTGCCCAGGAGGGTGGTAGACGTGGCCGTGGTGGGGTCGACGACTTTGATCTTGTGGTTGTAGGTGTCGGCTACATAGAGGGTGCCCTGGTAGTAGGTGATCCCCAGGGCGTGCTGGAGGCGGGCTTGCGGCCAGGTGCCGTCGACGTCACCGAACTCGAACAATCCCTCGCCGATGATGGTGCGCAGGTACCCCTTGGGGCTGAGGTCTGCCGTGCGCACAGCGCTGGCTTCGCTGTCCGCCACAAAGAGCACCGTGCCGTCGGTGCTCAGGCCACTGGGCTGGGCCATCCCCGCCCGCTCCAGCGGCCCATCGAGGAGCGCCTCGCGCCCGCTCCCGGCGTAGGGCCCGATCATCCCCTCGTCGAGGTCCAGCCGCCAGAGTTGGTGCGTCCCCGCCATGGCGATGTACAGGCTGCGCCCCACGAGGACCACGTCCCAGGGCGAGTTGAGCTTGGCGTCCTTGGCCCGGCTGCGCAGGGCGCCGTAGGTCAGCGTACCGTCACCGGCGACTGTCTCGAGGGTACGCGCCTGCAGATCCGCCACGCGGATGGCGTGGTTCTCCGTATCGGCGATGTACAGGCGCTCCCCATCGAGCGCCATCCCCTGGGGTCGGTTGAGGCGCGCCGCGTCAAAGGGCCCATCCTGTAACCCGCTGGCGCTGGAACCGATGACGTCCCGCACGGTGCCGTCGAGGTCACAGACCACGATGCGATGGTGGTTCGTGTCGGCGATGAACAGGCGCTCGCCGGGCTCGTCCACCAGCACCTTGCCCGGGAAGCGCAGCCCCGTCTCGGGGGTGCTGAGGCGCTCGGGCGCCAGGTCGAGAGGGGTGCGATCGAGGATGCCCTCCGCGTCGTACTGGCGCACGGCGTCGGCGATGAGCGCCTGGTACGCCTCCCACACGCGCTCGCCCGAGTGGGCGGCCAGCACCCGCCCGCGCGGGTCGATGAGCACCGTGGTGGGCCAGGCCCGTGCGGCGTAGGCGCGCCAGATGCGAAAATCGCGATCGTTGACGATGGGGTGTTCCAGCTCGTAGCGCAGAGCGATCTGGCGAATGTTCTCCAGGTCTCCCTCGTTGGCGAACTTGGCCGAGTGGACGCCGATCACGACGAGCTCGTCGGGGTACTGCGCCTCGAGGCGCTTGAGATCGGGGATGATGTGCATGCAGTTGATGCAGCCATAGGTCCAAAAGTCGAGCAACACGAGCTTGCCCCGGAGATCCGCCAGGGAGAGGGGGCGCCCCGTGTTCAGCCACTGGGCGTCGGGCGGGAAATCGGGGGCGCGGACGTTGCCGTAATAGTTCCGCGGCGATGCCATCGTTCGGCCATCCTTTATTCCACGGGCGGCCCCGGCCTGCGCCGTCTCTGCTCCCGCGTGCCGTCCGCGGGGGCGCGGGCGGGCATCCTGGGCGCGCCCATCTGGTCTCCGTTCATGATAGCATCACGCGTACGGAAAGTAAAGCGACCTACTCAAGTTTCGGCGGGCGCCCCTCGCCGCCCGATCTTGGTCAGTGAGGTGGCGGCCCCCGCGTAGGAGCGGGCTCCCTCAGGGGCGCACGGTGACGCTGTGGTCGAGGAGCAGGCGTCGCTCGGGGATGGCGGTGCCATCGGCAGCGGTCACGGGGAGGCGTGCGCCGCTGGTGGCGTCATAGAGGCCGATCTCGATCTGGTGGGCGCCGGCAGGGGCGTCCTCTGCCACGGCGAAGGCATAGGCATCGACGATGACCTCCCCGGGCAGCCAGCCGTCCGTCGGCCGCGCGCCCTCCACGGGCACGCTATCGCGCTGGCCGCGCACGGCGCCCGCGCCGTCCAGCAGGTGGACAAAGGCCGTGTAGGAGCGGTCGATGGCGCCGATGGCCTGCCAGTAGAGGGTGAGGTGCAGCGTCTCGCCCGGTGCCACCTCGTCCTCAGCCAGCGCATAGCCCAGCAGGGCGATTGCCCCGCCGGGCGCCTCGCCAAAGCGCGCCGTGAGCGGAGAGGCGATGGGGGGCGCCTCAAAGAGGCGCTCCACGTGCGCGATGGTCACGGAGGTTAGGGGAACGGCGGCCACGGCGCGTCCGTCGGCGGCGCCGTGGGGCACGAGGCGGGCGACGACATCGCCGGTGCCGCTGGCGGCATGAGGATCGATGGGCACGGTGTGGGTGGCGCGCAACACCTCGCCGGGGCGCCAGCGGTCGGTGGGGTGGCCGTCGCCCACGGGGCGGCCGCGAGTGCTGCCGACGGTGTGGCCATCGGCGGTGAGCACCTCGAGGAGCAGGTCATAGTCGGCGCCGGGCGACTGGAGGCAGCGCCAGTAGAGGGTCACGGCGACCTCCTCGCCGGAGGGCACAACCTCGCGGGAGAGGCCGTACCCGAGGAGGCGCAGATGGTCGCCCACGGGCACGTCCGTGCGCTGGGGAATGTCCAGCTCGGCGTCCTCCGGCGGTGCCGTGGCTGGGCCCACGCCCACGGGGCCGAGGTCGACCTGGCGCGTCGGCCGCCCGTCGTCGGCGGCGACCTCGAGGAGGGCGAGATCCTCCAGACGGTAGAGGCTGAGGAGCGCGTGGTACGTCCCCGGGGGGGCTCCAGGCTCGACGGACAGGGGCAGGTCCACGGTGTGCTCCGTACCCGGCGCCCATGCCGTGGCGCGTTGGCCGTTGGCGTCGGCGAGCGGCGCGTCGTACTGCCCCCAGGTGCGCCCGGCGGCGTCGACGAGGCGCACGGAGGCGTGATAGTCGGCGCTGGGCGCCGCCAGGGCGCGCCAGCGTAGGGCGATGCCCAGCTCTTGGCGGTACTCGATGGCGTCGGCGGACAGGCCATACCCCTCCAGGGTGAGCTCGCCGCCGAACGTGGCGCTGGCGGGTGTCTCTGGGGTCGCCGAGCGCAGTGTCGCGGTCGCCGTCAGCAGGCGGTAGCGGTACAACGTCGCCTGGCAGCCGGCGACGGCGAAGGGCTGCTCCGCCAGCAAGAGGCCGTTGCGCGCCAGCAGTCGGCGGATGTGGGGGTGGGCCGGCTGCCCCTCATAGGCCACATAGACCACATCGGTGGCACCCTGGAGCACAGTGGCGAGGCCGTGCGCCACCGCGGCGGGGTCGCCCGTGACGACGCCCCAGCGCATGGCACCCGTGTACTGCCGCTCGAACGCCGAGGGCGCGTTGAGCACGATCACGGCGTCGCCCTCGGCCGTGGCTAGGGCGGTGGCGGCGCGCGCGAGGTCCTCCCCAAAGGTGTTGGCGTAGACCCAGGCGTAGGGCTCATCGCCGACGCGGGCGACGAACGCCGGTTCGCGCTCGCGGAACGCGGCCGCCAGCGGCGTGGCGCTCTGGACGTCACCAACATAGACGACGACGTAATCGGCGTTGGGCAGGCTCGCGGCGGTGGGCTTGTCGACGTGTCCCGGAAAGTGGGGCGCCACGCCGGCGACGGCCCAGGTGGCCACGCGCAGGCGCTCGGCGTTGGGCAGCGCCGCGAGGTGGCGCGCCGCCTCCTCGATCCCCTCGCCCCAGCCCACGGGCAGGGTGCGCATGGCGCCGGCGAGCCCTCCCGCCCACGGGTTGTAGCAGGTGATGGCGTGGCTGAGCGAGAGGGGCGCCAGGAGGAGGGCGGCTTGGACGATGGCCAGGGCGGTCACGCCGCCGGCCGGCAGGGCGCGGGCGAGAGGACTCCATCGGAAGGTGGGGTCCCATCGCAGGATGCGGCGCCATCGGGCGACGCGGAGCGCCCGGAGGGCGGCGAGCCAGCCGATGGCCGCCACGACATCCAGGGCCAGCAGGGCGGGCAGGAGGTAGCGATCGAACTTTTTCGCGCTGATGGTGATGAGGGCCACGTGCACGGCGGTGTAGGCTAGGAGCGCGCTCGCTAGGACCGGCCCCGTACCGACCTGCCCCCGGCGACCGCGCGCCAGGCCGCTGGCGGCGCTAGCGAGGGCGAGGACGAGGCCGACGAGCACGAGCGGCGTCGCGCGGTAGAAGAGCGCCACGGGGTAGAAGGCGACCCCGGGGGCGGCGGTCAGTGCGCCCCGGAAAAAGCTCGCCGTCGCGTCACCGGGCGCGGTAGCATACTCCAGGGACAGCCCGAGCACGCCGCGGAGCGTCTCGACGGGTGCCACCCACATGGCGGGCCAGGCCGCGACAAAGGCGCCGACGGCCGTCCCACCC
>DUUT01000048.1 GCA_012841405.1 Chloroflexota bacterium
ACCTCGCGGCGCGCCTGCTGGCGCGCCACGCCGACCGCTTTGACCCCCACATGGCCGCGGCGCTGGCCAAGCTCGCCGCGGTGCTGCCCGCGCCGATGAGCGCCCACGTCCAGGCGACGGTGCAGGCCATGGCCACGCGCCCCGAGGACGCGAACCAGGTGCAGGTCCTCGGGCGGTTGGCCCTCGGCTGGGCCAACCGCCGCCGCGTGCGCATCCGCTACCGCGCGGCGCGCAGCGCCAACGTCCACTCGTACGTCCTGTGTCCCTACGTCATCGAGCCGGCCCCCAGTGGCGGATCGACCTACGTCATCGGCCACGCCAGTTGGTTCGATGCCATACGCACCTTCAAGGTGGAGCGCATCCTCGAGGCGGAGCTGCTGACGGAAGGGTTCGACGTGCCGACAGACCTGGACGCCCCGGCGCTGCTGGCGGGGGCGTGGGGGGTGTGGTGGGGCGCGGAGGAGCAGGAGGTGCTGCTCCGCTTTGCCCCAGGCGTGGCGACGCGACGCGTGCAGGAGACGATCTGGCACCCCAGCCAGGAGCTGGCGGAAGAGCCCGACGAAGGCTGCACGCTGCGCGTACGGGTGGCCGAACCGCGGGAGATGGTACCCTGGATCCGCGGCTGGGGCCCGCAAGTCGAGGTGCTGGCACCGGCATGGCTCCGGGAGCAGGTGGCGCGCGAGGCGGAAGAGACGGCCAGAGTGTATGGAGGCAGACCATGACGGACGTGCAGCAGCTGTGGGGCAAGACGGTGCCGGGCGATCCCACGGCCTACCATCCGGCCCTCTACCACATGTTGGACGCCGCGCACGTCGCCCACGCCCTCCTGGCGGACGGCGCCCCGCCCCGTTGGCGCGCCATGTTAGCGCACACCATGGGACTCGATCCCGCCGAGGTCGTGGCCATCGCTCCCTGGCTCGTAGCCCTGCACGACCTCGGCAAGTGCTCCCAGGGATTTCAGCAGGTGGCGCCCGAGCAGGTCGCGCGACTGCAGCAGGCGGGGTTCCCCTTCGGGCGCCGCAACCTCGCCCTGCTGTCCCATCCCGTCATCGGCGCTGCCGTCGTGGGCAGCACCGTGGCCAACCTCATGCCCGAGCTATCCGATAGGTTGCGTGAGGTCCTTGTGCAGGTGATTGGCGGGCACCATGGCCGGTGGTTGGCGCCGGGGGAGGCGCTGCGCATGGCGCGGCAGCTCGCCGCCCTGGAACCCCAGCGTTGGGGGGCGCTCCGGGTGGAGGTGGCCGCGACGCTGTGGCGCGTGCTCGCGCCACCCCCCACGCGCATCGCGCCCCGCCACGTCTCGGCGGCCATCATGGCCCTCACCGGCTTCACCATCCTGTGCGACTGGCTGGCCTCCGATCAGCAGTACTTTCCGGCCGCCGCCACGGTCCCCCTCGAGGATTACATCGCGTGCTCATGGGAGCGCGCCCAGGCGGCCGTCACGAGCGCCGGATTCGCCGTCAGCACCACGAGTGACGCCCCGACGCGCTTTGCCGACCTCTTCCCCGACCTGGCGTCGCCGCGCCCCCTGCAGATCGCCGTCGATCAGGTGCCCACCTGCGTGCTGGAGGCGCCGTCCCTCACCATCATCGAAGCCCCCACCGGCGAGGGCAAGACGGAGGCCGCGCTGGCGCTGGCGCATCGCATCGCCCAGCACACCGACAGCGAGGCCCTCTACTATGCCCTGCCCACCATGGCCACCAGCAACCAGATGTTTGCCCGCATCAATGCCCACCTGCGGCAGCGCCTCCAGCTGGCGACGCGCAGCAAGCTCGTTCACGGTCAGGCCTACCTCATCGAGGATGATCTGGCCCCTCAGCCCTACGATGACGACGACGCAGCGGACGGCCACCCGATGCTGTCCTGGTTCGGGCCGCGCAAGCGTGCGCTGCTGGCGCCCTTTGGCGTCGGCACCATCGACCAGGCCGAGCTGGCGGCGCTCAACGTGCGGCACGTCGCCCTGCGCAACGCCGGCCTGGCGGGCAAGGTGGTGATTCTGGACGAAGTACACGCCTATGATACCTACATGAGCACCATCATCCAGCGCCTGCTCGCCTGGCTGCGTGCCATGGGAAGCTCGGTAATCGTGCTCTCCGCCACCCTGCCGGCGGCGCGACGGCGCGACCTGACGCGTGCCTGGGACGGGGGCGCCGTCGAGACCGAGGACCAGCCGGAGGCCTACCCGCGGATGGAGGTGCGCAGTGCTGCCGGCAGGTACGTGGCGACCCCTTCGGCTGCCCAGCCGGGACGGCGGGTGGCCCTCCGATGGCTCGCCTTTGACGCGGCGGATGCTGCAGGCAAGGCCCGCTGGCTCCTGGAACAGGCACGGGCTGGCGGCTGCGCCTGTTGGATCACCAACACGGTGGCCCAGGCGCAACAGCTCTACGCGGCCCTCCAGTGCCTCGCCCCCGACGGCCTGGATCTGGATCTGATCCACGCCCTCTTTCCGCTGGCGCAGCGCGAGGCGCTGGAACGACGCATCCTGCAGCGCTATGGGCCCGACAGCGCGGGCCAGCGCCGCGGCATTGTCATCGGTACGCAGGTGCTCGAGCAAAGCCTCGATCTCGACTTTGATTGCATGGTCTCGGATCTCGCGCCCATCGACCTGTTGCTGCAGCGCGCCGGACGCCTGTGGCGTCACCTGCGCCCGCAGCGCCCCGTGCGGGAGGCCATCCTGTGGGTGAATGTGCCGCCGGACGCCGCCGGCCGTCCTACGCTGGGCGTCAATGCCGTGATCTATGAGGAGTACATCCTGTGGCAGACGCTCCGCGCGCTCGACGGACGCGACGCCTTCTCTCTACCGGCGGACTATCGGCACCTGGTGGAGGCCGTCTACGCCGACGAGCCCCCCACCGACGCCTCGTTGGGCGCCTCCTGGGCAGCGCACTGGCGCCACATGTACGATGCCCACAAGGAGGCCGAGCTGCGCATGGTGCCGCCGCCCGACCCCGACGAACCCTTCTGTACCCCCGCCGCCACCCTGACCTTCCAAGAGCGGGAGGACAGCGCCCGGTGGGGTGTGGCCCAGACGCGACTGGGGGCCGAGGCCGTCACCCTCATCCCGCTGGCCCGCCGGAAGGGGCGTATCTCCAGCGCCCTCGGCGAGGACACCTATCCCACGGACCGGCCGGCGACGCGTGACGAGGCCCTTCGCCTGCTCCGTCAGTCCCTCCGCGTCAGCCATCGGGGCGTCGTGCGCCATTTCGAGGCCACCCCGACGCAGCGCCCGGCGCTGTTCGACACCCCCCTGCTGGCGGGCGCGCACCCCCTCTGGCTGGAGGAGGGGAGCACCCGTCTCGGCCCCCAGGGCGCCCTGGCCCTGCGTCTCGATCCCTCGTTGGGTCTAGTCATCACTGCAACCGCGAAAGGAGAGCCGGATGAATGCACCCCGCTTTGACCTGTGGCGCGATCCCTGGATATCCGTGCAGGACGCCCAGGGCCAGGTGCGGCCCCTTGGCCTCGGAGACGCCCTGCGCAAGGCCCACACCGTGCGGGCAGTCGTCGAGCCGTCCCCGCTGGCCATCGTCGGCATCCATCGCCTGCTGGTGGCCATCCTGCAGGATGCCCTCGCCCCACAGAGCGACGCCGATCTCGTCGCCCTGTGGTG
Source organism: Chloroflexota bacterium (assembly GCA_012841405.1). Lineage (GTDB taxonomy): Bacteria > Chloroflexota > Anaerolineae > UBA1429 > UBA1429 > DUUT01. The sequence goes on from DUUT01000048.1 coordinate 3,608, forward strand.
GGCGGGCTGCGTGCCAGAGGAACCGCTGGCGGCGTTTGCCGCGCAGTACAGCGCACGCTTTGACCTCTTTTCGCCAACCGCCCCCTTCCTGCAATCCGCCGATCTCGGGCTGACACCGACGCGGGACGATCGCGTCAAGACGGTGCTCTACCTGCACCCCGATTGGCCCGCCGCCACCGAGGTCACCCACTATCGGCATGGAGTGGACACGGAGGCCGCGCTATGCCCGGCCTGCGCCGCCGCCGGGCTCGTCGCCCAGCCCGCCTTTGCCACTTCGGGTGGCGCCGGCATCAGACCCTCGATCAACGGCGTCCCGCCCATCTATGTGCTACCGCAAGGGGAAACCCTCTTTCACAGCCTCGTCGCCTCGCTGACGACGCCCGCCTACCAACCGACGGCCGCGGACCGCGACGAGGACCAGGCCTGGTGGCGGCGGTGCCCCATTGTGGGCAAGAGCGCCGTCGTCGAGCGCGTCGGCTACCTGCATAGCCTCACCTTCGCGGCGCGGCAGGTGCGGCTGCACCCGACGCCCTCGGAGGGCCAACCGTGCAGCCGTTGCGGCGCCGTGGGAGAGTGGCTGGTGCGCACCATGGTCTACAACATGGGCGAGTCACGCCCCAAGGATGCCCCCTGGTGGCGCGACCCGTTCGTCGCCTACCGCCAGAACGCCAAGGGCGAGCCGGTGCCGCTGCGGCCTCAGGCTGGCCGCGCCATCTGGCGGGACTATGGGGCGCTGCTACTCGCCCCCCCACCCTCGGGGTCCGGAGCGTCCACCGCGCCGGGCACGATACCTGTGCGCGTCCTTGATCAGGTGGACGCCGTCACCGTACGCCTCGGCAGGCTGAGCGACGAGGTGCTCCACGTGCGCTGTATCGGGCTGCGCACCGACGGCAAGGCCAAGATCTTTGAGTGGATCGACCAGGGGTTGGATGTGCCCGCCAGCCTGCTGCACGGCACCCAGGCGGGATTCGCCGTGCAGCAGGGCCTGGCTTTTGCTGAGGAGGTCGGGCGCACGCTGCGGCGCATCTGGCGCCGCCACTTTGGTGGGGAGCGCTGGGAGCGTCACGCGTCCCTGGGCCAGCGTCTCATCGACGACTACTGGCAGGCCCTGGCCGACCCCTTCCAGCACCACGCCCTCCTCTGGGGGGAAGTGACGGACGAGGATGCCGAGGCGGCCGCCACCGCCGCCTGGGCACGCACGGTGATCGCCGTCGCCGAGCGCGCGTTTCTGGCGGCCAGCGCGCAGCTCGGCGATGCCGCCGCCACCCTCCGGCAGCGCATCCAGGCGGAAACGCATTGCCGCGCCGCCCTCATCACCCAGCGAAAGGAGTTCTTCCATGAATGAGGGGCTGGACGAACGGATCACGACCTTCTGCGAGCGCCTGGCGGCGCTGGATTCCGGGGGGCGCGCCCACCTAAAACGCTGCGCGGGCCGTCCCCTGGCGGCGTCGCTCGAGGCCCTGGGGCTCTTTTACCGGCTGCTCCCCCCGGGGGTACCGGCGTGGCAGGAAGAGACCTACTTTCTCCTGGCCACCCTCTACCCCTTGGCAGATGCCGGCGACACGGGCAACCTGGGCGCCGCCCTGTTGCGCGCCCGTAGCCCCCAGAACGAGCGGGGGCTGGATCGGCGCTTTGAGATGCTCCTCGACGCCGACGAGGGGCAGCTCCCCTTCCGCCTGCGACAGACGGTCCGCTTTCTACAGTCGAACCGAGTGCCGGTGTGCTGGCCCCAGCTCTTGCGTGACCTGCTGGGTTGGAATCATCCCGAACGCTACGTCCAAAAGGCCTGGGCACGGGCCTACTACGCCCCCGTGCCCGAGACGACGCCCGCCGAGGGCTAGAGAGGAGATCACCATGCTCATCCAAATCCACATGCTACAGAACTATGCCCCCAGCAACCTCAATCGTGACGACTCGGGTTCGCCCAAGGACGCCGTCTTTGGCGGCGTGCGTCGTGGGCGCATCTCCAGCCAGTGCCTCAAGCGCAGTATCCGGCGCTCGTCGGTGTTCGTCGACGCCTTTGGCGACGACGGCCTCCTGGCGAGCCGCACGCGGCTGCTACCCAAGCTGATCGCCGCCGAGCTGGAGGCGATGGCAGTGGCCCCAGAGGACATCGCCGCCATCGTCCAGCGCGTCCCCGAGATCGGCCGCGAGTCGACCAAGCCGACCGGCGCGCAGGCCACCGACGAAGAGCCGCCCGAGACGCGACAGCTCATCTTTGTCGCGCCCAACGAGGTGCGCCCGCTGGCGGAAGCGCTGCTCGAGCAGTACCGCGACGCCGGCAAAGCGTGGGCACGCACCAAGATCGATAGGATCACCGGAGCCCTGCAGAACACCATGCCCCGCTCGGTGGACGTGGCCATGTTCGGCCGGATGACGACGTCGGCCGCCTTTGAGGACGTGGAGGCAGCGGTACAGGTGGCCCATGCCCTCAGCACCAACGCCCTCACGCAAGAGTTTGACTACTTTACCGCCGTGGACGACCTCTCGGGCGAGTCGGGCGCCGGCATGATCGGCGACGTCGAGTTCAACAGCTCGACGTACTACAAGTACCTCAACGTCCACTGGGAGGGGTTGCTGGCCAACCTCGGTGGAGACGTCGCCGTGTCGCGGCGGGCCGTGCTGGCCCTCGTCACCGCCGCCGCCGTCGCCCAGCCCAGCGGCAAGCAGAACAGCTTTGCCGCCCATAATCTCCCCGACCTGATCGTCCTCGAGGTACGCGAGCAGAACCTGCCCGTCAGCTATGCCAATGCCTTCCTTCAGCCCATCCGCCAGGGCCCCAACGGCATCCCCAGCCTGATGGAGAGCTCGATCAAGGCGCTGATGGACTATGCGGGGCGCATGCGGCGGATGTACGACCTGAACGGCGATGAGCGCGCTGCCGCCTGCTCCCTCGATCTCGAGCTGCCCGACCTGACCGTCTGCCCCTCCCTCTCGGCCCTCACCGACTGGTTGGGCGAGCGGCTACCGGGCTGAGGTGAACCATGTCGAACACTCTTCTCCTGGCCCTGCAAGGGCCACTGCAAGCGTGGGGCGAGCGCGCCCGTTGGGATGTGCGCGATACGGCGCTCACCCCCACCAAGTCGGGCATCGTCGGGCTCTTGGGTTGCGCCCTGGGCATCAGTGATGACGACGCGCTGCGCGACCTCTCCGCTCAGATCACGGTGGGCGTGCGCTGCGATCGGCCGGGCACCCGGCTCACCGATCTGCACACCGTCACCGGGGGCGTGCTCGCCGCCTCGGGCAAGATCAAGATCAATGCCAACACCCGCGAGCCCGAAGGGGTGCGCTCGTGGCGCGACTATCTCGCCGATGCGGCCTTTGTCGTCGCCGTGCGTGGCCCAGAGGCACTCATCGCGCGCTGCGCAGAGGCGCTGCGTGCCCCGGTGTGGCCGCCCTACCTGGGGCGCAAGTCGTGTCCGCCGTCCCGTCCCCTCCTAGAGGGGACGGGTGACTATCCATCGGTGCTGGACGCGCTGCAGGCGTGGCCTCGGCTCGACGATGCAGCCGGAGCGCCGGATGCGGGCCTCCGCGCCATCGTGCCGACGGCGCCCGGCACCGGCCTGCGTCGTAACGATGAGCTGGTATCGCGTCGGCGCCGCACGTTCCTGCCGCGCTACGTGCGCGAGACCATCGTGTACCCACCACCAAGGGAGTGCAACCCATGTACCTCTCCCAACTGATCCTCAACCGGTCCCGCCGGGCGACCCTCTGGTCAGCCCGGCCCTACCGCGTGCATCAGCGCCTGTGCATGGCCTGCGGTGACGACCCGCGCCTCCTCTTCCGCATCGAGGCGACGCCCCAGGGCGTCGCCATCCTGGCGCAAACCCACCACCCGCCGGATTGGGGCGCAGCGTTCGATGCCTTCCCCGTCCTCGCCGTGGAGCCACGCGTCAAGCCGGTGGACTGGCCCTTGCGGGAGGGGCAGCTGCTCTCCTTCCGCCTGCGCGCCAACCCCACAAAGCGGCTGTGCCACGGCCGCGACGGCAAGGGGCGCCCGCGCGACAACGTGCGCGTGCCCCTCTACGCCGAGGAAGAACAGCGCGCCTGGCTGGAGCGCAAGGGCGAGGCGGCCGGCTTTTGCCCGTTGCGCGTCATGGTGCGCCGCGACGCCCCGGTGATCGAGACAGTACGCCGCGCGAACGGGACAACCCATCGCATCACCCTGGCCAGCGCCCAGTTCGACGGGCTGCTGCGGGTCACCGATCCCACGCGGCTGTGTGCCGCCCTGGAAGCGGGTATCGGCAGCGCCAAGGCGTTCGGTTTCGGGCTGGTGTCGCTGGGCCCACCGCGCTAGAGGCTCGCTGTAGTCACCTGGGGCGGAGCGCGATGAGGTCGAGGAGGCTGCTATGCCCAGAGACTTGCACGAGCTGCCCAAGCTACGAGATGGCCTGAGCTACCTGTACGTGGAGCACTGCCGCATCGAACAGCTCGATCTATCCATCGAGCTGGTGGATAAGGAGGGTCGCACGCCGGTGCCGGCGGCAGCGCTAGGCGTCCTGATGCTGGGGCCCGGCACCACCATCACCCACGCCGCCGTCAAGGCGCTGGCCGATAACGGCTGCAGCATCGTGTGGTGCGGGGAGGAGAGCGTCCGCTTTTATGCCGCTGGCCTGGGCGAGACGCGCAAAGCCTATCGGCTGCTGCATCAGGCGCGGTGTGTGTGCGATGAGGCGCTGCACCGTGAGGTGGCCTGGCGCATGTACGAGCTGCGCTTTGGCTATCGGCTCGATGAGGACGTGAGCCTCGCCGCACTGCGCGGCATGGAAGGAGTCCGCATGCGCGAGGCGTATGCGGAGGCTGCCGAGTTGTACGGTGTGCCCTGGAGCGGGCGACGCTACAACCGCCACAACTGGCACCAGGCTGATCCGATCAACAAGGCCCTCTCGGCCGCCAATGCCTGTATGTACGGCATCTGTCACGCCGCCATTGTGTCGGGCGGCTACTCGCCGGCGCTGGGGTTCATCCACACTGGCAAGCAGCTGTCCTTCGTGTATGATATTGGCGACATCTACAAAACCGAGATCACCATCCCCACAGCGTTTCGCATCACCGCCGAGAGCCCGAAGGATGTCGAGGAGCGGGTGCGCTATGCCTGCCGCGACGCCTTTCGGCAGGCGCGGCTCCTCCAGCGGATCCTGGAAGAGATCGATGCCTTGCTCGACCTGCCCGGTGAGGAACCTGCTCCGGGGCCCGACCCGGACAGCGACCCCGCTATGCCTGCCTCGCTGTGGGAGCAGCTCTGGCAGAGTACCGTGGAGGCGTGAGATGGGCATGGTGGTCATGGTGCTACAACGCGTGCCGGTCTCGTTGCGCGGCGAGCTCACCCGCTGGATGATCGAGCCTCAGGCGGGGGTGTTCGTGGGCACGATGTCGGCCATGGTACGCGACCGGCTGTGGGACAAGTGCTGCGAACGGCTGCGTGGCGGTGGCGTCATGCAGATCTGGAACACCAACAACGAGCAGGGTTTTGCCGTGCGTACCGCTGGGACGGTGCGCAAGGAGGTGATCGATATGCAGGGACTGCAACTCGTGCGCACTCCGGCCAGGGCGGGGCCCAAGCCGCGCTAGCCTGCAGCACATCCTGCATCGCCGAAGCGCGATTCAACTCGGCCCGCGAAGTTTTCCCCACACGCGTGGGGATGGACCGGTTGGCGAGCCGCCCCGTATCGAGTGGCAAGTGTTTTCCCCACACGCGTGGGGATGGACCGCAGCTCGTGGAGATGCGCCCCCGGATCTTGTCGTTTTCCCCACACGCGTGGGGATGGACCAGGGCATCGAGTACGAGTTTGACCTGCTGATGGAGTTTTCCCCACACGCGTGGGGATGGACCGTGCAAGTGTGGTCCCGTCGAGCGTCCCGTGTTGTTTTCCCCACACGCGTGGGGATGGACCGCTCAACTACCACCCGCGAGGGGCTGAGATCGAGTTTTCCCCACACGCGTGGGGATGGACCGGCGCCGCCGACGGCGCGAGGGACACCATAATGGTTTTCCCCACACGCGTGGGGATGGACCGCACATACTCAGAGAAGTCAAGCTTCTCACTGGGTTTTCCCCACACGCGTGGGGATGGACCGGTCGGGCCCGGGCCGATCACCACCGCCGAAGGGTTTTCCCCACACGCGTGGGGATGGACCGTATGACCTGACCAACGCAGTGGATTACGTCCGTTTTCCCCACACGCGTGGGGATGGACCAGAGACGGGGCCGGTCAAGGCGTCGCGGACTGAGGTTTTCCCCACACGCGTGGGGATGGACCGGCTTTGGCTTGGGCGCGGGCGGCTCGGGGGGGGTTTTCCCCACACGCGTGGGGATGGACCGTATTAGTAAATATGCTATACTTGTTTTAGGTCGTTTTCCCCACACGCGTGGGGATGGACCGGAGGCGCCATGGCGACGGCGCATTGGCTACCCGTTTTCCCCACACGCGTGGGGATGGACCGGAACGTGGGAAAGTCACCGGTCACCAGGGCGAGTTTTCCCCACACGCGTGGGGATGGACCGCACCCCGATTCTGGCGCGTGCATCTATGACGCGTTTTCCCCACACGCGTGGGGATGGACCGACGCAGATCACCGTCACGGGCAACATCACGAGGTTTTCCCCACACGCGTGGGGATGGACCGGCCGAGGTGGACGCCGTGTCCTCGGCGCTGAAGTTTTCCCCACACGCGTGGGGATGGACCGGGTAGGTGGAGGAG
>DUUT01000049.1 GCA_012841405.1 Chloroflexota bacterium
CCGCGCACGGCCCATCCGCGCAGAGCTATGGCGCGCATCGCCGTCAAGCTTTGTCGTTTCCACCGTCTCGACGGTATAATACGCGCTCCGTTGCGCCACGGGGCGCGAGAAGGAGGTGCTATGGCGGCGAATTTCGCGGTTCTCCAGCTATCGGGGTGCGCGGGGTGCGAGGTATCGCTCCTCAATGCCCACGAGTGGATCGGCCGCCGAAGGCTCGACTATATGCCCCTGGTGCTGTCCAGCGAAGCCCTGCCGGAGGTGAAAACCCTGCTGGTGAGCGGGGCGGTGCGCACGGAGGAGGATCTCTACCGCCTGCGCAAGGCCGCCAGCCGGGCGCAGGAGGTGGTGGCCGTAGGCACCTGCGCCATCTCGGGCGGGGTGGCCAACCTGGGCGACCGCGATGATGTGCGTGCCCTGTTCTTTTCCGAGATGGAGCGCCGGCATGTGCCCCGCATTCTGCCCAAGCTCCATCCGGTGGACGCGGTGGTGTCGCCGACCCTCTACCTGCCGGGCTGCCCGCCCACGCCCGAGCTGTTCATGGCCGCCCTGTTCGATCGCGAGGGATTTGAGGCGAGCAAGACGGTGTGCATCGAATGCGGCCGTACCAAGACGCGCGATCGCCCCCGCCGACTGCAGGGCTTTCAACAGGCCGAGGTCGATCCCGACATCTGTCTCATCAACCAGGGCTACCTATGCGTCGGCTCCTCCACGCGGGGAGGGTGCCGCGCCCCCTGCACCCGTGCCGGGCACCCCTGCGTGGGCTGCCGCGGCCCGGCCGACGGGTTTATCGCGCGCTCTTCCGACGAATGGTTTACGGCGATCCAAAAGGTGTTTGCGCGCATGACGGATATCCCCGCCGATGACATCGCCCGGGCGGTGCGTTCGCCGCAGCTGGCCCTCTTTGTGTTCCAGTTCGCCGATTACGCGGCCACACCACGGGACGTGCGGAGGGTGCTCTGATGGCCACAATCACCATTCCCCTGAGCCGCATCGAGGGCTATGCACAGGTGGTCATCGAGTACAGCGGCGGTACCGTGCTGTCGGCGCACTTTCAGGCCACAGAGCTGCGGGGGTTCGAGTTCTTTGTCCAGGGCGCCCCGGCGGATCAGCTGCCCGTCATCGTGCCGCGCATCTGCGGCGTGTGTTCCACGGCGCACCACATCGCCGCCGTCAAGGCGCTGGAGCACGCCTATGGCGTCACGCCTCCCGAGCGCGCCGTGCGCATTCGCGAGCTGATGATGCTCGGCCAGCTCATCCAGAACCAGGCGACGTCGCTGTTCCTGTTCACCATGCCCGATCTCCCCGGTGATACGGGGCTGCCCAGCGTCTTTCATTTCGGCGCCGAGGACGCCGACCTGGCCCCCAAGGCGTTGCAGGTGCGCCGCGCCGGCACGGACCTCATTACCGGCGCGGGTGGGCAGTTCATCCATCCCGTGCGCGCCACGGTGGGCGGCGTGACCTCAGGGATTCATCGGGATGTTGCCGATGCGCTGCGCGCCCAGTTGCGCGCGGCGTTGCCCCTCGCGCAGGAGCTGTTCGAGCGCTACTGGGAGCTGTTCGTGGGGCTCAAGGACCGCATCGGCACCCTCGGCGACGACGAGCCGATGCATTACGTGGCCGCCGTGGACGAGGGCCACGCCTTCTATGGCGATACCATCCGCGTGCTGGCGCCCGACGGCCGTGAGGACGTCGCCTTCCCCGGGTGTGACTATCCGCGCTACCTGGAGGCGGTGCCCATCGAGACGAGCTATGCCGATGGCACCCTCTACAAGGGGCAGCCCATGCGGGCGAACTCGCTGGCGCGGCTCAACATGCTGCCAGAGCTCGGTACGCCCATCGCCGACGCCTACATGGCGCGCTTTCGCGCCGAGTGGGGGTATCCGGCGCACGCCATCCTCCTCTTTGACCTAGCGCGCGGTATCGAGCTCGTGTACTGCCTGGAGCGCGCCATCGCCATGCTCGGCGACGATCTGGCGAGTGAGCCGCTGCGCGTGGCCCATGCCTCGCGGGACGGAGAGGGGTGTGGCGTGGTGGAAGCGCCCCGGGGGCCCCTCATCCACCACTATATCATTGAGGGGGGCCTGGTGCAGCGCGCCGAGTTTGTCATTCCGACACAACATAACATCTTTGCCATCGAGCGCGCCCTGGTGACGGCCGCCCGGCGCTACATCTCTGAGGCGGGCATCGACGCGGAGCTGGAGCGCGCCGTGGGGCGCGTGGTGCGGGCCTTTGATCCGTGTATCGCCTGTGCCACGCACTGATGGACGGGGCGGGCGCAGCCGTTGCCGCAGGGAGCGGCGGTGCCCGGCGGCTGCCTGGTTGGTGCCACCTAGGGCCTATGCTATACTTTGAGCACTATCGAGCGATATTCGCTACCGAGGTACACCACTGTGACCGGCTCTGACTCCAAGCTGCATAGAGCGCGCTATGATTTCAGCCGGGCCAAGCGCCAGGCGATGATGCGGCGCATCTGGGCGCAGGTTACCGGCCAGAACAATGACCTGATTCCCTTCGAGGATCTGCGCAAGACACTGGGATTGATCAACCAGCGCTACCGCGGCGTGCAGCCTGTTCCCTTGGACAAGATCATCGGGAGTCTGGGGCGCAGTCGCGATTTCGACCGGGTGTTCCTGCCGACCCAGGGGCACTCGCAGCGCAAGTGGCTCAGCATCGACTCGGCGCATATGGAGGGCGTCACGCTGCCGCCGGTTCAGCTCTACAAGGTGGGCGATGCCTACTTTGTCGTCGACGGCCATCACCGGGTGTCCGTTGCGCGGCAGAAGGAACAGGCCTTTATCGACGCCGAGGTCACCGAGGTCCAGAGCCGCATGCCGGTGACGGCCGACCTGACGGTCGACGACTTGGATGTACTGGGCGCCTACCGCGACTTTTTGGATCAGACCCGGCTCGACGTGCTGCGCACCGAGCAGAACATCCGCCTCACCATGCCCGGTGACTATGCGCGGCTGCTCGATCACATCCGTGTGCACAAGTACTTTGTCGAGACGGAGCAGTCCAAGGAGCTGAGCTGGGAGGAGGCCGTCACCCACTGGTACGACCATGTCTACAAGCCGCTGGTGCAGACCATCCGCCGCTACCGCCTGCTGGCCGATTTCCCCGGTCAGACTGAGGCCGACCTGTACCTGTGGATCATTGAGCATGCCTACCATCTGTCGCGGCGCATGAACCAGGACCTCCCCCCGTCGGAGGTAGCCACCGAGTTCGCCACGCGCTTTGGCCACCGGCCACGGCGCATCTGGCAGCGGGTGCGGCGCTTTATCACCAACCTCCTGGTCCCCGATCCGCTGGAGACGGGCCCGCGGGCCGGGAGCTGGCGGGAAGAGCGCGTGGAGACGCGCGAGACCGAGGAACACCTGTTCCGCAACATCCTGACGACGCTGACGGGGGCCGACACGGGCTGGCGCGCCGTGGCGCAGGCCGCCGAGTTCGCCCGGCGCGAGGGCAGCGTGCTCCACGGCCTGCACGTGGCCACCTCGGGGGAGGAGACAGCCCTGGCCTATGGCCGCCGCGTGCTCGACGAGTTCACCTTTCGCTGTGGCAGCCTGGGCATCAAGTCATCCACCAGCCTGGCCGTCGGTGACGTGGCGGAGCACATCATCGAGCGCTCGCGCTGGGTGGATATGGTGGTCATCAACCAACGGCGCGTCCATGGGCGCTGGGCGCAGCGCCCCCTGGGTACCATCTTTCAGAGGGTGGCCGAGCAGGCCATGTGCCCCATCCTGGCCGTGCCCGGCACGCGGGTGCTGCCCCTGCGCCGCGTCGTGGTGGCCTACGATGGTAGCCCCAAGGCGCGTGAGGCGCTCTATGTCTTTAAGCACCTGCTGCGCTGTTGGAAGGTCGGCGGCGTCATCCTCACCGTCCAAGGAGGGCGCGCCGATCGCGAGGAGCTCGACCGCGCCTGGCAGTACGTCCAGCAGGCGGGATCCGCCGTCGTCTCGACGCGCTACGAGGAGGGCCCGGCGGACCAGACCATCCTGCGCGTGGTCGAGGAAGAGGATGCGGACCTGCTTCTCATGGGGGGCTATGGTCACCAGCCCCTCATCAAGGCCTTCTTGGGCAGTACCGTGGATCGCGTGCTGCGCGAGGCCTGGTTCCCCGTCCTGATCTGCCGCTAACCTCCTCAGGGCGCCCCCTGAGACAGGCACACGAGACTCGGCCCCGGGCACCGCGCGGGCCAACCGAGGCAAGGTACGATGATGGCCTGGATCGCACGTGCACTCGTCATCCTCATCATTCTGGCCAGCACGGCCGCTCCTGCGGGACTCGTCGCCAAGGACCCGGCGTATGACGTGCCCGCGCGTCTGGCGCTCCCCTGGGCCTGTGGCGCGGGGTACGTCGTCACCTGGGAGCCCGAGGGCCATTGGGCCGAGCGCAAGGCGACGGGCCTGGCCTATGACTTTTCCATGCCGGAGGGTACGCCCCTCTATTCCCCGGGGCACGGCCACATCTACTACCTGCGCGACGAGCGCCCCTTTGACACGAACCTCGGCAACTATGTCGAGATCATCATCGACAACGACTGGCTGGTGCGCCTGGCGCACCTCCGCGACGTGCAGACGGGCGAGGGGCCGGTGCGCGCCGGCGAGTTCATCGGGTACTCTGGGCGTTCCGGTGTCCCTTCGGCGCACCTGCACATGGAGCTGTTCGTGCGCGACGGCGAGCGCTGGGTGGCGCCCAGCCGTGAGGAGCTCGACGAGCTCTTTCGCCTGCCCGTGGCTGATTTCGTCGAGGGGGCCGTGGTGACGAACGACGGCTGCCCCGCCCAGGTCGTGATGGATGGCGAGGTGCGTCCCAGCGCGCCCACGGTGCCGCTCGGCGAGGCGGTAGAGCTCGTTGTGCCCCTACGCAACGACGGGCTCGAGCCCATCACCCTCGATACGCTCCAGGTATCGCTGTCGGCTCCCGAGGGCGATCCCCTGGTGGCCCACGTCGAGGGGGAGTGGTTCCTCGACGCCAAGGGCCAGGCAGAGGTGAGCCTATGGGTACGGCCTCCGCGTGCTGGCGAGTGGGCCGTCGGGCGCATCACTTGTGGCGCCGGCGAGACCGCCTTTGGCCTCTCCGCTGCGGGCACCTTGGTCGTCGAGCCCTCCGCTCTCCGCTTGGTGGGCATCCGTGTGCCCCCCGAGGTGAGCATCGGTGAGCGCATCGGGCTGGAGGCATGGGTCGAGAACAGCGGTGACGACCCGCTGCACGTCGAGGGACTCGAGGTGTGGGGCCTCCAGCCCGACGGCCTGCCGTGGACGGCGGCCACCGATTCCGGGGGGGCTATCGACCCCGGCGAGGTGCGCTGCTTCACGCTGGAGGGGGTGACGGTGCCTGAGCGGGTGGGCGCGTGGCAGATCACCCACGTCGGCTATCGCGATGCGCACGTGGGGCCCGCGGAGGATGCCCTCCTCTTTGCTGCGGCCGGGCAGTCGTTCCACGTCGTGGGGCCCGAGCTGCGTGCCGAGAGCCTCAACACCACCCTGGAGGCCGGCATCCTGCGGATAGCGCTGCAGTTGGTCAACGTCGGTACGGAGACGGCCGTCGCGGATCGCGTCGAGGTGTGGGGCTGGAAACCGGATGGCGAAGAGGCCTTCACCCTCGAAGCGCCCGTCGAGGCGTTAGCGCCTGGGGAATCGGTCCGCGTGCGGCTGGAAGCTCCGCTGGGCACCGAAGAGGGGCTGTGGCGCCTCGTAGAGGCGGGGTATTGGCGCGACGGCACCTACATGCGCGTGCGCCTGCCCGAGCAGCCCACGGTGGCCATGGTGTCCCCCGGGGCGCCCGCTCCACTGGGGGATGATCCTGCGCCCTAGACGTCCACCGGCGGGCCGACGTGCTCCTCGATGAGTTGCAGCAGCCAGGGCATCTCCTCGATGGTGCCCGGCTCGAAGCGCATGACGCGCGGGAGGCCGTTGGTATCGGCAGGGCCGACGAGCTCGTAGCAGACGGGGGGGAGGTCGAGCTTGCGGGCCCCCCGGAGGAACAAGCGGCTCAGGCCCGAGATGCGGCCGAGGCGCGTCTGCCGAAAGAGGATCGGCTGCCGGTTAAAGGCGCATACCTCATCCCAGCGGAGCGACTCGTTGCCCCAGTGGGAGCGGCGCGAGATGCCCTCATCGGTGACGATGACCTCTTCCTCGCGGAGCATCAGCCAGTAGTAGATGCCGATGCCGATGGGGATGAAAAAGATGGCCAGGTAGAGCCAGATCCAGCCGCTGGCGGCGAGGCGTCGTAGCACCGGCAGCGGGCCGGGACCACCGAGGGTCGTGGCCAACAGGAGCAGCACGAGCATGGCCAGGGACAGGGCGACGAGGACGACAAAGTAGCGGCTGCCCTGTCCGCTCATGCTCTCTTGGTCGGGCACGATGCGGCCGCACGCCGGGCAGGGGGTTCCCCCAGGGGCAGATCGATGGCAGTCAGGACAGAGCATCTACCCTCACTTGCGGCGCAGTGGCGCTAGTTCGTTGAGCAAGAACAGCACGGAGCGATGCGTGTCGACGCTTGGCAGTGTAGCAGAGTGCTCAGGCGGCGTCAAAGGCGCATCGCCCCAACGGCTTCCGGTGATTGGAGCAGAGAAAGGACACCATGCCCGAGTTCAGCCTCGCGGAGCACCCCCACCGGCGTTACAACCCGTTGACGAAGCAGTGGATCCTCGTCTCCCCGCACCGCACCAAGCGCCCGTGGCTGGGGCAGGTCGAGACGGCTCCCGTGGAGCGACGCCCCACGTATGACCCGATGTGCTACCTGTGCCCGGGCAATGAGCGCGCCGGTGGTGTGCGAAACCCGCCCTATCGCGGCACGTTCGTGTTCGATAACGACTTTGCGGCGCTGCTTCCCGGGGTGCCGGCGGGTGAGTACCGCCACGGCGACCTGCTATGGGCGCGCGCCGAACCCGGCCTCTGCCGGGTGGTGTGCTTTTCCCCCGATCACAGCCTGACGCTGGCCGCCATGGAGATCGGCGACGTGCGGCGGGTGGTCGATGTGTGGACGGAGCAGTACGCCGAGATCGGCGCGCGGCCCGAGATCGGTTACGTGCAGATCTTTGAGAACAAGGGCGCCATCATGGGGAGCAGCAATCCCCATCCCCACGGGCAGATCTGGGCGAGCGCCTCGGTGCCTCAGGAGCCGGCGGTGGAGGGTGCCGCGCAGGCGGAGTACCTGGCGCGCCATGGGCGGTGTCTGCTGTGCGACTATCTGGCCGTGGAGGCCGACGCGCGGGAGCGCATCATCTGTGAGAACGAGGGGTTCGTGGCGCTGGTGCCCTTCTGGGCCACCTGGCCCTTCGAGGCGATGATCCTCGGGCGGCGCCATGCCGCCTCGCTGCTCGATCTGACGGACGACGAGCGCACTGCCCTGGCCGATATCCTCAAGCGCCTCACCACGCGCTACGACAACCTCTTCCAGGTGTCCTTCCCGTACACCATGGGCATCCATCAGCAGCCTACCGATGGCGCCCCGTACCCCGCGTGGCACCTGCATCTGCACGCCTACCCGCCGCTGTTGCGCTCGGCGACGGTGAAAAAGTTCATGGTCGGCTACGAGATGCTCGCCAACCCCCAGCGCGATCTGACGCCCGAGGCCGCCGCCGCGCGGTTGGCGGCGCTGTCGGAGGAGCGCCAGGTCTAGGGCGCCATTGGCCGCGGTTACGGCTCGCTCTCGCCCGCTGCGAGGATGACGCCGCCCCCGCCGGCGCCGCGGCGCTCCTCTTCCTGGGGCTGGCCCTCGTCCGCTTCCTCGAGCACCCGCTGGCGCGCAATGAGCTGCTCGACGTCGGCGAGGTCCAGCCCGTAACCGGGCGTGCCCTCGAGCAGGCGGGTGATCAAGGCGCGCTCAAAGCGCTGCACGAACTCGCGCGGTGTGTGGTAGGCCTGCCACCGGGCCGCGCTGCTGTGGGCGAACACGGCGGCCGCCGGCGAGGCCACGCGCTCGACGTTGCGGAAGGCATAGGTGGTGATACCGGCCTCCTGGGCGGCGCGCCACTCTACGCCGATGGGCGCGGTGATATCCGAGCCCAGCAGGATGAGGTAGAAGTGGCTCTCGCTCAGCGCCTCTAGGTCGGGGTTGGCGAACTCGTGGGGCGCCGGCGTGCGCTTGATCTTCCAGCGCAGCGACCGGGCCATGTTGGCCAGCATCTGCCCCAACAGCTCGCATTCCGCATCCATCTCGGGCGATGCACTGACATAGATGGAGAGTTCCGCCGCCATCATCCATTCCTCCGCTTGACCGTCAGGCGTGGGGATCGATCAGCGCCTTGACGGTGCGATAGTGCGCCACGTCATCCAGCGCCGCGTTGGCCTCCTCGAGGCTGTAGCGGCGCGAGATGAAGCGTTCCCACTGGAAGCGATCGCCGTGCTTGGCGACGACGCGCAGCCCCCGCCAAAAGTGGCTAAAATCGCTTCCCCAGCTTCCGCGAATCTCCAGGTGTTTGCGGTTGATGTCCAGGTGCGGGTTCAGGCGGATGTCGCCCACATCGGTGTACTGCCCCACGATGACGTACCGCCCGGCGTCCCGCGTGATGCCGAACCCCTCGCGCACGGCAGCGGGGTTGCCGCTGGCCTCGATAGTCACGTCCGCGCCACGGCCGCCGGTGCGTTCGAGGATCCGCTCGCGCCGCTCCTCCTCGCTCGTCGTGGCGATATCGAGGGTCAGCGCGGCGCCGATGCGCTCCGCCTCGGCAAGGCGCCGCGCCGGCCCGCCGATGACGATGACGTCGGTGGCGCCGCTGAGCTGCGCCAGGATGGCGCACGTCAGCCCCACCGGGCCGCTCCCCTGCACCACGACGGTGTCGCCCAGCATGATGTCGGCCCGCTCGATGGCGTGGACGGAGGTGGGGAGCCCACATCCCGCGCCGATGAACCGCTCCGGCGGCACCTCCTCGGGGAGGGGCAGCACCTTGACGCCCGGCTTGAGGTAGATCATCTCCGCCCAACCGCCCAGCAGTCCCTCAGAGGCGGGGTAGGTGATGCCATACACCTTGCGATGGGGGCAGCGCGTCGAGGCTTTGGCCACGGTGCAGAACCAGCAGTGGCCGCACGTCTCGTGGACGTCGAGAAAGGTGACCACTTGACCCGTGCGCAGCGGGCGGCCGTCGAGGTCGACCGGCGTCCCCTGGATATCGACGATCTCGCCGACGTTCACGTGTCCGGGGATGACGGGGTACGGTACCCCGCCGAGGTGCCCCTGGTGCAGGTGCACGTCGGTGCCGCACACCTCACTGTAGACGGTGCGCAGTAGAATGGCACCCTCCTCGAGGGCGGGCAGGGGGAACTCGCGCACCTCGATGGGGGCATTGGGAGCGGTCATGACGGCAGCTCGGACCATTTTGGCCTCCGGGATCGGGATGGATGGACATCGCTTTCAGCTTTCGAATTATAGGAGCGGTGGGGGGCCTGTCAATGGCGCTGGCAGAGGGGGACGCGTGGATGTTTTCACGCCCTCTTTATGGCTTTGGGCGCTCTTGGTGTCTACAATGGGACGAGATAGTGGCCGATTGCCGCACGCGCCGCCCATCGCGTCCGCCTCGGATGCACCACTACCCGCCGGGAGATACCCTTGCGAACGCGACGCCTCCTCCTGTTGCTGCTGCTCATTCTCGTCGCCGTGCCGGGCCTGGTGGCCGCGGCGTCGGAGGGCTCAAACGGCACCCCACCGGTGACCACGCCGCCCCACGATGCGGGGGAGCCCCTTCCCTCGGGCGGGGCGCCAATCGCGGCGCCGCCACGCCCGGAGGGCCACCCGCGCCTCGACGGCACCATGCAACGGCTGGCCGCCGCGGGCGTATCCGCCGCGGAGCAGGATATGGGGCGCGTTGAGGCGCTGCGCTTTGACGACGGGCGCGTGCACGCCCAGATGGCCATCGACCCCGCGCGGGCCGCCTCGGTCATCGCCGC
>DUUT01000050.1 GCA_012841405.1 Chloroflexota bacterium
GGCGGGCCGCCGCTCCGCCGGCGTACCAGGGAAAAGGAGTTGCCATGGGAGATCACGTTCGGGAAGGAATGGTGCGACCCGCCTATGAGCAGCCCGGTTCGGAGATCCAGCCGTTTCACATCGCCATCCCCCAGGCCGCGCTCGATGACCTGCGCGATCGGCTGCGGCGCACCCGCTGGCCCTCCGAGGTCGCCGGTGCCGGCTGGGAGCGCGGCGTGCCCCGCGCGTACCTCCAAGAGCTCGTCACCTACTGGGCGACCACGTACGATTGGCGCGCCGCCGAGGAGGAGCTCAATCGCTACCCTCAGTTCACGACCGAGATCGACGGCGCCTGCATTCACTTTCTGCACATCCGCTCGCCCGAGCCCGGAGCGCTGCCACTCATCCTCAACCACGGCTGGCCGAGCTCGTTCGTCGAGTACTTGGACGTCATTGGGCCGCTGACGGACCCGCGTGGGCATGGCATCGACCCCGTCGACGCCTTTCACCTCGTCATCCCCTCGATGCCCAATTTCGGGTTCTCGGGCCCCACCGCCGATGGGGGCTGGAACCCCGATCGCATCGCCAAGGCCTACGTCGAGTTGATGCGGCGCCTCGGCTATGAGCGCTACGGCACCCAGGGGGGAGACTATGGCGCCTTTGTGGCCCCGGCCATGGCCTACGCCGACCCGGATCACGTCGTGGGCGTTCACGTCAACGCGGCCACCTTTGGGTTCATCCCCTGGGGGCAGCCCTCTGAGGAGGACGTGGCCGCCGCCACCGCGGTCGAGAAAGCACGCCTCGCGCGGCTGCAGAACTATTACACGCAGGGCAGCGGCTATGCGCAGATCCAGGGCACCCGCCCGCAGACGCTGGCCTACGCCCTCAACGACTCGCCCGTCGGGCAGCTCGCCTGGATCGTAGACAAGTTCAAGGAGTGGACGCATCCATCGACAGAGCTACCAGAGCACGCCATCAGCCGCGACCGCATGCTCACCAATGCCACCATCTACTGGCTAACGGGCACCGGCGCCTCCTCCGCCCACCTCTACTACGAGAGCAATCGCTGGCAACCATCCCTGGCATCGGGTCCGCTGGCCACTCCGCTCGGCGTGGCGGCCTTTGCCGAGGATATCGCCATCCGCCGCTACGGTGAGCAGATGTACAACATCGTCCACTGGTCGGATTTCGACCGCGGGGGGCACTTTGCCGCCCTGGAGGCGCCCGACCTCTTTGCCGGGGACGTGCGCACCTTCTTCAGGGGCCTGCGCAACGCGAGCCGTAGCAGCATGTAGCGCGGCCGCACCGCCGCCGGGATGCATCGAGGCCGCCCTCGGTACGAGGGCGGCCTCGACATGCCCGCTATGAGGGGCGCACAACCGCTACCCGCCGCGCCCCTGGCATCCTAGCGAAGCGGCGCGCCCTCGGCCAACAGGTCGGCGATCAGCTCTGGCGGGATTTCGAACTCGGGCGTGCCCACGTACCCAGGCGCCACCTCGTACTTGTCAAAGGCGATCACCAGCCGCCCGGCCTCGTTGATGTAAAAGTCGTGGTCCGCCGCAATACCCGTAAAGCGATCCATGGCGAGGTCGTCGTCGTTCACCCAGTAGATGCTGCGGCCATCCTCCCGCGTTTCGGCCCTCATCTGGGCGATGAGATAGTCATTGATCACCGTCAGGTAATCGCTGCCGTCGGCGAACAGCGCGTCCAAGGTGATGAGGTCGCCCGTCTGTTGGTTGATGTTATAGTACTCCTTCTGGGTGTCCGAGCCGCCGGCCGCCCAAAAGTACTCGACTTCGAGGGAAAAGACCTCTTCATCGGAGCGCTTGACGTCATAGTACGTTTCGATGGTCATGGGAATCGTCGCATCCTCGCCGAGTCGCTCCTTGAGCTCGGCCACGTCGCGCTCGAACTTGTCGATGAGGGCCTGCCCATCGGTACGAAGCTCGGCGTTGATGGCGTCCTCCAGCTCTTGATTCGCCAGGCCGGTGATCTGGGCGATGTCGACGCGTGCCGTAGCCCCCTGTTCCTCCCGCCGATAGCTAGCGACCGTCAGCACCTTGACGACCGGCCCCAACACGGGGACGCCCTCGAGGCTCTCGGCCACGGCGGGCATGGCGTTGATGCTGACGACAAAGATGGTCAGTGTGCAGGCGGCCGCGACCACCAGCGGCCGCCAAAAGTGCCGCCGCGGTCGCTCGCGCCGGCAGAGCGCATCGATCATGGGGTGCAGCTCCGGGGGAACCGGAATCGCCTCGTACGCCCGCTTCATCTCGGCCAAACGCTCATGCATAGTCGTCCTCCATCTCGACGTTCAGCAGCCTCAGTGCACGGTAGAGTCGGGTCTTGACGGTGTTGACGTTCACATCCAACACCTCGGCGACCTCGCGGAGCGCGAGGTCATGGAAGTAGCGCAGGACGACGACCGCCCGCAGGTCGTGGGGCAGGCTCCCAAGGGCCTGGCGCGCATCGAGCGCGTCCGTACCCGCGTCAGCACCCGGAGCGGCGGCAACGCCCATCGCCACATCGGCCTGACCCTCGACGGACGACCAATCGTCAGAGAGCACCAGCCGCCGGCGGGCCCTCAGACTGTCGATCGCCGTATGGACGACGATCCGGTATACCCACGTCTTGAGGTAGCGCGGCTCCCGCATGGACGCGGCGCTGAGCGCCTTGACCACTGCCGTCTGCACCACATCCAGGGCGTCCTGCTCGTTCTGCATATAGCTGTAGGCCAGGCGATAGATCCTGTTCTGCTCTCCTGTGAGATAGGTCACCAATTCTTTGTGGAATGCGTCTCTGGTCAAGCGCCCGACCTCCTCTCCATGCGATGTGGTGGTGTCTCACTGGTATAGACGGTGCAGTGCGGCGAAAAGTTCGCCACGGGGGGATTCTCGTCCGCGAATTCCCGTGGGGCACGCCCGCTCGCGGCACCGCGCCAGGTCCGCCGCGCCGTACCCCTTGCCGCGCCCATGCACTTGTGATTATACTGATTATAGTAGACGGTCGCGCCAGCGTGTGATGGGAGGCGCGCCGCACGGCAGAGGAGGTCCGATGGACAGCCGAGAGCGCGAGCGAGAGAGGCGTAAGCGGTACTACAGTCCGAGCGAGGTCCGGAGGCGAAAGGGGTGTATTGGCTGCGGCGGAGCAGGCGCCCTCGCGACGCTCATCCTGGCCTTGGCGCTCGCCGTTGTGATCTTGTGACGGCCAAGGTGCATCCCCATCGAACGGGGTGAGGAGGTTTGACGATGGGTATTCTGGGGTTTCTCGCCTCGCTGATCGTCACCATCATCATCGTGGGCATCGTCGAGATGATCAGCAGGACGCGACTACCATATGGCTGGCTCGGCAACATCGTCGTGGGCTTGATCGGCGGCGTGTTGGGCCAGTACGTGTTGGGCAACAACTGGGGGCCGTCGGTTTTTGGCGTGCTCATCATCCAGACCTTTATCGGCTCGTTGGTGCTCATCCTCGTCGGCAAGTGGATCATGGGGCAGATCGCCGCGAACCGCGAGAGGGTACGGTAGCACGGCGGTACGCCGGCTGAGCGCCTCGGTGCGCTCGCCACTGCGGGTGTTGCTCCCGGCGTGCGGGCGCAACACCCGCGGTGTGTTTCACGCCATAGGTCTCGGAAACGCAAGAGCCCTTCCCGATAGGGGAAGGGCTCACGTGAGGCGGGTGATCAGGGGCGCCGACGCCCCCCACTCTACCACAAAGCAGTACTATCGAACCGAGTAGCGGGGAGAGGATTCGAACCTCTGACCTTTGGGTTATGAGCCCAACGAGCTGCCACTGCTCCACCCCGCATCGCATGGCACCGGGCGAATGAAAACGCCCGGTGGTCTCCGGGCGTTCGCGCCATGTGTGGCGGCGACTAGATTTGAACTAGTGACCAAGGGCTTATGAGTCCCCTGCTCTACCGCTGAGCTACGCCGCCGAGATCTAGTAGCGGGGAGAGGATTCGAACCTCTGACCTTTGGGTTATGAGCCCAACGAGCTGCCACTGCTCCACCCCGCATCAACAAGAGGTATTATACGCATCGGGGCGCTTGGCGTCAAATCACCGTTTTCGGGTGGCGTGTGTCCAGGATGCCAGACGTTCATCCGGGTCAGCGCGCCGCGGCGCAGCATTCTCCCAGAATGATGGTCACCCCCTTTCCGCAGTGGTGGGGCGCTCTCGCCGCAAGGCAGCGGCATCAGTCCGTCTTGCCGGTAAAGAGGCGCCACCACGCGTCCCAATTGGGGTTATCAAAGGGGGCGCGGTGGGGAACGACCGTCTCCTCGGGGATCGGCGTGGCCTCCGGGGTGGGCGCTGCGGTGGGGCCCGGCGTGGCCGTCACGGCGATCACGCTCACCATCCCTGATCGGACCTGGCCGGCGTCACGCAACACCTCCTCGGCCCAGGCAACCGAGTTGCGCCGGCGCGCCTCCTCCACCAGCTCCTCGTGCTCGCGGCGCATCGCCTCGATCTCGCCCTCCAGCTGGTCGCGCCATGTGCGCAGACGGATGGCGTCTACCGACTTGGTAGCAAAGGCGACCATAAAAAAGAGCGCCAGCGTCGCGGCGACGATGCCGATGATCTGTGCTGTGGTGATGGATCGCATGGGGCCGCGTGGGTTCGTCATGGTATCCTCGCCCCAATGCTACTCCAGGCGCCGGGTGTGGTCAACCCCGCAGGTAGCCGACGACATTGTCAGACACGCCTCGTGGCGCTATAATGCCCGGGTGTTCGGCCCATCCACGATCATCATAGCAGCCCAAGGAGATGCACCACATGAGCCCATACGTTCTCGTGGTCGACGATGATGAGGACGTGGCCGAGACGATCGAGCGCACCCTGCAGCGCGCCGGTTATACTGTGGCCGTCGCGCACCGCGGCGCCGACGGTCTCCAACTGGCGCGGCAATACCCCCCTGACCTCGTGGTGCTGGACATCATGATGCCCGGGATGAACGGCATCGACGTCTGCCGCCACCTCCGCGCCAACCCCGACCTGGCGCCAGTCCCGATCCTGTTCCTCACCGCCCGCGGCGAGATCGCTGACAAGATCGAGGGGTTCGAGGCGGGCGCTGACGACTATCTCACCAAGCCCTTTGATCTGCGCGAGCTCGAGCTGCGCGTCAAGGCGCTCCTGCGCCGTACCCGGCGCGAGGAAGGTGAGCACCTCAGCGAGCGCATCGAGGTCGGCCCCCTGGTGCTGGACTGCAACACCTTTGAGATCGTCACCCCCGAGCAGAGGGTCCTGCTCACCCCCGTCGAGTTCGAGCTGCTGCAGTTCCTCATGCGGAACGCCGGCAAAGTGTTCTCCGCCGAGCAGCTGCTGCAGCACGTCTGGGGCTACCCCCCCGGCACCGGTATGCCCGACCTGGTGCGCGTGCACATCAAGAACATTCGTGACAAGATCGAGCCCACCCCGCGCTCGCCCATCTATCTGAAGAACGTCCTGCGCCGGGGCTACATGATCGTCAACGACCTGCCGATATAAGAGTCACCGACCGCCGTGTCAGGGTCGTAGATTCGCCGCAATCGCCCGCAACGACGGGCTGGAGTAGATGATGCCCCAGGAACGTATTCTCATCGCCGAGAACGAACCGGAGGTGCGCCGCATGTGCATGCGCTCCCTCCAGTTTGCCGGATATGAACCCGTCGGTGTGGCCGACGGCAACGAAGCGGTGGTGCGTGCGCGCGAGGAACGCTTTGATCTGTTGGTCACCGACATCATGATGCCCAACATGAGCGGACTCGAGGCCTACCGCGCCATTCGCGAGTTCAACCCCGATATGGGGGCGGTGATCATGACCGGCTTTGGCACCATGGAGTCGGCCATCGAGGCGCTGCGCCTGGGGGCCTACGAGTTTGTGCTCAAGCCCTTCCGCCCCGATGAGCTGAACGCCGCCGTGGAGCGCGCCCTCTCCCGGCAGCGTCTGGAGCGCGAGAACGCGCGGCTGCGGGCCCTCATCCCCCTGTTCGACCTCAGCCGCATCTTTATGAGCTCCGTCGACCTCGCCGTGGTGCCCAAGCACGTCGTGCGCATCGCCCGCCAGGAGATGAACGCCGACAGCGCCTCGCTGATGCTGCTCAACAGCCGCGACGAGCTGGTCATCCACTCCGCCGAGGGCCTCGACGAGGACATCGTCGGCAAGGTAACGCAGCGGGCCGACGAGGGGATTGCAGGGTACGTCATCGAGCATCGCGAACCGATCGTTCTCCAGGGCAACGTGCGCGATGACCCGCGCTTTGCCCCGGCGTATGACGCGCGCCCCATCGCCAGCGCCATCTCGCTACCGCTCATCCACCAGGATCGCGTCTTGGGGGTGCTGAACGTCGCCAAACACGCGGAGGATGCGGCCCCCTTCCAGGAGGGCGACGTCGAGTTCCTCTCCGTGCTCGGCAGCCAGGCGGCAGTTGCCCTCGAGAACGCCCGCATGTTCCGCGAGATTCAGGACGCGTACGAGCGGCTGGCCGAGCTCGACTATCTCAAGAGCGAGTTCATCAATATCGCCGCCCACGAGCTGCGCTCGCCGCTGGCGGTCGTGTTGGCCTATGCCACCCTCCTCGAGGAAGAGGCCACCGGGCCGATGCGCGAGCACCTGGCCCAGGTGGTGCAGGCGGCCATGCAGCTCAAGTCGATCATCGACGAGATGGTGAGCCTCCAGCGCATCGACACCGGCCAGGCCCCCGTCCGCTTCACCGACGTGGATACCGCCGCCGTGGCGGCGAGCGCCCTCGAGGAGCTGCGCCTGCTCGCCGAGCGCAGGCGCCACCGCGTGACCCTCGATTTCCCGGATGACCTACCCACGGCGCGCGCTGACGAGCAGCTGCTGCACCTCATCCTCAGCAGCCTGCTCTCCAACGCCCTCAAGTTCACGCCCGAGGAGGGCGCCATCCGCATCACGGGGCGCGCGGACGACGACCACGTGATCATCGCCGTCAGCGATACGGGCATCGGCATCGCCGCGGAGGACCTCGAGCGCGTCTTTCAGCGCTTTTACCAGGTCGAGGATTCCCTGCGCCGTAAGCACGGTGGCATCGGCCTGGGGTTGTCCATTGCCCGCGAGATGGCCGAGCTCATCGGCGGGGAGATCAGCGTCGAGAGCGAGGTGGGCCAGGGCTCGACGTTCTACCTTACCCTCCAGCGCCACGAGGAGATCGGGGCGGGGGAGATGCTCCTCTAGCCGCCCACACTGCCGGTACGCATACACGAAAGAGCCCTTCGCGTTGCGAAGGGCTCTTTCGCCTATGTGCCCTAGCTTCTACCCAGAGGTGATGCTAGGGCACGACACTTACTACTGTTGTCCATCCACATCACCTCCTCTTTCTGGGATAGCACTGTCAGGGCGGGGTGACTCTATGGTCACCCCAGCCAGCACCATTATGAAGCATCCGCGAGCCCTTGTCAAACACCACATGGAGCGCTGGTGTGCCCACGATTCTGGGCGCACCCCTCAGGCGAGGGCATCGCCTGCACCGCTTGCCCTCTCATGCGATAGGCTTACAATACGCCCACAGGCCAGCCATCGACCTCGGAGACGTTGCCATGCGCGTGCTCATCGCCAACGACACCCCTAGCCTCACCCCCGCCACCTGGGACGCCCTCATCGCCCACGATCCCCGCGGTCACCTCCTGCAGACGTGGGCCTGGGGTGAACTCAAGGCTGGCTTTGGCTGGAGCCCCCTGCGCGTCGTCGTGGAGCAGGATGGCGCCGCGGCCGCCGCGGCCCAAGTGCTCTACCGGCGCGCTGGGCCCTGGACCATCGGCTACCTCCCCAAGGGGCCGGCGGTGATGACGGCGGAGGAGGCGGCCACCGACGCCCTGTGGGCGGCGGTGCATCGCGTGTCGCGGCAGCGACGGGCGCTGCTGCTCAAAGTCGAGCCCGAATGGTACGATGCAGAGGCCAACTGCCACGCGGCGCTCTGCGCCCACGGCCTCGCCCCCAGCCCCACGACGGTGCAGCCCCGGCGCACCATCATCGTGGACCTGCAGGCGGACGAGGAGACGCTGCTGGCGCGCATGAAGTCCAAGTGGCGCTACAACGTGCGCCTCGCGGCGCGCAAGGGTATCGTCGTGCGGGCGGCGGGCAGCGAGGGGATCGACGCCTTTTACGCCCTGATGGTGGTGACCGGCGAACGCGACGCCTTTGGCATCCACAGCAAGGCGTACTATCGGCAGGCGCTGGAGCTCTTTGCCCCCCAGGGGCGTGCCGAGCTCTTCTTGGCCGAGTACGAGGGCACGCCGGTGGCCGGCCTGATGGCCTATGCCTTTAACGGTCAGGCGTGGTACCTGTACGGGGCCTCGAGCAATGCGCACCGCGAGCGCATGCCCAACCATGCCCTCCAGTGGCACGCCATGCGCTGGGCGAAGGGGAAGGGCTGCACGCAGTATGACCTGTGGGGCATCCCGGATGCCGACGAGGAACCCGAGACGGCGGCCCTGCGAGGCGTGCAGCGCTTTAAGGAGGGATTTGGCGGAGCGATCGTCTGCTATGTGGGGGCGTACGACTATGTGTACCGTCCGCGGCTCTACCCCCTACTGGAGCGCGCCTGGGCGCTGCGCCGCCGGGGGCTTGGGCTGGGCTCCTAGCGTTCCGCCCCCTACGGCGCCCGGAGCGTCCCGTCAGCGGGGCGCCGCGAGCAGCCGCTCGTACAGCGCCTCAATCGCCGCGGTTACCGTCGTCCAGCCATACTCGGCCGCCACCTGTACGGCGCGCTCGCCCATGCGCCGGCGCAGTGCGTCGTCCGTCAGCAGCTGCTCGAGGCGCGCCGCGAGCGCCTTAGGATCACGCTCGGGCACGAGAAAGCCCGTCTCGCCGTCGCGCACGGTGTAGGTGAGCCCCCCCACCCGCGAGGCGATCACGGGCGTGCCGCAGGCCATGGCCTCGAGCGCCACCATGCCGAACGACTCGTACAGCGACGGCATGACGCATACCTCGGCCGCAGAGTAGTAGAGCGGCAGCACCTCCTGCGAGCGCGAGCCGATGAACAGCACCAGGTCCTCCAGCCCCAGCTCGCGCCGAATCTCCGTATAGCAGGAGAGATCCGTCATCATCGCCTCGAGGTGGCTCTCCCGATCCCCGCCGATCACCGCGAGGCTCAGATCCTCGGCGCGGCAGGGGCGCAGCCGCCGCGTCAGCTCGCACATCGCCTCGAGGAGCACATCGAGCCCCTTGACGGGGTCGAGGCGCCCCACAAAGAGCAGCAGCCGCCGATCGGGGGGAATGCTCAGCTCTTTCCGCGCTTGCCGCTGCGGAATGGGGTGAAAGAGGTCCAGGTTCACACCGCAGGGGATCACGGTGATACGCTCCGTGTCCACCCGGTAGTTGTCCAGCATCTGCTGCCGGTCGAGGGGCGTCGCCGCGACGATGCAGTCGGCGCCATCCATGATCTCTTGCTCCACGGCGCCGCGGTTATCCGCCTCGCGCTCGCCGTCGTCCCCCGCTGCCATGTCCTTCAGGCGTCCCAGGGTGTGGAACATGTGCACCAGCGGCCGATCCCACGCGGCGCGCAGTCGCAGGCCGGCCCACCCCGAGAGCCAGTAGTGGCTGTGGATGAGATCGTACGCGACGCCATGCGCCCGCCGCCAGCCCTCGATCCCAGCGATGTACTCCTCGAGGTAGGGGAACAGCTCCCGTCGGTCCACCGTCTCTGGGGGACCCGCCGGGATATGGATGGTGCGCCAGCCGGGCTCATCGGGGTATTGGACGGTGGGCAGCGAGGGGTCCTGCACCCGGCAAAAGACGTCGACCTCCCAGCCGTTCCGCCCGAGGTGGCGACACAGCTCGCGGATGTAGACGTTCATCCCGCCGGTGTCCTTGCCACCCAACGCGGCCAGCGGCGACGTATGCATACTCAACAGCGCAACTCGGCGTCCCACGAATCTGCCTCACAGTGACAAGGGGATGGGCCGTCGGTGTGCCCATCCCCCTGAGTGTACTATGCGTCAGGCGCTGCGATACCGCTCCAGCGCAGACTAGATGCCCTTGCCAGCGACATAGTTGACGAGATCGGCCACGCGACGGGCATAGCCCCACTCGTTGTCGTACCAGCTGACGACCTTGATCATGGTATCGCTGAGCACCATGCACGAATCGGCGTCGATGATGCTCGAGCGCGTGTCGCCCTTGAAATCCATCGACACCAGCGGCTCGTGGCTCACCCCGAGGATGCCCTTCATGGGGCCAGCGGCCGCCTCATCAAAGGCCGCGATCATCTCCTCGAGCTTGCACGGCTTTTCCACCTCGGCCACAAAGTCGACGATGGACACCGTCGGCGTGGGCACGCGCAGCGCATAGCCGTCGAACTTGCCCTTGAGCGAGGGGATCACCAGGGCCACGGCCTTGGCGGCGCCGGTGGTCGTCGGGATGATGTTGAGGGCGGCGGCGCGGGCGCGGCGCGGGTCGCGGTGCGGCAGATCCAGCAGCCGCTGGTCGCCGGTGTACGCGTGCACCGTGGTCATCAGGCCGCGCACGATACCCCATCCATCGTTTACCACCTTGGCCGCGGGCGCCAGGCAGTTGGTGGTGCACGATGCGTTGGACAGAATGTGGTGATTCGCGGGATCGTACTGATCCTCATTGACGCCAAGCACGATGGTGATGTCCTCGCCCTTGGCCGGGGCGGTAATGATCACCTTCTTGGCGCCTGCCTGGCGGTGCAGGCCAGCCTTGGCAGCGTCAGTGAACACGCCCGAGGACTCGACGACGAGATCGACCCCCAGATCGCCCCAAGGGATCTCGCTGGGATCGCGCTTGGCAAAGAACTTGATCTCCTTGCCGTTGACGACGAGGGAGTCCTGGGTGGCCTCTACGGTCGCGTCCAGTCCGCCATACGTCGAGTCGTAGCGCAGCAGGTAGGAAAAGCTGTCGGGAGGGAATAGGTCATTGATAGCGACGATCTCGATGTCGTTGGGGTAGGCGTCCATCATGGCCTTGAGCGCCTGTCGCCCAATGCGGCCGAACCCGTTGATGCCAACCTTGACTGCCATTGTGACTCCTTTCTTCCTTCGAGGCACTGCGAGGATAGCCCGACCTGTAGCCAGGCCGGCGATCGCCCCGTCGCAAAGCGGGGCAGTATCAGTGGAACCAGCGCTGCCGGTTCCGATAACTACAGCGGTTACGCCGCCCCGGCGAGCGCACCGCGCAGTTGCGCGGCCCACCATCATCCGGCATGAGGAGCGCCCCCCCTGCCGCCGGACGCGTTGACGGCCCGAGCACCGGGCCTGGCGGCTCCGTTCGTACCCGTGAGCCGCGCATAAAAGTCGAGGATCGCCTCGGCCAATCGCTGCGGATCATGACGCCAGCGAAGCCGCCGATCGACGAGATCCGCCAGGGCGACCGCATCTCCGTCGTACCCCTCGGCCACCGGCGCCACCATGGTGCTGCCCGCGTGCTCGGGGAGCACGAACTCGGTGTTGGCGTTGGCCAGCATGTGCTCACAGACGCCGCGACCGATGTGCTCGTGCAGCACCCGCAGATGGTCGCCGGCACAAAAGCCGGCGGTCTCGTCGCGTTCCGTGGCCACGTTGCAGACGTACATCTTGACCGCACGCGACACGCGCACCGCCTCGCGAATGTCGCCGATGAGTAGATTGGGAAGCACGCTGGTGTACAGGCTGCCCGGCCCCAACACGATGAGATCGGCCTGTAGGATGGCGCGAATCGCCTCCGGGTAGCCGCGCACGCCATCGGGCTGCAGCCAGACGCGCTCGATGTGCCCGGGTGCTCGGGTAATACGCGATTGGCCAGTGAGGACGTAGGGATCCTTGTCGGGCTCGGAACGGTCACGGATCTCGGCGCACAGGGTGACGCTGGCCAGGCAGGAGGGAAGGATGCGCCCCCGCACCGCCAGCACCCGCCCGACCGCGCTCACCGCGCTCTCAAAGTCGCCGGTGATGCCCGTCATGGCGGCGATGAGCAGGTTCCCGAACGAATGCCCATCGAGGGCGCTATCGCGCCCAAAGCGGTACTGAAAGAGCTGGGCCATGAGCGGCTCGGCGTCGGCCAGGGCGGCGATGCAGTCCCGCAGATCGCCGGGCGGCAACATGCCCATCTCCTGCCGCAGGATACCCGAGCTGCCGCCATCGTCTGCGACCGTCACCACGGCGGTGAGATCACCGGCACGATCCTTCAGCCCGCGCAGCAACGTCGAGAGGCCGTGCCCGCCCCCAATGGCCACGATGCGTGGCAACGCGCCAACCCCGCCGTCGCCACGCGCTGCGGCGCTCGGTGATGCGGCGCGAGGCGTCGCGACACCTGGTGTCGCGACACGCGGTGCCGCGCAAACGGCAGGGGGCACTTCGGTGCGTGCCACCAGCAGGAGCGAGAATAACGAGCGGTTCAGATGGTAAAGAGCCAGCCCCACCAAGCCCAGCCCGCCCCCCAGGAAGAGGAGGGCGCGCGCAGAGCGCGGGAGGAACTGCAGCGTCAGATAGTAGGCGGCCTCCGGCAGGGGTGCCTGGCGATAGATCATCACCAGGATATAAGCCAGACCGAGGCTGAGGGCACAGATGCCGGCCGCCAGGAGCCCGATCCAGCGCTTGACGCCGATGCCGGGGTACAACCACTTGAGCCCCGGCCACCTCTTGAGGAGGAGTCGCATCAGCCGCTGTCTCCTCGCGGCAAACGCCGCGCACAACGCCGCTAGTATAGACATTTCAGAGATGGGTGTCAACGCGTCCCACCGGCGGCTTGAGGGCTACACCTGACGCGTCCCCCTCTGGTGGGCGCGTCCCCGCCCCACAGCGCGTAACCGGCAAGGCCTCACCCCTGGATAGGCCTCAGAAGACCATCGCCTCAGCAAAGCGATCCTGGAAATCGGGACGCCCCGACAGCTCGAGGTACTCCACCTGCTCCGCGAGCCGCGCCGCCTCGGCGAGGGCCTCGCGCGAGAGGAGCGCCATGCGGGCGCCCGAGCCGGCCGCATTGCCCACGGGCACGATGCGCGCCTGGGGGCAGCGCGGCATGAGGCCGATGGCGAGCGCGCTCTCGGGCCGGATATAGTTGCCAAAGGCGCCGGCCAGATAGATCACCCGCACGTCGTCGGCCGTGATGCCGAGCTCTTGCATGAGAATCTCGATGCCGGCGCGAATGGCTCCCTTGGCGAGCTGCAACTCGCGCACGTCACGCTGGCTCACCACCACCGGCCGGCCACCGGCGCCCTCCTCCACCGTCGCCAGCGTAAAGGCGCGCTGGCGCCCGCTCTGCGTGATGCGCTCCGCGAGGGCGGCCTGCCCCATGGCGACGAGCGCCTCGCGGGGCTGCATCATGCCGGTGGCATCGATGAGGCCAGAGCGCAGCATCGCCGCCACGAGATCGACGAGCCCCGAGCCGCACACGCCCCGCGGCGCGCTCTCACCGATGGTGTGCCACTCCACGGCACCATCGATGCGTACGCTGTCGATGGCGCCGTCGGCGGCGCGCATCCCACAGCTCAGATGGGCCCCCTCAAAGGCGGGGCCGGCCGCCGTGGAGCAGGATACCATCCGCCCGCGTGAGCCCATGGCCATCTCGCCGTTCGTGCCGATGTCGATAACCAGCGCCAGCTCGTCCTGGCGGTGCGCGCCGCTGGCCAGCAACACCGCCACCGTATCGGCCCCCACCCAACCGGCGATGCTGGGCAACGCCCAGACCGGGGCGTCAGGGTAGGCAGCGAGGCCGAGCGCCTCGGCGCTCAGGCATACGGCGCCGGTGACGGCCGGAATGTAGGGGGACTGGGCGAGGGCTGTAGGGCTGACCCCCAGGAAGAGGTGCTGCATGGTGGTGTTGCCCACCACCGTCACCGCCACGATATCGTCCGTTGCGGCCCCCACCTGTGCCGTCGTCGTGGCCATGATGGCGCTCAGTGCGCCGGCGATCTCGCGCTGCAGCGTCGCCAGCGCCTCGGCGTCGCGCCCCGCATAATCGATGCGCGAGACGACATCAGCGCCATACCGCGTCTGGGGGTTGAGCAGCGACGCCACGGCGAGCTGCTCCCCCGTGTCGAGATCCGCGAGATAGCCCACCACCGTCGTCGTACCGATGTCAAAGGCGATGCCCAGCAACCGTCCTGCCGCTCCC
>DUUT01000051.1 GCA_012841405.1 Chloroflexota bacterium
CCCCCGCCGTGCTTTGCTCTGTGTTCAGCGGTGCGGCATGAACGCGTGCAGGGTAGAGCCTGCAGTGAGCAGACGAACTATTCGGCGTCGGCCTCGGGCTCTGCCGAGTCGACGACCTCGACCTCCGCGACCTCAACCGGCTCGGCGAGCTCCACCGCGGACACGTCCGAGACGCCATCGCCGCGGATCACCAGCGAGAACTGGATCGGCAAATTCTCGTGATAGTTGGCAATCTCGACGGTGTAGGTGCCGTCGATGCAGGTCGCCTCAATGGTCGCCACCCCAAAGCTCTTGGCGCCTGTGGCCGCCTCGGCACCGTCGGGCCCGTAGAGCTTGAGCCCCACGCCGGACTCGGCGAGGGCGTCGCCTGGCGCATAGCTGAGGTCGATCACGACGTCACCGGCACAACCAAACGTCGCATTGGCGAACCCACGACCGAGAGTGAAGGGGAATGGCCCAAAGACGCCCGCCTCGGGCCCCTGGGGTTCCTCCTCCTCGGCCACGGGCTCTTGGGCCCCAGCGGCGTCATCGACGGGTACTTCCTCAGCCTCGGGTGCTTCCGCCTCGGCCTCGTCAGCCTCAGCCTCGGGCTCCGCGGCTGCCTCAACGGCGGCTACGTCCGAGATGCCCTCACCGCGAAGGACCAAAGAGAACTGCATCGGCAGGTTCTCATGGTAGTTGGCCGCCTCGACGGTGTAGCTGCCTTCAGCAGCGGGAGACGCCGTGAGGGTGACCATGCCGAACTCGGCTGCGCCCGTCTCAACGACGGCGCCATCGGGCCCATACAGCTTGAGCGCCACACCGCGCTGGGCAATGGCGTCACCCGGCGCGAAGCCCAGCTCGACGGCAATCTCGCTACCATCCCCTGCGTAGGCAAACGTGTACTGCGCAAAGCCGCCGTCGAGGGTGAACGCAAACGGACCAAAGGCGGGGACGTCCGTCTGTGCGAACGATGGCATGGTGCCGCCCAGGACCAACAGGGCCACCAGGACCATCACCAGTACGAGTCTCTTTGTCATGGCGGCAGTCTCCTTTGTGGGGTCATCGCACCATGTCATGTCTGCGCTTGTCCACACGAGCTCGAGCTCAGTGGGCGCAATGACACAGTGCCTGCATCATTGTCTGAGCAGTGTACGAATGCGCCGCACCGCACATTCAACAGGGCAGCGAAAGGGATGAGCGCCCTGCCCTGTGCGAAATCATAGCCGAGACATAAGTAAATGTCAAACACGCTCAGCACATGAGTCCGTAGCAATCCTTGACACATTATCGCGTACGGTGTTAAGGGGCACTGGTGCTGGAACACGGCTCCTTGCACGGCATCGAGGGGCGCGGTAGAATGGAGAAGCAGCTGTGGCACGTTCCGGTTCGCGCTGTGTGCCGGATACGGCCCTCCCCGCGCCAACGCGCACCCCTCATCCCCGCTGACAGCCAACATCCGATTCCAGCGTACACCGACAGCCGTACACGTTCCGGTAGGCACGTCGAACCGGCATCTATGGGCGGCAAAGGAGGCTACGATGGATCGGAGGGCATGGCGAGCCGTTCAGATCTGGATGATCATCGTGATCGTTGGCCTGGGCGTTGTCGGCGCCTTTGGCAGGGTCCAAGCCGTCGAGATTGTGGAGGGAGGCACCATCGCGGCGGGCCAGACGATCGAGGACGATGTGTTTATCGGCGCCGAGAACGTCCTGGTCGAGGGCACGGTCACCGGCGATCTCTTTGCTGTGGGCGGCAACGTGCGCATCAACGGAACCGTGGAGGGCAGTCTGTTCATCGCGGGACAGACGCTGTCGGTGAACGGTGACGTGCAAGGCAGCGTGTACGTCGCTGGCACGGGGGCTACCCTGGGGGCAGCGAGCCGCGTTGGCCGCAACGTCTACTTTGCCGGCTATGGCCTGGAGACACAGCCAGGCTCTCAGGTGCAGCGCGACCTTGTCGCCACCGGGTACCAGGCCGTGTTGGCGGGCAGGGTGGAGCGCAACGTCTTGGCCTCCGTCGCGGCCATGGACTTTTCGGGGCAAGCGGGGGGTAACGTCCGCGCCGACGTAGCGGCTCCTGGCACGACGGGGTTGATGCTCGTCACGCCGCCGGGTGCACCGGCAAGCATTCCCCTCGGTATCCGCGTCAGCGAGGGGGCTGAGATCGGTGGGCAATTGATCTATGTCAGCCCCGAGCGACAGGACGACGCCATTCGTGCCGAGCTTGATGAGGGGATCGTGTTTCGCACACCCGAGCCCGGCGCGAGGCAGCAGGCGCAGCGGCGTGACGACCGCGGCATCTGGTTCGTGGTGCTACGGTGGATCATCGCGAGGCTGCGCGACCTGGTGACGCTGCTCCTCTTGGGTGCGCTGTTGCTCTGGCTGTGGCCGCGATGGCTGTATCGTGCCGCCGACGCCTTGCGCGACCAGCCCCTGCTCGCCTTGGGATGGGGGCTCGTGGTGTGGTTGGTGGGCCTTGTCGGGGCCGCCATCGTCGCGGTGCTCATCGTCCTGCTGGCGATCATGCTGGGCATCATCACCCTCGGGGGGTTGGCGTTCGCCGTGCTGGGCATCGGCTTTTCCTTGCTGGGCCTCGCGTTCACCATCTTTTGGCTGTCCGTGTCCTACCTCAGCAAGGTTGTGGTGGCGTACTTGGTGGGGCGGTGGATCGTGGATAGCCTGTCGCGCCGCGAAGAGCGACCGCTGGAGCCGGTGGCGCCTCCGGGAGAGGTCGGAGCTGAGCCGGCGCCGCGCCGCGATATCGAGGGACGCTCGCCGGCGCAGGATGGTTGGGCACTCGTGGTGGGCGTCGTGATCTATGTGGTGCTGCGCGCCATCCCCATCCTGGGCTGGCTCATCGGCGCCGTGGTGACGCTGCTCGGCTTGGGAGCCATGTTCATGGGACTTCGCGATGCCTGGCAGGAGCGAAGGGGTACCCGGGCCGCGTAGCGACCTCGCGCATCGAGAGGGGTGGCGCTCCTACATGGTGCCCACCCCTCGGTGGTTCCTCAGAAGCGTCCCTGCACGAACCCAAAGGCGAATGAGAGAGCCACGGCGAGCAGGACGGTCAGGAGCCAGATGCGCTGGGCGTACAGATCCTCCATGGCAATCCCTCCCTCAGGCCATTTCGTAGCGCTCGGAATGGATCTGGGTGAGGGGCACGCCCAGTGCACGGAGCGCGCGCTCCACCACGGCGATCATGGGGATCGGGCCGCAGACAAAGTAGACGCGCTCGTGTCGGTCCGCGGGGAGGTGACGGTCCAGCATCTCACGAGTGAGGAATCCCGTCTCACCCTCCCACCCCTCGGGCGGTTCCTCGAGCAGGTGCACGACCGTGAGGTTCAGCCGCGCTTCGAGCTCGACGAGCTCTTCGCGAAAACTGATGCTGTCCCACGTGCGGTTGCCGTAGAAAAAGGTGATCGCGCGATCATCGCCCCGGTCCGCCATGGTGCGCAGCATGCTCATGATGGGGGCGGCACCGATGCCGCCGGCGATAAAGACATACCCGGGGCCGGTGTGCTGGTCGATGTCAAACGTGCCGTAGGGGCCATCGACGTAAGCGCGGACGCCGGGGCGGATGTCGCCCACCGTCGAGGTAAAGTCGCCCAGTTCACGGATGGTGAAGGTGATGTGATCGCTCTCCAGGGCGCTCGAGGTGAGAGAAAAGGGGTGCTCACGGATGCCAAAGGGCGAGCGCCCGATCGTCAACCACGCCACCTGGCCGGGCTTGAAGCGGAATCCCTCGTGGCCGTCGGGCTCGAGCGCGAGGGTCCATGACGCCCCGCGCTCCGGGCGCACCTCGCGCACCCGCCACGGACGCCGTAGCATCATCCACGGCTTGATCACCCGCACGTAGAGCACCATTCCCCCCCAGATCACAGCCCAGGCGATCCAGAAGTAGCGCTGCCGTGGGACAGAGGTGTGCCAGTTCACATTCAGGATGTGGTACAACGCCAGCGCGGCGATGGCGATGGCGAGGGCCGAGTGCGCTATGCGCCATGCCTCGTAGCTCAGCCGCAGGCCCAGGCGCCACACCGATGTGCCTACGAGCACAGCAAGACCGAGCAGGGCCAGCGTGCCAGCCCTGGCG
Organism: Chloroflexota bacterium; assembly: GCA_012841405.1. Classification (GTDB taxonomy): domain Bacteria; phylum Chloroflexota; class Anaerolineae; order UBA1429; family UBA1429; genus DUUT01. The sequence continues at coordinate 4,072 of DUUT01000051.1, forward strand.
CGCAGTGGGGCGTCCAGCAGGTTGAGCAGGCGGATGGTAAAGGGGTTATAGATGAACAGGATCAATGGGTGTGCCAGGATGAGCGCGAACGACGTGATCGACACGCGATGGTGAAAGCTGTAGAGGGTGTCCAGCGGAAAGACGCTGGCGAGGAACGGCAGGCGCGCTGTGGGCACGAACTGTAGCCCCATCAGCGACAGCCCGACGAACCCCAGGGCGACGGAGACCTCGCGCCAGAACTCGCGCCCCTCCGGCCGAGGCTGCGGAAAGAGGAGGAGGACGGGAGCGAGAACGAGGACAAAGTAAACCACCACCCACAGGGTGGCCTTGAGCGAGAGATTCCTCATACGGGCGCGCCTCCTTTCGCGTGGCGCGTCGGCGCCCTCAGACGCCCAAATTCTAGCACCCATTATAGCAGGGGACAGAAGAGGATACAACGCACGAGGCGCCGGGCTTGAGGTTGCGGCGCTTGAGTTGCGCTGCGAGGTGGAGTACATTGGCAGTGTCGTCGAGTCGCTCTGGAGGGTAATTGGCCATGAGTCTTCGAGGCGTGGTGATCGTGGCGCTGGTGGTGGCGGTAGCCGCTTGGATCATTGCGGCGTCGGTACGGGCCGAGCCTATCGGCCAAGTCAGTGCCAAGTGGGCCCAATCGGGACACGCGGACCGGACATCCGAGGCGTTCACGCATTGGGATGCGGACGAGCCCCCCATCATCCCGCCGCAATGCGCTGCGTGCCACAGCCTCAACGGGCACCTCGATGTGCTGGGGGCGGATGGCACCGCGCCGGGCAGCGTCGATGCGCCGCACGCGGTTGGGTCCGTGGTCTCGTGCGTTGCCTGCCATAACGGGCCCGCAGCGCGCCTTGAGGCGGTGGCGTTCCCCTCGGGGGCTGAGGTGCCCGTGCTGGATGACGAGGGGCAATGCCTCATGTGTCACCAGGGGCTTGCCGCGACCGGCGATGTCGAGGAGGCGATTGCCGGGCGTGACTTGGACGAGGTGGATCCCGAGCTGGCGTTCATCAACGTCCACTACGCCGTGGCCGCCGCGACCCAGGCGGGGGCTGAGGCGCAGGGCGCCTACCAGTACCCTGATCGCACGTACGCGGGGCGCTACCTGCACTTCTCGGGGCTGCGAACCTGCGCCCAGTGCCATGATCCACACAGCCTGCGTCTGACGCCCAAGCAGTGCAGCCCGTGTCACCTGAATGTCGTCGACAGGGCGGATTTCCGCGATATCCGCACCAGCACCGTGGACTGGGATGGGGACGGAGCGACGGACGAGGGGATCGCCGCCGAGATCCAGACGTTCCATGATGCGGTGTATGCGGGGTTGCAGGCCTACGCCCGCGAGGTCATCGGTACACCGATCGCCTATGCCCCGGGCAGCTTTCCCTACTGGGTCGTCGACACGAACGGCGACGGCGAGGCGCAACCCGAGGAAAGAGGGCCCGCCAACATCTATCGCAGCTGGACGCCGCGCGCCCTGCGGGTGGCCTATAACTATCACTTTGTCCACGAAGATGACGGCGCCTACGCCCACAACCCGCTCTACACGCTCCAGTTCCTCTATGACAGCCTCGCCGACCTGGGCGAACGGGTAGCGGTGCCTATCGACGCGCTGACCCGGCCATAGGCGTACCTCCAGCATCCGTCTGGTGGGCCGCCGATGGAACGTAAGGCTGGCCGTTGTCGCTCGATCACCCAGCGCGGTGCGCACCCCCGCGGAGCGTGGGTCGGCTGTTCGGCAGCCAGCGCGTGTGTGTGGCCTGCGGAACGGGCCGAGGGGCGTTACGCTACAGCACACATCCCAAGCGTGAGGAAACACGATGGCCAAGAAGACGCTCGGCCACGTTGAGCTCGAGTGGACCTGCCCTTCCTGTGGAACACGGAACCCTGGGAGGGCTCAGGGGTGCACGTCATGCGGCGCACCGATGCCGGCCGGTCTGCGTTTTCAGGTGGGCGCCGGTAAACCGCTGGATACGAGTGAAGCGACGGCTGATCGCGTCGCTCAGGGGCCGGACATTCACTGCCCCTACTGCGGAGTGCGCAACGCTGGCGCGGCCAAGACATGTCGTGGATGCGGCGGCGACCTCTCTGAGGGAGAGCGGCGTGCCGCGGGTACCGTGTTGGGCGCCTTTCTGAGCGGGCCCGTTGCTGACGTGACCTGCCCGCATTGCGGCGCGAAAAACCCAGGCACGAGGACTGCCTGCGCCCAGTGCGGTGGCGCGCTCCCTCGGCCCGTCACCGAGCCGCCTGCCGAGGAGGCTGGGGCCTCCATCGAGACCGGCAAGAGCAAGCGGCTTCCCTTGCTCGCCGTGCTCCTGGCCGTGGTGCTGGCCTGTGGTGGTGGATGGCTGCTGATGCGGTCGTTGGGGCGCTCCAGCACCACGACGGGTACCGTGGCGGCTGTGGAGTGGACGTATACCATCGCCATGGAGCAGCTCGGCCCGGCGGAGTATGAGGCATGGCGCGACGAGATCCCCGACGGCGCGCGCCTCGGCGAGTGCTCGAGCAGGGTACGGCAAACCGTCGATGAGCCGGTACCCGGTGCAACGGAGGAGTGCGGCACCCCCTACGTGGTGGACACTGGCACCGGGCAGGGGCGCGTTATGCAGGATTGCCAATACCATGTGCCTGATGCCTGGTGCCGCTACACCGTTCAGGAGTGGATTCCTGCTGGTGAGGAAGAGACCTCCGGGCGCGACCTGAGCCCGTACTGGCCGGCGGTCGCTGTCTCGACGGGGCGGCGTGAAGGCAGCCGCAGCGAGGATTATCGCGTCGCGTTCGATACCGGCGACGGCCAGGCCGCATACCGGCCGGCGACTCTCGACGAGTTCACCCGCTTTGTGCCCGGCAGCCGTTGGCAGCTCGAAGTGAACCGCCCGGGCTGCAACGACGGTAGCGGTGCGGCATAGGCGCGCTGGCTCGGCCTGGGCGCCCGCCCGAGTGATCGCCGACGCGTTACTGAGCGTCCGCCGTTCCGGCTCGTACGCCATTGCGCCGGTCGCCATCCCGTGATACAGTATAGACATAAGGCTGAGAGGGGTACATTACTATCCAACGCGACCCCGCGCTGTATGGGATACTCAGCACATGCATCGTCCAGGCCCCGCCCATGGCGATCGGGGCGGGGCCTGCTGTATAGAGGCGTACGTTACGGGAGGGATCTCCTCATGCGCGCGAGCGATATTCTGTCGCTGGCCAAGGCGACCTATAAGGAGTGGAGTGATGACAAGGCTTCACGGCTTGCCGCGGCCATGGCGTACTATACGGTGCTGTCCTTGGCTCCGCTGCTCATCGTGATCATCCTTATCGTTGGGCAGGTGCTCGGAGAACAGGCGGCGCAGAACCAGATTGTGAGCCAGCTGAGTGGGCTCGTTGGGGAGCAGGCAGCAGAGTTTATCCAGCAGATCGTGCTCAACGCCAGCCGCCCCGAGGGGGGCATCGTCGGCACGGTGATTGGCTCGGCCACGCTCATCTTTGGTGCTCTGGGACTGTTCAGTGCACTGCAGAGCACCCTCAACACCATCTGGGAAGTCGAGCCAGAACCTGGGCGCGGCATCGTGTCCACGATTCTGCGCTACGCGTTTCTCCTACTGATCGTGGGGGTCACCGGGCTCTTGGTCTTGGCGCTGCTCCTCACGTCGAGCGTCATCGCTGGCTTTACCGGGATGCTCGCCGAGGTGTTACCGTTCGGCGGCGTCGTCGTGTGGGGTGTCAATATAATCGTCTCCCTCCTCATCGCCACGCTCCTGTTCGCGCTGTTATTCAAGTTCGTGCCCATGGCCAAGGTCGCCTGGCGGGACGTCTGGCTGGGCGCGGCAGTGACGGCGGTGCTCTTTGTCATCGGGCAGTTCGCGCTGAGCATCTACCTGGGGCGCGGCAACATCACCTCGACGTATGGCGCGTTCGGGTCATTGGTGGCCCTGTTGCTGTGGGTGTACTACTCGGCGCAGATCCTCTTTTTTGGCGCCGAGTTCACGCAGGTCTATGCCAATCGCTATGGCTCGCGCGTCCGTGCGGAGGAAGAGGCGGTCCCGGTGGCCGAGGGACCGGCAACGCCGCCAGAGCACCTGGAGGGACCGGAGGCTGGCGAGGCGGAGACGCACGAACGAGCGCAGCGCCGTGAGGGGGGCGCAGAGGCTGCGGCTCCTCGCGAGGGTGCCGCGGTGCCCGAGCGCACACGAGGCGGATTGAGCCCCGTCCCAGCACCGATTGTTGTCGTCTTAGCGGCGGTGGTGGCGGTGTTGCAGGCATGGCGCGCTCGGCAGACAAGCTAGCACCGCTGGCCCGCACACCTTGGCGCGCGGTGTGGGCCGCGTGCGCGTTCGCTGAGAGGGAGGGGGCGCAAAAAAAAGGAGGTGGGGTATGGGTCGTGCGCGATCTCGGGTGGGGAGAGCGCTCGGATCCCGTGGTTCGGAAGTGGCGCCATGAGTGATGCCCACGCGAGGGAACCACCAAAGCCTGATCCCGCGGATCGTCATCCGCCGGACGGAAACCCGCCGGATCTACCGGCGTGCGTGCGCGAACTGGCTGCTGTTCGCCATCAGCTGAGCACGCTGCAGGCCACAGTGCGTCGCAATGAAGAGACGGTGCGGAGCCTTGTGGGGCGGCTTCACGACGGGGTCGTTATTGTGGGATCCGACGGACGCATCCGCCTATGGAACCCAGGAATGGAGGCAGTCAGTGGGATCGCCGCCAAGGATGCTGTTGGCGAGCTGATCTGGGATGTCCAGTACCGCCAGGCTGTCGCTGAAAAGCGGGATACAGGCCTCTTCGAGGACATACAGCGTACGACGCGCAAAATCCTGGCGATGGAGGACGTGCGCGGGTTCGGCGCCCCGCTTCAGAACGAGATTGAGCGCCCCGATGGATCGCGCCGCTGGATCGAAGCGATCCTCTTCCCCATCGCCATGGAGGGGGGCATCGCTATCGGCAGCATCATCCGCGACATCACCGCAGAGTACGAGGCGGAGCAACAGGTGGCCGGCATCGCTCGGCTGGTGGCTGAAGCGCCGAGCCCCGTCCTGCGCGCCGCCAGTGATGGACGGCTGATCTATTCCAATCCGGCCAGCGCCCCTCTGCTGCAGAAATGGGGATGCTCGGTGGGAAAGCTGCTCCCTGGCGAGTGGGCTGACAGGGTACGCCAGGCCCTGGGCTCTGGCGCGCCATCCATCCGTGAGGTGACGATCGATGGGCGCATCTATGCGTTCATGCTCGCCCCCGTTCTGTCGCGCGGAGAGGTAGACGTCTATGGTATGGACATCACCAGGCGCCGCCAGGCCGAGGACGCGCTGCAGCTCAGCGAGGAACGATTTCGCCACGTCTTTGAGCAGGCGCCCATCGGAGTAGCGCTTGTTGAGCAATCCGGCGCGATCATTGAGGTGAACCGCGCCATGGCGGATCTCACCGGCCACTCGCGCGAGCAGCTCCGGGCTCTGGATTGGCGTGATCTCGTTCACCCCGAGGACGTGGGCGCGGAGCGCCACCTCTTGGAGCGTGTGATCGCCGGCGCGCTCGGCGCGTACCGCGTGGAAGAGCGCCTCGTACGGGCCGATGGCGCCGTGCTCTGGGCCATCGTGAACGCCGCGCTGTTGCGCACGAGTGCCGCCGAGCCGGTGTACCTCGTCGTCCAGGTGCAGGACATCACGGAGCGCCGGCTGGCCGAAGAGCTATCGCGGCGGGTAGCGATGGCGGCTCGCGTGGAGGAGGCCGAGGAGCGCGAGCGCCGCCGTGTGGCGCAAGAGCTGCATGACCGGGTTGGCCAGGAACTGAGCGCCCTCAGCATTAGCCTCGGCCTGCTGCGCAGGCAGGGCAAGGGGCGCCTCACCGGCGATACCGAGGCCCGGCTCAATGACGCCCTCAGCCTCGTGGACCAGATCACCGCCAGCGTGCGCAACGTGATGGCCGAGCTGCACCCCCCACAGTTGGAGGAGCGTGGGTTGCTGGCAGCGCTTCGCTGGTACGCGGGCCTCTTTGAGAAGAGGACGAACCTGGCCGTGCAGGTGAAGGGGCACGAGCCCACGCCGCGATTGCCTTCCCTCACCGCCACCATGCTGTTTCGTATCGTGCAGGAGGCCCTATCGAATGTCGCCCGTCACGCCTGGGCCACACGCGTAGAGATCCGGGTGGATCAACGCGCCGATCACGTCCGGCTCACCGTTCGCGACAACGGGCGGGGCTTTGACCCCGAGGGCGTCGTCGACAGGACAGCAACCCACGGCTGGGGATTACGCACCATGGCCGAAAAGGGCGGCATCGATTGGAGCGCGTTTTCGTATTGATGCGCAGGTGGGGGCTGGAACGCGTATCATCGTCGAGTTGCCGTGGCCGTCAGGCGATGATGCCCTTGACGATGCGTCTCCGCATCGCTAGCATGGCGCCCTGAGGCAGACCATCGACGTACTGGAGGCCGCCATGCGAGGCTTGAGGGCACTGGGAGCGGCGTTGCTTGCTGTTGGCCTGCTAGCATGTGGGCCTGTGGTGTCGGGCCATCAGGAGACGTGTTACGTTGACGGCCCCCAAGGACAGTGCGAGGGCGCCTATGACAGCATCCGCGGGCGACACCTGCACCAGGTGGCCGCCCCCGAGATTGCCCCTGGGCAGGCCGTCGAAGTCGAGGTACAGCTCGCCGTGGACGCTGGGGCATTGCGGGCGATTATCACCTCCCCCTCCGGTGAAGAATCGGCCTGTATCGCTCGTCCCGAGGCATCCGACCGCCTTATGGGTATTGCCGCCATGGGCGATGGGGAGGTCCTCCCCATCGTGCTCGAGGCCGTCGAAGGGCGTCGCGCCAGGGGCGTCACCTACATGATCGCCTGGGCGGCAGCGCCGTAGGCGCTCAGTCAGCCGACCACCATTCGGTGACCTCTTGCCATGGGCGACGCGGTCGGGGTTTCGGGGCCTCATCGGCGTAGCCGAGCGTCACCGCGGCGACGATGGGGTCGTGCGGGTGGCCGAGCCACTCGCGCACCGCGCTCGAGACGTACAGGATGTCACAGATCCACAGCGATCCTACGCCGAGGGCCTGCGCGGCGAGGAGCATCGTCTGGATGGCTCCACCGGTGGACTGTGCCATGACCCAGTGCCAGTCATCGTGGGCCTCCGCGGGCACCTCGGGAGGCGGCGCGGTGTTGAACACTACCACGGTGAGCGGCGCTCCGAGCATCGCTCGAGCGGTTCCCTCCAGACTCCCGATGTTGACCCCCTGCGCCTTGAGGCTCGTGGCGGCCTCGAGCATCATGGTCGCGAGACGATCGTGGTGTTCACCCTCGAGAACCACAAAGCGCCAAGGCTGATAGTTCTTGGCTGAGGGCGCTTGCACCGTGGCGGCCAGGATGCGCTCCACGACCTCGCGCGGCAGGGGATCCTTCGTGAAGCGGCGGATGCTGCGGCGGGTGGCGATAGCTTTGAACGTGTCCATGGCCAACTCCTTCGCGGTGGGCAACGACGACCGATGGCGCAGTGTACGATGGCGTCAAGCAAAACGCAATCGTCCGCGCGGCATACATTGCAGGGCTGTCGCCCCAACAGTGCGCGCGCCTCATGCGTCTTGTGGGGTGACGACACCTGCATGGCACCTCGTCGGAGGGGCGTGCTGCAGGTCACGGGATGCCCAGCGAACACTGAGGAGGGGCGACATGGTATTCGATGCCGAGCAGGAGCGTTTCGAGCGAGAGGCGGAGGAACAAGCTCGGCGCGCTGCGCGGGAGGCGGAGCGCGAGGCGCGTGAGGCGGCGCGCGACGCGCGGGCGAGGCGGAGGGGCTCTTACCACAACCTGGGGGTGCTCGATCTGAGCTGGGCCAAGACGCTGGAGGACCTGGCACACATTCAGAACATTCGCAATGTCGGCGTGTTGCGCGTGCCGGAGCATCTCTACGAGTTTGTGAGCTCGCTGCCGATGCACAATGTGGGGATCATTGAGCGGGTCCCATCCGGTGAACGGATGGAGATCTCGGGGCGGTCGCGGGTGAGTGGCGACTTTTTGGCGGCCGGGGATCCGGATGCCATCTTGCAGGTGACCGGCCAGCTCTTTGTGTTGCCGCCGCTGGAGCGTATCGGTTTCAAGGAGCTACACGTGACGGGGCAGCTGTTCCTGCCGCGTGGCAGCGAGAGCGTGCTCACGGGCAAACTGCGCCGCCTGACGGGGCAGATCCTCTACTACCGGAGCGACGTCGGGGTGCCCCGCCTCTTTACCGATGGCGAAGAGATCGGGCGCGAGTTCCTCGAGCTGCTGCCCGAGCCGGCGCCGTTCATCATCATGGGGAGCGTGACGCTGGAGGAGGACATTAGCGTCGACCTGCTGCGGAGCAAGGTGGCAGAGATCACCCTGGCAGGCAAGCTCTACGCACCGCGACACCTTTTGTCGGTGCTCCAGGTCCTGACGGTGGACAAGGCCGGCGCCATTCTGGCCACGCAGAAGGGCCCCGACGCGGAGACGGTCGACCCATGGGAAAGGGCAGAGGACTAGCCGACCACTTTGATGGGCTGTACGACCGCTTCGCCCGACCGGTTCACGCCTATTTTCTCGGGCATACCGGCGACGACCAGGTGGCGCTCGACCTGATGCAGGAGACATTCCTGCGGGTTTGGCGCCACCGCGCCGAGCTCGAGGATATGCCCGAAGAACGGTTGCGCTACTGGCTCTTTGGGATCGGACAGAACCTGCTCACCGATTTCTATCGGCGGCAGGCGGTGCGGAGCGTCGTGACGCACTCTACGCCTGAGGTGCTGGAGGCGTATCCCGATGCGGGCTCGGAGCGATCACGCGCGCTGAGGGAGCAAGCGCTGGACATCGATGCCGCCATCGCGCGGCTGCCGGAAGAGCTGCGCGAGGTGTTGGCGATGAGCGTGCTGGGTGAGATGACGAGCGGCGAGATCGGCCAGGCATTGGGCCGGCCGGCGGGCACCGTACGGTACCAGCTGTCGCAGGCTCGTCACGCGCTGTCCGCGATGCTCGAGCTCGCGAGGCAGTGACGGTGGTGGATGGCGTATGGCAGGAGGCAAACGGATGATGACGCCCGATGGGCGTGGGGAGATGAGTGACGACGCAGCGCTGAACGCTCTGCTGGCGACGTGGGCGGCGCGCCACGCCCTCTCGGACGAGCAGCTGAAAACGGTGCGGCACGCGCTCGGCAGAGAGGTCGAGGGGGCGGCATCGGTGGCGCTGTGTGAGGCCATCCTACCACTGGAATGGTGGGAGCGCTTTTTCGCTGATCTGCAGGTCGGCATGCGCCGTGCTGTCAGCCTGGTGGGCGCAACCCGCCGTGCCCTGACGGCCGGCAGCGCCCAGAGGCGCCGGACGGTTCTGTATCGGACCGTCCGGCGCTTTTGTGTGGAGATCGAGGGGGGCGCACGGCACCGCTAGGTGTGACGCCGGCCGCCGATCATGATGGCCGTCACAGCGGCTGCGGCGGCGCCGAGGGCCGCGCAGATGATGGCGATGAGGCGAAAGGCTGATATGTACGCCTGCGCAATGATTGCGCGCATGGCGTCTTGTACCTGGGCAGGGGCGTCTGCTGGGATCTCGGTGGCGGCCAGGCGGGTGCGCTGCGCCAGGAGGATCTCTCCGTACTCGGCGGGCAGCGGGCTGTTCGCCAGTGCAGACGACAGGGCGCCGCTGTAGGCGCTCACGGCGACGACTCCTAGGATGGCCACGGCAAGCAGCCCGGCGATGCGTGAGACGGCATTGTTGATCCCCGAGGCCGTCCCCGAGCGCTCGGAGGGGGCGGCACTCATCACCGTGGTGGTCAAGGGGGCAACAGTGATGGCCATTCCCAGACCGAGGACGGCCGTGGGCGGGAAAAAGGTCGTCCAATAGGAGCCGCCCTGACCTGGCAGGGCATACAGGGCAAAGCCCAAGGCGGCGGTGAGCGGTCCGAGGACGAGGGGGGGCCGCGGGCCATAGCGCGCGACAAGCCCGCCTGCCCATGGCGAGAGCACCGAGAGAAGGACGATAAAGGGGAGCTGCGCCGCTCCCGCGGCGGTGGCCGTGTACCCCTGCACCTGGATCAGGTTGAAGGGGAGGAAAAAGAGCACGCCGTACAGTCCACCGTAGAGGAGAAAGGTCAGCAGGTTCGTCCCTGAGAAATCGGACGACCGGAACAAGGTCAAGGGCATCATCGGAGAGCGAATGCGCGCCTGGCGCACGATAAACAGCGCCAACGCCACCACACCGATGATCAGGGCGGCGATCACGAGGGGCTCACCAAAGCCGCTCGCGCCGGCTTCGATCAGCCCAAACACCAGACCGCCCAGGCCGATGACCTGGAGAGCGGCCCCGAGGACGTCGATGCTGCGGTCCGCGCCCTCGTGCATGGTCTCTGGCACGCGCCAGAGGGTTAGGGCGAGGGCAACGAGCCCGAGTGGGATGTTGAGGAAAAAGACGGCGCGCCACGACACCTGCTCGACGAGCCATCCGCCGATGATGGGGCCGAGTGCGGAGGCCACCGTCGTCAGCGCCGCCCACAGGCCGATGGCGCGACCCCGTGCGCCGCCGAAAAAGGTGGCGGTGATGATGGCCAGGCTTCCGGGCACAAGCAAGGCTCCGCCGATCCCCTGGAGCGACCGCGCGGCGATGAGAAAGCCAATGTTGGGGGCGAGCCCGGCCGCAACGGTGCCGACCAGGAACGTGGCGATACCGAGGGCAAACAGCCTGCGACGGCCGAACACGTCGCCCAGCGCACCGCCGACGAGGATGAGCGCTGCCAACAGGAGCTGATTCGCCTCCACGACCCATTGAGCCGCCGCCAGTGTGGCCTGGAGGTCGACCTGCATGACGGGCAGCGCCACACCGACGACGCTGCTGTCGATGAACGCCAGCGATGAGCCGAGGATGGTGGCGGCGAGGACGACGCTGGCATAGGGGGGCGAGCCATCGGGCTGGGCCGCTGTCTCGCGCGCTTCTGATGCCATACCACACCCTATTCCGCAGGAATACGATCAATATCCTTATCATAGCACCACCATGAACTCGTATCAATCGACCTGCGCATGCCGAAGAGAAGCGGGAGGATGCAAGCAGGCAGACGATTTGTTACAATGGGGGGCGTGCAGTCCAGAACGCCACACGGGCGCTCACAGGAGGCGAGATAGATGACCGATGTCGGCGTGTTCCTTCCCGATGGCACGCCTTTTCCGTTTTGGGACGACACGACCACCTATACCCGCGTCTGCCATGTGGCTCAGGAGCATCACCAGGCATCCGACGACGGGCCCGGGAGCGAAGAGCGGCCCTTTGCCACCATCGGGCGTGCGGCCGAGGTGCTGCAGCCCGGCGAAAAGGTCGTGGTGCATCGGGGAATCTATCGCGAATGCGTGCGCCCCGCTCGAGGCGGGGAAGGCCCGGATCGTATGATCGCCTACGAGACATCCGGTGGCGATGTCATCGTGTGTGGGTCCGAGGCGTGGTCGCCCCAGCTCGAGCCCAGCCAGGGGTGGGACCTGGGATCGCTGCCCTACGGCGTGACCGTCTGGACGGGAGCGCTGCCGGAGGAATGGTTCGTGGGGTACAACCCCTTCCTGGCGCGCAACTTTTCCTCCGAGTACACGACGTTCACCCGCGACTGGACGCCCGAAGAGACGCATGTGTTTCTCTTGCGGCGTGGGATGATCTTTGTCGACGGGCGCCCGCTGAAGCAGGTATTGCGCGCCAGTGACCTCGGGTCCACCGATGGCGCCTTCTGGGTCGAGGATCCTGGGCTGCGCGTGCACCTGCGCCTGTGGAACGACGCGGACCCCCGAGACGTCTCCTTCGAGGTGACCGTCCGTGAGCAGGTCTTTGCGCCGACGGTGCGGGGGCTGGGCTATATTCGTGTGTCGGGGTTCCGCTTTCAGCGCGCCGCCGATGGTATCCCCGTGCCGCAGCGGGCCATGGTCAGCGCTTCAGGGGGCCACCACTGGATCATCGAGGACAACGAGGTGCGGTGGGCCAACGCCTGTGGGATAGACGTGGGCAACGAGACCTGGCATCGGCGAGACGTGCTGCCGCCCGAGGTGGCGGGCCGGCACATCATCCGTCGCAACTATGTTGCCGACTGTGGCATCTGCGGTATCGCGGCGGTGCGCAACAACACCCATACGCTGGTGGAGGACAATGTCGTCGAACGCATCGGCGACAAGGCGATCGAGCGCATCTGGGAGACCGCTGGGCTCAAGTTCCACGAGGGTGACGGCGTGCTCATTCGTCGTAACGTCTTTCGCCATATTCGCCACGCCCCTGGGCTGTGGCTGGACTATTTGAACCGCAACACGCGTGTCACCGGCAATGTGATCGGCGACATTGAGGCGATCCACGGGGGGATCTATCTGGAGGTGAGCCACGCCGCGAACGCTATTGATCACAACATCCTGTGGGACATCCGCGGAGGTGGTAGGCCCGGCGCGGGCACGGGCATCAATGTCGACACGGGGGAGCGCGCTGTCGTCGCGCACAACCTGCTGGCCAAGATCCCTGACGCGTACGCCGTGTCGGCGAACCTGGCGCAGAAAGAGCGCATCGTTGGCGGCCGCGTGGGCCTCTGCCGACGGCATCGTATCGTGAACAATCTCTTCTTCGAGACGCCCCACCGCATCCTCCTGGCGCGTGCCGCGGACAACACCTCGAACTGCAACCTGTTCGATCAGCGCGACGACCCCACCTCGCTGTGCATCGTCTACCCCGAGCCATCGGCGCTCCTCGACCTCGAGGCATGGCGCGAGTACTATGACTATGATCGCTCGAGCCGACAGGCGTGGGTTCAGGTCGAGTTTGATTTGGACGCGCTATTGCTCACGCTGACGGTTGAGGGCGAGATTCCCGACTGTCTTCCGGTGCCCACGCTGCACGACGAGCGCGAGGGACTGACACCGGGGCCGGTACCTATCGGGCCGGGCCGTCGCGAGTACCGCATTCAGGCGGGGCGGCCGGTGAGCGTTCGGCCAGAGCGTACGCGCTAGGAGCGCACCCTGGGTATGGCGCTGTCTATCAGGCTATGGGATGAGTACTCTCGGAGAGGAATGACCCCGAAAGGAGCTCCATGATGACCGTCGATCCCGCATCCGTCGGATTCTCTGCCTCGCGACTGCGACGCATCGATGACGCCGTGGCGCGCTGGGTGGATAGCGAGCGCTTGGCCGGCGCGATCACTCTCGTGGCGCGGCACGGCCACGTGGTGCATCGCCAGGCCTATGGCATGGCCGAGATCGAGACGGGTCGGCCCATGCAGCGCGACACCATCGTGCGCATCTATTCCATGTCCAAGCCCATTACGGCCGTCACCGCCCTCACCCTGTATGACGAGGGGTTGTACCAGCTCGATGACCCCTTGGCGGAGTGCATACCATCCTTCGCCGATGCGCCCGCCGCCATCAAGAGCGACACGGGATGGGACCTGGTGCCCCAGGCCAAGCCGCTGACCATTCGGCACTTGTTCACGCACACCTCGGGCATCATGTATCCGTCGGAAGACGACACGCCCGCGGCGGCGGCCTATCGCCAGGCGTTCGCGCAGTACCGGGACAGCGACTTGACGCTGGAGGCCTTTACCCAGATTTTGGGCAGCCTCCCCCTCGCCTTTCAGCCCGGCACCGACTGGCGCTATGGCTGGTCCATCGACGTGCTAGGACGCCTCGTTGAGGTGCTCACGGGGCAGCCCTTCGATGTGGCGATGAAGGAGCGCGTCCTCGAGCCCCTGGGCATGGTGGATACCGATTTCTGGGTGCCGCCCGAAAAGGCGGGGCGTCTGGCGGCCGTCTATGGCCCCGTGGAGGAGGGACCCCAGCCCGAGAGGCAGCGCCGCGAGGCACGGCCGCAGGGGCTGCGGGTGATCGAGCCGTCGGCGGGCAGCCCTTACCTCTGCGAACGCGCCCTCAAGTCGGGCGGCGGTGGATTGGTTTCCACCATCGACGACTATTACCGGTTCGCCCAGATGCTGCTCAACAAGGGCACCTATATGGGGCAGCGCATCCTGGGGCGCAAGACAGTGGAGCTGATGGCATCGAACCACCTGCCTGCGGCCATGCTCCCCTTTAACGATTGGCCGACGTGTGCCGGCCATGGCTTTGGGCTCGGGGTTCGTGTGCTGTTGGACGTGGCCCAGTCGGGCCGGCTTGGTTCTGAGGGCGCCTATGGCTGGGATGGCGCGGCCAGTACCTACTTCTGGGTGGACCCCAAGGAGGACCTGACGGCCATCATCCTGCCACAGCACATGCCGTGCACCGGCTTTCCCGTGGCGCAGGACGTGGCCGTGGCGGTGTACCAGGCGCTCGAGGACTGATGGGTACGATATACGGATGAACAACGATCGTGTGGGTGGGCGGGGAGCCACGTCCGGAGCCCTCGGCCATCCCGCACCCCTGCGCTCAGCGCAGGGAGAACCTCTCGGAGTGTGCAGCGTGGAACAATGCGTCTTTTGCGACATCGTCGCTGGGCTAGCTCCGGCAAGCATGATCTACCAGGACGACAAGGTGGCGGTGTTTCTCAGTCATCAGCCGGTGACACCGGGGCATACCCTGGTGATACCGTGCGAACACGCCACCCACCTGGCCGACATGGATGAGGACACGGGGGCGCACCTGTTCCGGATCGCCATGCGGATGAATGCGGCGATCCGGCACTCGTCGGTGCGCGCCGAAGGCGTGCGGCTGTCGCTTTCTGACGGTCGTGCCGCGGGGCAGGTGGTGATGCACACGCACCTGCACCTCATCCCGCGTTTCGCGGGCGATGGTGCCTGGAGTGGAGCGATGGAGGGGGCGCGGCACGCCAGTCGTGCCGAGCTCGACGAGACGGCGGCCGAGATCGCGCGGGCCTATCGCGCGCTGTACGCGTAGGGCAGCGGCGCCCGCCGGCGCTCGGCGTCGCTCATTCCCTGGAAAGCATCCCAAAAAACGACTGCCAGGCTATTGGCATCGCGGGCAGCGTACGATAGAATCGGTACAGTTCTTGAGTGAAAGGAGGCGCGACCAATGGCAGATGTCACTGTCCGTGTGATGTCTTAGGCGCGTCTGTCGGCCTGCTGAACGCCGCTCACACGCGAGTGGATCCGGCCACGGGCGCATGCTACCCGTGGCCGTGCTATGTCTCTCATAGGACGGAATCGCCAGGCTGCACCGGCGCCTGTCGCATCCTTCGGCCACGGGTTTGACGCTGACTACCCGTGGCCGTTTTGTATGGGGCACGGGACCTCCGAATCCCATGACAAAGGATTACCGACAGAATTCCTACTGACAGCCAGAAAGCGTAGCGCGATCCCTCCGCGGACGCCTGGGAGGCGTATGAGGAGCTGTTCGATCCGCTGCACACCGATCGGAGGGCGCGTCGCAAGCGCAAGCCCCGCGCTGTGCACAAGCACGAGAAGCCTCGCAGCGAGATCCTCGAGGAGCTCGGTGAGGTCACCGGAGAGGGCGGTGCGTTCGTAACGACGTACCACCCCTCGCGCCACGAAGAGGGGTGGCTGCTCGAGTCCGTACGCGCCTTCTTTGAGGAGGCGTGGATCGTCGACGTGTTGGGGCGCGTTCGCGGCGGCAAGGAGGCCAGCGTGTACCGCTGCGCGGCGCACCCGCGTACCGCGTTGGCGCTGCTGGCGGCCAAAGTGTATCGCCCACACATGTTCCGCAGCCTGCGCAACGATGCCATGTACCGGGAGGGCCGAGAGGTGCTCGCAGAGGATGGCAAGATCGTCAAGAAGAACGACGATCGCGTGATGCGCGCTCTGGGCAAAAAGACGGCCTATGGCCTGCAGGTGGCCCACACGTCGTGGCTGGTGCACGAGTTCAGGACGATGCGGTACCTGTACGACGCGGGGGGCGCGCTGCCGCGGCCCATCGCCGCGACGAGCAACGCAATCCTGATGGAGTACGTCGGTGACGCGCAGCGTGCGGCGCCGACGCTGAATGAGGTGTCCCTCGGACCGCGCGAGGGTGCAGAACTCTTGGACGTCGTGCTGGACACCGTGCGCCTCTTGCTGCGCCAGGGGCTGGTGCACGGCGACCTCTCTGCGTCCAACATCCTGTACTGGCAGAGAGAGGTGGCTATCATCGACTTTCCACAGGTTGCGACGATCGAGCGGAACCGCTCCGCCCGGCGCATCCTCGAATGCGACCTGCAACGCGTGTGCGCGTACTTTGCCTCACAGGGGGTCGAGCGCGATGCTGAGGCGCTGGCCGAGGACCTGTGGACGCAGTACGCCCGCCACGTGCCCGAGCCGCTCGTCGCGGACGAGGCAATCTGGTGACAGGCGCCGCGGACGTCGCCACACTCGCCCCGGGCGCATGGAGTGTCGTCCGCGGCGCTACACTTTCGCGATGAGGAGTTGAACCCCCCGTGATGGATGGACTCAAGACGGTGGCGGTGCTGTGCATCCTGCGTAGCGGCGACGAGGTGCTGTTGCTGCGACGCACCAAGGTGCTGCACTATGGCAAGTATGTTCCCCTGGGCGGTAAGGTGGATCCCCACGAGTCGGCGCGGGAGGCGGCGCTCCGTGAGGTGTACGAGGAGGCGGGACACCGGTTGGAGGCACTGACCTTTTGCGGCGTGCTCCAAGAGACAGCGCCCAACGATTTCAACTGGATCAGCTATGTCTATGCCAGCGATGTGGAGCGGTTCGAGCCCCCGGCGTGCGAGGAGGGGGTGCTCGAGTGGGTGCCGTTGCGCGGGATCGCGGACCTGCCGACGTATGACGCGGACCGCTTTATCTACCGCTACTACCTCGCGGGGCGGCCTTTCGTGTTTGACGCGCGCTACGACGCCGACCTGAATTTGCTCGCGCTGGAGGAAGAACTCGGCGGAGAGCGGCTGCTCGGGTAGCGCGGTGGTATAGGGCGAGCAGGCGGTGGGTCGGTGGCCGACGCACCGCTAGGTGTTCTCCTTGCCCGCTAGTGACTCGATGTCGATGCGAATGATGATGGTGTTCTCGAGAATGCCTTCAGCGTAGGGGTAGCGTCCCTCGCTGTTGGGCTGGCCGCCATAGTGCGCCATGATGATGTCGAGGGCGGTGCGCTTGGCGGCGGGTTCATCCACCAGCGTGGCGCGGCCGGTACCGATGACGCTGCGATAGTGCATGCTCCAGCGACAGGGGCCCTCGCCCGGGGCGAGCTCGGTGTCGATGGCCACGTCAAAGCACACGGCGGGGTTTCGACGCAAGATGTCGAGCTTGCGGCCCTCTCGGGCGCTGTGGGCGTAGAGCACGCCATCGCGATAGCCGTAGCAGAGCGGCACGACGTATGGACGGTCGCCATCCACCATGGCAAGATGGCATACCGAGCCACGTTGGAGGATGGCCTCGATAGCGGCGGCATCGGTGAGCATCCTCTCGGGTTTGGCCATGGGATCACCTCATTCCACATTCGTTTAGTATCGGCTGTAGGCGCAGGCACTGTGGCGAGTCGACGCGCTATGAGCCGATGGAGCCACACACAACGGAGACAAATGGACGAGATCGCTGCTTTTCTGCGACAGCACGATCGCTTTGCGGCGCACAACGGCATCACGCTCGTCGAGATGTCGGCGGGGCGTGCCGTGGCGCGCATGGCGCTGCAACCCTACCATCAGAACGGAGCCGGCATGGCGCATGGGGGCGCCATCTTTACGCTGGGGGATCTGGCCTTGGCGGCGGCGGCCAACGCCCACGGTACGATAGCTGTGGGTATCAACGTGAGCATCCAGTACGTCAAGGCGGCGCACACGGGCACCCTCACAGCGACGGCACGCGAGACCTCGCTCGGCCCCCGGTTGGCGACGTACACCGTCGACATAACGGATGGTGAGGGTGACACGGTGGCCATCATGCAGGGGATGGTGTACCGCAAGCGGGACGTGCTGCCCGTGAACAACGGGCAGTGAACTGTCGTCATGGCGTCACGCGGTACTGGAGCAGCACGCGCCGCGCTTCGTTCTCGTCGCGCCAGCCCTCAACCTCCGTCAGCTTGTCCTCCAGCAGCTTGTAGGTGTTGAAAAAGTTCTCGATCTCGCGCAGCCAGTTGGGGGCCGATGTCGGTGAGGCTCCCAATCCCCGCAAAGCGAGGGTCTGCCTCGGGGACGCCGAGGATCTTTTCGTCGATCCCCTTCTCGTCGCGCATTTCCAACACTCCGATGGGGCGGATCAGCATGTGGCAACCGGGAAAGGTGGGCTCCTCCACGGCGACGAGCACATCCAGGGGGTCACCGTCGGCGGCGCGGGTATGGAGCACGAAACCGTAATCCGTGGGATAGTGTACCGAGGAATAGAGCACGCGGTCTAGCGTGATCACGTGGCGCTCGTGGTCGTACTCGTATTTGTTGCGGCTCCCGCGCGGTATCTCGATAACAACCTCAACTACGTCCGGATACTGGGCCATACGACAACCTCCACAACACACCGGGCGGCTACCCATAGGCAGCAGGTAGCGCGTCCTATTTCACTCTACGCTGTCGCCCGGTGGACGTCAACCGATGATGGGCGGGGGACGCGTTGTGGGCATCTCGGCGGATGCCCTTGACATCCACGCATCGCTCTGCTACTATATCCATATACGATATATCATACACGGATGTAAATCTTCGAGGTGAGGGTGCATATGCCACAGCAACGCGAGCCAGAAAAGCTCCTCCCGCTGACGCCGGCGGTGTTTCATATACTCCTATCGCTGGCTGACGCGGAGCGCCATGGGTACGGTATCATAAAGCAGGTGGAGGCGGATACGGATGGGCGGGTGCGGATGGGGCCGGGCACGCTCTATGGCACCATCAAGCGCCTACTGGCGGCCGGCCTTGTCGTCGAGACGGAGGAGCGCCCCGATCCCGAGATGGACGATGAGCGGCGGCGCTACTATCGCCTCACGGATTGGGGGCGGCGCGTCCTGACGGCCGAGACGGAGCGGCTCGAGGCGTTGCTCCGCCTCGCCCAGCAAAAGGACGTGGTGCGCGCCCTGCGGTTTCGGGAGGGCGACGCATGACGGCGACCAAGGCACAGGTGGGTTTCAGCGACCCCTCGGTGCGTGTCTATGCCGCCCTCGTCCGGTTGTACCCCCGGAGACATCGGCGGGCGTATGGCCCGGCAATGGTACAGCTCTTTCGCGATCAGGTGCGCGATGCACGGGCGAGTGGTGCGCGAGAGCTGCTGTCCCTCTTCTTGCGGACGGTGGTCGATCTGATCGGCTCCGTGGCGCGCGAGCACGGCAGCGCCATCGGCATCGGCGAACCGCTCGGCGGGTGGCGCTATCCGCGAGCGCTGTGGTGGCAGGCGTTGCTGGCGGCGATGCCGGGGCTGCTGCTCATCGCCGGTGACCAACGTCTGTTCCGGCTCGTGTTTCCGCGGGTGCCCTACCCCCATCCGGCCGTCATGCCGCTTCTCGCGGTGGCGGGGTGTCTGGCGATCATGGTGTTCGCCATAGTGCGCGAGCGCCGCCTGGCGGATTGGGCCTTTCCAGCGGCCGGGGTGTTCGCCACCTACCTGCCCTATGCCGCCGCGCTCGTCTGGCGCGACGGGGCCGGGCCGGTCTGGTCATCGATTGGGATCCCGCTGATCGTGCTCATTCTCGGCTCCTTCGCGGGGATGGCGACCGTCGTACGCCACCGCCTCGGGTCCGGCGCACTGCCCCGGTGGGCCTGGATGGTGGCGGGGCTGTCGCTCGTGGTCCTCGGCGCGCACGCCATCCATGAGGCGTCCTACACGCACCCCTGGCGCTGGGAGACGGTGCTCATGGTGCAGTGGCGCTGGCTGTACTTTACGTTGCTCCTGGGGATGCCGCTCCTCTGCGCGGCCACCATTGCACCTACGCGCGGCACGCGGGCGGTGCTCCTCGTGTTGCCGGTAGCGGTGTGGTGGTCGGTTGGAATGGTGGTTGAACCAGCACAGTTCGCTGCCGCGCGATCGGGAGATCGCCTCTTGCAGATTGCCGTTGACCAGCTACCGGCGGCGGTGTTGCTCGTGGGCATGCCGGTAGCGTTGCTGCGGGTGCGGACGGCGGCCTATCAGGCGATGGCGCTGCTTATGGCGAGTATAGGCACCATGCTGGCTGTTGAGCTGCTCTGCATCAGGGTGCTCCCGACGTATGGAGCGCCCGCCCTGAGCATCTGTCGTGGCGGCATGGCGCTGCAGTTGGCTGTGTCGATGGCGTTCGTCACGGCGCTCTTTGCCCTGGCTCGGGCGACGCAGATGGATTGGGTGGTGTAGGCCAGCCGCACACCGCTGATCGACGGCGAGCAGGCGGCGACAGATGGCGCCTCGTCGGTCGAGAAGAGGACGCAAGGCACGAAGGGGGATTGTGCTCCTTCGCGCCTTGTTTTGTGAAAGGCTCGGTAGTGTCTGGAAAAAGGGCCACAGTGTCGTTCTACGCGTGGCGAGAAACCTTGACGATGGGCGTCACGGCCCCTCGCTTACGCTCGGGGCGACATCGTTTCTACGTCGGGTGCGTTTTCAGACATGGCCTAGTGGATCAGTTGGTGCGCGGCGTGGCCTCCTCGGTGGCGGTGCTGGCATCGATCATGGCCACAGACGCCAAGAACGTCGTAAGCGGCACCGCGGCGATGAGCCCCAGGCTGGACACCATCATGCGTACGATCTCTTCGGCAATGATCTCATAGTTGATCAGCTGCCAGAAGGGTTGGGCACTGTCGTTGAGCAGGAGGAGGAGGGGCATGGCGGCACCGGCATAGACGAGCACGAGCGTGTTCACCATGGAGGCGATGTGATCGCGTCCGACAGCCATGGCGCTGCGGAAGAGCTGCCGGAACGAGGCGAGGGGGGTGGCAGCCTTGAGTTGCTGCACGATGGCGGCCTGCGAGACGGTGACGTCGTCCAGCACGCCGAGAACGCCCACGATGATACCCGCGAGGAGCAACCCCTTGACATCGATGGCGCCAACGCCCGTCACCTGCAGGAAGCCCGCCTCCTCGGAGGCGTACCCCGTGAGATAGGCGCCGTCTACGAACAGGCGTGCCAACAGACCCGTGAGGGCCAGCGATATCGCCGTGCTGATGACGGCCACTGTCGTCTTGCGGTTCACGCCGTGGGACAGGTAGAACGTGATCGGGACGGTGAGGGCCGACCCGATGACGGCCACGGTCACGGGATCATCCCCGGCGGCGATGCGCGGCAGGATAAAGAGCACGATCACGGCGAAGGAGAGGGCCATCCCCAGGAGGGCAAAGGCACCGCGCTTGCGTCCCGCGGCGATGACGGCGGCGACAAAGAGCAGGAACATCCATGCCAGCGGGCCACGGCGCACGGGCCCCGAGATATAGAACGCCTCACGCCCAGAGGGCTCTTGGGCGCGGACCACCATGACGCGCTGCCCCTCGTGATAGTGCTGCAGGTCCGTCAGGGCGTAGGCGACGTGTTCAACGGCGATGACGCGTCCGCGCTGCGCGCCGCTGGTGAGCGTCAGCTCGAGCACCTGATAGTGCTGCGGCTGGCCCATGACCTCGGTATCGCCCTCTTCGAGGATGGCGTTGACCACCCCCTCCCACACATCCTCTCTGGGAGGCGCTGGGCTCGTAGCGCTCTCGGCGGCGCTGGGCAGGGGCAGGCTCAGAGAAAGGACTGCGATGACGACCAGTGATGCGACGAGATGGCGTGGGGTGCTGGTGTGCACGATGTCGGTTCCTCGAGATTGGGCTGTGCGACAATATCAGTACGGCACCGTCGGCGCAGTGACCGCCAGCGGGGTGGCTGGCGTGTGCGCTACGGGATGGCACGCATCGCAGCGGCTAGCGGCTCGGTGGTGTTTGCGTCGCCGAGTCCGCGTCCGTCGGTGCAGCGAGCGCCCTTGGGCTGACAAAGATGAGTAGAGCGGCAAAGAGAAAACCGAGCGATCCGATGACGCCCACAGGGAGGGGTCCGAGGAGGGGGTTCGGCTCTCCCTGGATGAATAGGATTCCCAGGCCGGCGATGCCGTTGATGGCCGCATGGCCGATGACGGCGGGCCACACACTACCGCCACGTATCGTCACCCAGCCCAGGAGGGCGGAAAAGAGCACGGTGATCCATACGAACATCAGAATTCCAGACCATGGCGCTCCCGGGTAGGTGAGGCCATAGTTGTGGCCCATGGCGATGATCGGCGCGTGCCACAGCCCCCAGATGACGCCTACCAGGAGCGTGGCGGTGCGGCCGCCGAGGGGCATCAGCTTGGGTTGGAGGTAGGCGCGCCAGCCGAACTCTTCGCCAAAGGTGAAAGCGCCGTTGAGCACTGGCGCCAGGAGCATCGCCTGGATGAGCTGCGCAATGATGATGATCCGCGGATCGATGGAGGCGCCCGGCGGTAGGAGCTCCATCACCACGCCGTGCGAAGGATCATAGTACATCGGATAGAGCGCGAAAAAGATGCCCAGCCCGATGACGGTCAGGATGCCCGGCAGAAACCACGCCGCCAGCCAGTAGGGCCAACCGCGACGCAGGTTCGGCCGCAGCCAGACGTCCTCCCAGCCCTCGCGCGTGATGATGCGCGTCAGGATGTGCGCGATGGCGGGAGACGACATGACGCCCACCGCCAGCAGCACCGTCGCTAGGGAGACGTTGAGCGCGGGGATAAGCACGGGCGAGTTCACCAGCCCGCCGGTAAGATAGACCACCAGCGCCACCGCCCATGCGATGCCAAAGGCAAGGGCCACAAAGATGGCGATGCGACGCCGATCGATGGAATTCATGGAGTCTCTCCAGGAATAGCGATTATCCGTTCGCAGCCCTCGGCGAACACGGGGGTTGGCGCTCGCCTCGTGTCGCCTCAAGAGCATGTCGGGAAGGCCCATGCCTAGCGCCGGTGCGGCGTCACTGCTTTGCTGGCAGTACGCTCTTGTCCAGCTTGCACACGACGCTATAGGCGGGGTCGATGACGTTGGCGATCTCGTAGCGCACACACTGGCCGAGGAGGACGTGCGCGCCGAGCGCGTCGAGGCCGTAATCCTGCTGCAGCCAGCGCAGCATCTCGCTGGTGGAGTGCTGCAGTGCCTGATCCAGGGGGCGCGCGTTGCCTACGGCAAAGATGGATGTGGCATCCTCACCACGGGGCCAGCTGATGGGCCAGTCCTTGATGAGGCGCAGGGTAAACTCGACCTCCATAGACACTTCGATGCCAGAGCCCAGGATCTCACCGTCGGCCTGCAGAGCGTGGCCATCCCCCACGAAAAAGAGGGCGCCGGGCTCAGACACGGGCAGGTACGCCGTCACCCCGGCCCGGAAACCGCGATAGTCCATGTTGCCGCCATGCTGCGCCGACGTGCCCGAGGAGATGGCCTGACGGCGCGAGGGCGCCACGCCAAAGCAGCCGACCATCGGGTCGAGGGGGTACGTCACGCATCCCAGACGCGTCTCCGGGTCCGCCAGGGTGGCCGTGTTCGCGGCGATGTCCAGCTCCCAATGCGCCAGCAGCTCTTCAGGAAAGTCGCGTACGTCGGCGGGGTCGACGACGTTCGGTCGGAGGACGGCGCTGTTCCAGCCGGTGGCGCGGCTCGGCGTGATGCGGTGAAAGGTGACGGCCAGCGTATCCCCGGGCTCGGCGCCCTCGACGAAAAAGGGGCCTGTCTGCGGATTTCCGCGCTCCGAGACCTGCTGGCCGCTGGCGTCATAGCCGCGAGCATCGATGGTGTCGGCGATGATGGTGTCGCCACTGTTCACGCGAAGCACCGGCTCGTAGGGGCCTAGAGCGGTGTAATAGCGGGTGGGGCGGAAGCGGTGTTTCATGGCGGTCTCCGTTCTATGGGTGTATGTCGGCCACAGAGGGCACGATGCGGCTGGGCTGGTAGGGGTAACGAGCCACGTCCTCGCGGCGGGTGACACCGGTGAGCACGAGGATCGTCTCCATGCCGCTCTCCACTCCAGCAATGATGTCCGTATCCATGCGATCGCCCACCATGATGGTGGCCTCCGAGTGGACGCCCAGGTAGTTCAGGGCGTTGCGCATCATCAGGGGATTCGGCTTGCCCACGAAAAAGGGTGCCACGCCGGTGGCACGCTCGATGAGGGCGGCCATGGATCCGGTGGCGGGTACAATACCCGACTCGGTCGGGCCGACGGGATCCGGATTGGTGGCGATGAAACGAGCGCCAGCGATGATGAGCCGGACGGCCTGCGTCACCTGGGAAAAGCTATAGGTGTTCGTCTCGCCCAAGACGACATAATCTGGATCGTGATCGGTGATGATATAGTCGACGCTGTGAATGGCATCGAGCAGGCCACTCTCGCCGATCACAAAGGCCGTGCCCCGGGGCCGCTGAGAGGCGAGAAAGCGTGCCGTGGCCATCGCCGAGGTAAAGATGCGCCGGGGCTCTACGTGGAGACCGGTACGCGCCAGGCGATGGGCCAAGTCGGCCGGAGTGTAGAGGGGGTTGTTGGTGAGCACGAGGTACTCGGCGCCGCGCGCCTCGAGGCGCCTCAAGAAATCGTTGGCGCCGGGCACCATGGTGCGGCCGCGCACCAGCACCCCATCCATATCGATGACATAGCTCTTGGGCGGTTCCATCTGTCGCGCCTTTTGCCGTTCGCCGATGCTTGCCGGGAATGGTGGGCCAAGCACACCAAATCCATGATACCCGGCGATGCGCGCCGATGCAACCGATGGCGAGGCGCCAGTGAGCATCGGTGTGGGGCTTTTTTTTCGTGCAGGAACACGCTACACTGCGGACGCGCGATGGCCGGGCGGGCGGCGCGAGACCGCCGGACCATCCGCACATGGAACCAGCAGACCGTCAACCACAGACAGTACCAGTGGAGGAACCCATGGCCGCATCCGTGGATGGCCCACGTTCTACGCTGTTTCGCCCCCTGCCCTTCGACGGGGGTACCCGAGTGGAGGACCTGGAGGCTGCCGGCCTCTCGCAAGAGATGACGGCAGCGGTAGAGTATGCGCCCACGGGCGCGTGTGTGTGCTGGGGCATCCCCTTTGACGTCACGTCCGTTGCGGTCGTGTGCGACCGCCCGATCACCATCGCGTTGGAGCGGACGCATGCCCAGTGGCTCGTATTCATGCACACGTCCGATCAACGCCCGCTGGAGGCCGGTGAAGGAGGTATTATCTCCCCCATGCGAGGGGTTGGGCAGTTGGGCGAGCTCGCCGCCACCTATGTCGTGCTCTACGCTGATGGTACCGAGGAACGTGTCCCCATTCGGCGCCGGTTCCAGTTGGGGGCGTTCGAGCGCATCTGGGGCGAGAACTGCTTTGAGGCCGTGGCCCACACCAAACCGCAACCGGTGCGCCCGCATCACGAGCAGACCCATACCGACTGGGGGCGGAGCCAGATGCGTTCGACGCCGGCGGATTCGTGGCCATGGACGAACTGGCTCTACGCCTGGGAGAACCCGCGTCCGGAGGCCACGATCGTCGGTGTGCGGACCGAGCCGGCCTCCGGCACGGTGGTGCTCTCCGGTCTGGCGGCGGGGGAGGGGCTGACGGCGCACCCACTACGGTGGGCGCGGCGCCGCAAAGCGCTCTTGACCCTGCCCGATGGCGTAGCCTTTGACCCCAGGTTGGACGAGATGGGGCGGCTGCGGCAGGTGCAGCTCGATATGGGGCAGGTGATCAGCGCGACACTACGCCCCCTCTATCCCAACGAGCGGTGGGAGGGGACGTACAACAACCAGCTACCTGCGATCCACGACGAGTCGCACAGCGGGAGGGTGCAGGTCCTGCTCGAGTACACCGCGCACCCGAACGCATGCTTCCACCTCGAGGGCGGCGAGGCCCTCGGCGTAGCTGATGTGGCTGCTGTGGGCGTGGAAGCCGAAGGGGTTCCCATCCGCCCGGTAGCCCCGGCGACACAGCGCGTCACCCTGCGCGCAGTCGAGCGCGGCAGCCGCAAACCGGTGCCAGTCAAGCTGCACGTCCACGGGGAAGCGGGCGAGTATCTCGCGCCGGTGGATCGGCATCGCATCCCCAACACGGCCTGGTTTGAGGACTATTCGGTCGACTTTAGCCATCAGAACCTCCACCACACGACGTACATCCCAGGCGAGACGCGCATCGACCTCCCACTTGGGCGGGTGTACATCGAGGTCTCAAAGGGGTTTGAGATCAGGCCGGTCCGCCGTATGGTTGAGGTGACCCCTGAGACGGACGAGATCACTGTCGAGATCGAGCGCGTACTCCCCTGGCGGGAGCGTGGCTGGGTGACAGCGGATACGCACGTCCACTTTTTGTCGCCCATGTCGGCGCTGCTCGAGGGTGAGGCAGAGGGCGTCAACGTGGTCAACCTACTGGCCAGCCAGTGGGGCGAGCTGATGACCAACGTGGGCGATTTCGATGGCCGAACGACATGGGGTTCGAGGGAGGCGGGCGGCGATGGCGAGTACCTCGTGCGGGTGGGCACCGAGAATCGCCAGCACGTCCTGGGGCACATCTCGCTCCTGGGCTATGGTGGCCGCATCATCGCGCCGATGACCACCGGCGGGTCCAACGAGTCCGCTCTGGGAGATCCCATCGAGATCCTGCTCACCGAATGGGCGCGCCAGTGCCACAAGCAGGGCGGGCTCGTGATCCTGCCCCACTTTCCCAACCCGCGGCTGGAGGGCGCCGCCGCCATCGTCAGTGGCGAGGTCGACGGCGTGGAGATGACCTCCTGGGGCGACCTCTACTCGGGCATTAATCCTTACTCGCTGTCCGATTGGTACCGCTACCTGAACTGCGGGTACATGGTGGCGGCAGTGGGCGGCACCGACAAGATGACTGCGGCGACAGCCGTGGGCACGGTGCGTACCTATGCCAAGCTCGACGCTGGCCAGGCGTTCGACTACCAAGCCTGGATGGATGCCGTGCGTGCCGGCCGCACCTTTGCCACCTACGGTCCGCTGATCGAGTTCGCTGCGGACGGTCATCCCATGGGCAGCCGGATCGCCATGTCGGCGACGGGCGGCACAGTGGACGTCGTGTGGCAGGCGGCCAGTGTGACAGTGCCTATGTCGCGAGTGGAGCTGATCGTCAACGGCGAGATCCGCGAGAGCGTGGCGGTGGACCCTGCGAACGCCTCGGGGCATTGGTCGGTGCGGGTGGACAAGAGCTCTTGGCTGGCGCTGCTCGTGCGTGGCCACTATCCCGATCAGCCCGAGATTGTGGCGGCGCACTCGACGCCGGTCATGGTGGACGTGGAGGGTTTGCCTTTCCGCGCCGCTGCGGACGCGGTGACGATTCTCGAGCAGATCGAGGGCGCCATGGCCTACCTCGATACGGTGGGCACGCGCGCCGAGACGCGGGCGTACAAGCGCATGCGGCTGGTGCTCGAGGCAGCGCATCGCAGCATCCATAATCGGATGCACGCGCAAGGGCAGTACCACGACCACACACCGACGACGGATCATCGGGAGCATCACTAGGAGAGTGGCGGCGCGGGGGGCTGAAGCACAGCCCGCGTAGGCGGGCTTGGCAGAGCTCAGGCGCCTTGTGCCTGAGCCGTTAGCGCCGGACCTCGGCCCGCGGCGGCAGATGAAGCGAAATGCGTGCAGCAACGGAGGGCGCCATCCATGAAGATCACATCCGTCAAGCCGATCCTGGTCGGCAGGTCGCTCCTCGTGCGCGTGTACACCGACGAGGGGATCGTCGGCACGGGCGAGGCGGGGCTGTGGGCCTACCATCGGTGGGTGTACGAGGCCTTGCGGGAGCTGAGCGACTACTATGTCGGCAAGGACCCCACGCGCATGGAGCACCACTTTCAGGTGCTCTCGCGGGAGACACATTTCATGGGCTCGGTGCTGAGTGCGGCGCTGAGCGCCATGGACATCGCCATGTGGGATATCCTGGCGAAATCGCTGAACAAGCCGGTGTACGCCCTGCTCGGCGGCAAGGTGAGGGATAAGGTCAAAGTCTTTGCCAATGTGGTTGGCGAGACCGTCGAGGAGCGCGCCGAGAGCGCCCGGCGGCAGGTGGAGCGGGGGTTCCTCTCTCTGCGCACCACCCCCATGCTGCCGGATTTCGAAAAGCAGACCCCCACGAAGGTGATCAAGGATGCTGTGGCCATCGTGGCCGCCATCCGCGAGGCGGTAGGGGACGAGGTCGACCTGGGACTAGAGATCCACCGCAACCTGGGCCCTGACCAGGCCATCTTGTTGGCTCACGAGTTGGCGCCCTTTCGCATCCTGTACTATGAGGATCCCCTGGTCCCGGAGAGCATCGCGGCGCTAGAGTACATCGCTCGGCACGTGCACCTGCCCATCGCTACCGGCGAGCGCTTCTACAGCCTGCACCAGTTTAAGGAGCTGATCGACTCCAGGACGGTGTCCATGGTGCGGCCGGATCTCTCCCTGGCGGGAGGGTTTACCCAGGTGAAAAAGATCGCTACGGTGGCCGAGGCCTCGCTGGTGAACGTCTTTCCGCACCTCATGGGTAGCCCAGTAAACATCGCTGCCTATGTGCAGTTTGCCGCCGCGACGCCCAACTATGCCCTCATGGAGAGCTTGGACGCGGACACGCATCCCTTGAACGCCATCGTCAACCAGCCACCGATCCTGGAGAACGGCTATCTCCTAGTTCCAGACCGCCCAGGTATCGGCCTCGATCTGCTGGATGAGGAGGTGGGGCGTTTTCCTTTCCAAGATCGAACCATCACCGGCTGGTTTGCCACCGATGGCTCGGTGGCGCACTAAATTGTGTTCGGAAAAAGGCCTACAGCGTCGTTCTGAGAGTGGCGAGACACTTTGTCGATGGGCGTCAAGGCCCCTCACTTGCACTCGGGGTGGCATCGTTTCTATGTCGGGTGCGTATTCAAAACACGGCCTAGTCTGTTGGCCACCAACAAGGAGAGACCATCGATGGAGCTCCCACGCGCGTTGGCGCGACGATTGGCACTGCATGGCCAGGGACTGGACGGTAGCTGGGAACTCGTCGATGGCGCCATGGGCGCGGCGACAGTGGTGGAGCGTCTGGGCCACGTGCAGATCGATACCATAGCGGTGGTCGAGCGCGCCCACCACCACGTCCTGTGGTCGCGGCAACCCTCGTATCGCCCGGAGGCGCTTGCCGCCGCCATGACGGTAGAGCGGCGCGTGTTCGAGCACTGGGCGCACGCTGCCGCCTATCTTCCCATGGCACACTATCGCTACTTCCTCCCAAAGATGCACGCGGCAGCACGCCGCGAGAGCACGCGACGGTGGTTGGCCGAGAACGCCGACGTGGTGGATGAGGTGCGCCGGCGCATTCGTGCGGAGGGCCCGCTGGGGTCCGCCGATTTTGCCGCTCCCGAGGGGTTTCGCCGCGGTACCTGGTGGTCGTGGAAGCCGGCCAAACGCGCCCTGGAGACGCTATTCGCGACCGGCGAGCTGATGGTGAGCGCGCGCAAAGGGTTCAACCGCCTCTATGATCTGACGGAACGCGTCATGCCGCCTCACGTGGACACCACAGAGCCCAGCCGCGTCGAGCTGGGCCAATTCGCGGTGCGGCGGGCCCTCAGCACCATGGGCGTG
This sequence comes from Chloroflexota bacterium, assembly GCA_012841405.1. Classification (GTDB taxonomy): domain Bacteria; phylum Chloroflexota; class Anaerolineae; order UBA1429; family UBA1429; genus DUUT01. The sequence goes on from DUUT01000051.1 coordinate 33,412, forward strand.
GCGACGTCAAAGGAGATTGCCTGGGGCCTCACCGACGTGCCAACGGTGGAGGCCGCCCTGAATGAGATGGTGGCAACCGGCCAGGTCGTCACGGCAACGCTGACGGGGGTGAAGGATGGTCCCCACTATGCGCTGGCCGAGGCCCTCGACGGCCTGGGGACGCTGCCGGCCGTCGAGCCGCGCCTGCGCATCCTCTCCCCCTTTGACAACCTCGTCATCCGCCGGCGCTGGCTCAAGAACGTCTTTGGATTCGATTTCGCCCTCGAGTGCTATCTCCCCGCCTCCAAGCGTGTGTATGGATACTACTGCCTGCCACTCCTGTGGGCCGACACGTTCGTTGGGCGGCTCGACGCCAAGGCCGACCGCAAGGCGGGGGTGCTCATCGCTCGCAGTGTGTGGCTAGAGCCAGACGGGCCTATCGGCGACGGCTTGCTCGCTGCGCTGGCGCAAGAGCTGCACGCCTTTGCCGCCTTTAATGAGTGCGAACGCATTGCCATCGAGCGGGTAATGCCCGGTTCGGCGGCTGTGGGGCTGCGCAGAGCCGTAGAGCGCGGGCCAGTGTCGTAGCGACGGCTCGATGCTGCGGCAGTGAACCGGTAGGCACCCGCAGGCATCACCGGCGGGTAAGACCGCCCCCTCCGACGCGCTGAGCGGGTGCGCCGGCTACATCGGTGGTGGTGTGCGCAGTATAATGATGTGTGCGATGCTCCAGCAACGCGGGCTGTTGCGGCGTGGTGACTCGTTGGCAGCAAAAGCTCGTTCCCGCTGATGCGCCAATGGTCGATGCCTGCTGCGCCGGAAGGAATGAGCGTACCATGACGGGACCCCCTTACAGCGGATCCGGTGTGGGCGCGGGTCCGATGCCTGCCTCACAGGAGTATGCAGGCATGGTACCAGACGCCGAATGGTGATTCAGAACTCGCGAGCTACAGTCTCGCCAAGCAGCGTTGCCCGGCTCGCCCCGCGCCGTTGCGGTGCTGGCGGCTGCGGGTGGTGCAGCTGTATCGCGTAATGATGCGTGCGGTCGGACACTCCCGGGTGCCCGCATTGACTCAACCACTCCCACCGGGACCATTGCGGAGGCGCTCGCAGTGCACCGCATTTGCCGGCGCCCCGCTTGACGCGCTGGGGGGTACGGCCCGGTGTATGATGTGGTGATCGTTGGGGCGAGCTTTGCGGGATTGGCGGTCGCACACTGCCTGAGAGGGCGCAAGGTGCTGTTGGTGGACCGCAAGCCGGTGGGAGAGGAACAGACCTCGGCCTGTGCGACGGTTCTGAGCGCGATGGCGCGGTGGGATCTCGAGGAGGCGGTTCTGCAGCGGCACAACCAGGTCGTGCTCCACACGCGGAGGCGCACCATCTCCTTTGCCTCCCCTTATTCATGGTGCACCTTTGACTACCGTGGGCTGTGTGAAATTCTGTTTCAGCGGAGCGGCGCCGCGTTCCTGCAGGCGAGGGCCCAGAGGGTCGATGGCGAGCGTGTCATAACGGATCGTGGTGATGTCGCCGGCCGCTGCATTGTTGATGCCTCGGGTTGGCGGGCGGTTCTCAGCAGCACCGAGCGGTTGCGGCGTGGCGTGATGAACTTTGGCGTCAACATGGTCGCCCCGATGCCCACGGCAGCGGGATTGGACGCGTCGGCGTTGCACTTTTGGTATCCGTCGGATATCATGGCGCACGCGATGGCGTGGGTGTTCCCGCGTGGAGCCAATGCGACCATTGGAATGGGCTCGTACCGTGGGGCCCGGGCGATGCGTGCGCCGCTGGAGCGCTTTACGCGGCTGTTGGGTACAGAGATGACCACGTTGCACGGAGCGTATATCCCCCATGCGCTGTGCCGGCCGACGGTGGGGCGCATCTTTGTGGTGGGTGATGCCGCCGGCCAGTGCATCGCTCTGACCGGTGAGGGGGTGCGTCCGGCGCTCTTTTTCGGCGAGGCGTGCGGGCGCGCCATCGAGCGTGTGCTGTCGGGCGAGCTGTCGCTGGCGCAGGGGCAGGCAGAGTATGCCGCTGTCGTCGCGCGCAAGGCGGGGTTCTACCGCTTTTTCACGGGTGCTCAGGCCATCCTCACGCGGGTGCCGATGCTTTCTGTAGAGTGGCTGAGCCGACTTGTGGCGAGCGAGCCGATGCGCACCCGTGTGCTCGGTCACTATTGGAGCCTCACCAGCGAGTGGGGGCCTCCGGTGTAGTCACGCACTGCGCGGCTGCCGTCTCGGCGCACCGGATCGGGAAGCGCTAATCCATCATCTCCCAGTCGTACGCGCTCCCGCGCCGGTGCGTTGTGTTGCCGGGGATTCGTGGCGCATGGGGTGTTGGGCTCTTGGTGGCGCTCTGTGGGGGCTTTGGTGCCTTCCGACGGGGATCTGCTCCCGTCTGGCGGCGATAATAGGCATGGGTAGCGATGCGATACTATAACGAGGAGGGCAGGATGGAGCAGTTCGAGTGCTGCGTGTGCCACCGCACGGTACACGACGATGCGCCCCGGCTCGGGACGCGTGCCTATTGCGACCTGCACTACCGGCGGGTGTCCGAGAACCGCAAGGGACTGTGGTGGTCTACGATACTGGCGCTGGTGGGGTTGGTGCTCTTTGTGTTGACGGTACGTGTGGTCGTGGGCACGACGGGGCTGGCGATCAGCCGCGGGGTGCTGTTGCCCATCGGCGTGGTACTCGCGCTCGTGCCCGCCGCGCTGTGGCTGGTGGTGTTCTACGCTCAGGATCGGCTCGAGCCAGAACCCAAGGAACGTGTCGCCGGCGTTCTAGTCCTTGCGGCGTTGCTGGCCCAAGCCGTCGGCATACCGGCGGTGAACGAGGTGTTTGCGTTCTCGGAGTGGATCGGGTCGGCGCCCGTGGCCCTGCAGGTGCTGGGCTCGATCCTCATCGTGGGGGTGCCCCAGGAGTACCTGAAATACGCCGTGGTGCGCTACGGCGTCTATCGGAGCAGCGAGTTCGATGAGCGGGTCGATGGCATCATCTACTGCGCGGCGGCCGGACTCGGGTACGCCACGGTGCTCAACATCCACTATGTTATCGCCACGGGCGGGGCACAGTTGCAGGTGGGCATTCTGCGCATCGTGGTGACGACACTGGCGCAGGCGAGCTCGAGTGGGCTGATGGGTTACTTCCTCGGGCGCGCCAAGTTCGAGGACATGGGCAAGCTGTGGCTGCCGGGCGGGCTCTTGCTGGCGAGCGCCCTGAATGGGATCGTCACGCACGTGCTCGGCGAGGTCACCGTCCGTGGGCTCACCTTTACCCCCATGAACGGCCTCGTTCTGGCGGCCGTCGTCGCCGTCATAGTATTCGGGTTGGTCTATGCGCTGATGCGACGCGCTAACGCGGCGACACTCGCCGGCCTCTGAGAGGAGCGACATGACGGCAACAACGACGACGCGATCACGAGCGAAGAGCTGGTTTTGGGGCGGCGAGGAGCCCGAGTGGATCGTCGTGGCGCTGGTAGTGGTCGCTCTGCTAGGCGGGGCGCTGCTCATGGCCAGCGTGCGCGGACGCGTGACGGCCCTGGATGTGGAAGGGATGACGCTGTCCTACCCCGCCGAGTGGTCAGCGGTGGGAGGCGGCACGGCGGGTAGCGAGGGCGGGCTCGTGCGCGTGGGGGCGCTCGGGAGCAGAGTGTGCCTCTCGCTCAGCGTTCTGCGCGAGTTGGATCCAGCGAACCCGGTATCGATGGACGCGCTGGTGGCGCAGCGCGGGTTCAGCCGCGCGCAGCGCGATACGCTGTACCGCACCCTGGGGACAGCTCCGGTGGATGTGGGCGGGAGACGGGCTGTAGCCGTCTCGTATGCCTATGCCGTAGATCCTTATGCCACGGCGTATCAGGCGACGCTGCCCATCGTGATGGAAGGCACGGACTATATTCTGACGCACGCCGGCAAGGCGTACGTGCTGTCGTTGGAGGCCCCCGCTGAACGCCATGCGGACTATGCGGCGACCTTCCGGCGCATCGTGGCAAGTGTGCGCTACTAGGTAGTGTCTGGAAAAAGGGCCGCAGCGCCGTTCTGAGCGTGGCGAGAAACCTTGTCGATGGGCGTCAAGGCCCAATACCTTTCAAATAACGAGGTGACATGGGGCGCTTCCTGTGGCACACTTGGTTTGCCGACCATTCGTGTGTCAGGAGGCGCCCCATGGGATTCACCTTACGCGCC
>DUUT01000005.1 GCA_012841405.1 Chloroflexota bacterium
CCCCGCCTCGCCCGCCACGATGACCGTGCGCCCCGCGCCCGACACGGCCTGATCGAGGGCTTCGATGAGCGACGTGCGCTCCGCGTCACGGCCGACGAGCGGTAGGGCGCCCGGGTCGGCATCCTCCGATGAGGCGTCGAGGGGCACCGCCGCGCTTGCGTCCACCTCCCCGCGCAACAAGCGATCGAGGGCCGAGACGAGCTCCTCAGCGCTCTGGAAACGGCGGTCCGGGTCCTTCTCCAGCAAGCGCTGCACGGTGGCGTCCAGCGCCGGTGGGAGTGCTGCATCCGCGTGGTGGAGCCGCGGTGGCTGTTCATTGAGGTGCTTGTAGATGATGCTGACGGCCGTTGGGCCGGGGAACGGCGGCTGGCCCGTGACCATCTCAAAGAGCACGGCGCCCAGCGCATAGAGGTCGCTGCGCGCATCGATGGGCCTGCCGACGGCCTGCTCGGGCGAGAGGTAGAACACGGTGCCCATCACCGTGCCGGTGCGCGTCATCGCCGACGCTTCGCTGAGGTGCGCCAGGCCGAAATCGGTGAGCTTGGTGTTACCCTCCGTGTCAAACATGACGTTGCCCGGCTTGACGTCGCGATGCACCACGCCGTGGGCGTGGGCATGGCCCAAGGCACAGGCTATCTGGCGCGCCACCGTCACCGCCGTGCGCCATGGCAACGGCCCCCGGGCGATGAGCTCGCGCAGCGTGCCCCCGAGCATCAGCTCCATCACGATGTAGCGCAGCCCCTGGTCGACGCCCGAGCCATACACCGCGACGATATGCGGGTGGCGCAGCATCGCCAGCGCCTGGGCTTCGCGCACAAAGCGCATCACCGTATCGGGTTCGGCACGCTCAGAGAGGATCTTGAGGGCGACCTCGCGCTGCTGGCTCAGGTCGAGGGCACGGTAGACCTCACCGGCACCCCCCAGGCCCAGCAGCTCGACGATTTCGAGGTTGGCGACGATTCGTCCGATCACGGTGGTGTTCCCATCGTGCGCGCGCGTGCAGAGCGCGCCCTCCCCCCAGCTATTATCCGCGCTCGTCCCCGCCTCCGCCGGGCGCCCCTCAGTGCCCGCGCCCACCAAGGTTAGCCGACCAACTCGACCGGCAAGCGGACGGTGAACGTGGTTCCGTGCCCCGGTTGCGATGCCGCCGAGATCGTGCCGCGATGCCCCTCCACGAGGCTCCGTGTCACAGCCAAGCCCAGGCCGATGCCCTTATCCTTGGTGGTGAAGAACGGCTGGAAGAGCCGCTCCATGTCCTCTTCCGGGATACCAACCCCCGTGTCGGACACGAGCGCTACGGCGTCGCCGCCATCGCGATAGCTCGTGATCGCTAGCACGCCGCCCTCGGGCATGGCCTGGACGGCGTTGGTCACCAGGTTGACGAACACCTGCTGCAGCTGATCGGCATCGGCCCGGATGGTGGGCAAGGCGGCATCCAGCTCTCGCCGCACCTCCACCGACTCGGGCATCGTCACGCGCATGAGCGTCTCGTCGAGGATGGCGTTGAGGTCCACGTCCGCCAGCTGCCGCGGCCGATTCCGCGAGAAGAACAGGAGGTCGTTGATGATTTTGGTCTGCCGGTCGATCTCGCGGTCGATCATGGTAAAGTAGCGCTTGAGGATTTCGCCCGACTCGCCCACGTTGCCCTCAGAGACCACCCGATCGAGAAAATAGACCGCCGTGCGCATGACCATGAGAGGGTTGCGCAGCTCGTGGGCGACGCTCGTTGCCAGCCGCCCCACCGCCGCCAGGCGTTCGGCCTGCACGAGCTGTGCCTGCGTCTCGCGCAGTTCACTCACCATCTGGTTGAGCTGCGCGTTACTGGCCCGCACGTCGTCATACAGGCGTGCACTCCGAATCGCCATCGCCGCCTGGCTGGCCATCGCCTGCAGCAGCCGCAGATCGGCCTCGCTAAAGGGGCGGATGCTCATGCGCGTATCCACATAGATGGCGCCCTGCAGCTCACCCCGCGCAATGAGGGGCACCGCCAGCACCGAGCGAATGCGTTGGACGATGATGCTCTGCGTCAGCTCAAAGCGCCCATCATCCTGGATGTTGGTGGTCAGGATGGGCTCCCGCCGCTCCATGACCCGGTTCACCAAGCTCGAGCTAAAGGCCTCGTCCGTCTCTTGGACATCGTGCGCGCCAAAGCGCCGCGCCGTGGCCGTATAGTAGCCGCCGTCGGGCCCTACGAGGGCTACAAAGCCGCGCTCCGCTCCCACGAGCACGATCGCCTTGTCGATGATCGACTCCAGCAGATCCGACAGCTCGGACTTGGCGGCGAGGTCCTGCGCCACCTCGTACAGAGAGGCCAGCTCTTGACCCTGCTGGCGAAGATCGGCGATTTCGCTGCGCAGCTCGTCCACGAGCTTGAGCATTCCGGGTGCCGAGCGCGTGCCGCGCTCCTGCAAGCGCTGAAACTCGGCGTCCAGCGTATCGAGTATCGTAAGCGTATCGGTCACGCTGTCCCCCATCGACCAAGTGACGTTGAATCGCAGTGATCGGCGATGCGGACAGTCCGCTGGGATGCGGTGCCGCGAACCGCCGCCGGAACCGCCATTTCGCGGCAGCCTCCAGGCGCTCAGCCTGGTGTCGACGCCATGAGGAGCGGCAAGAAGGTGGCCACATCGAGGGGCTTGCGGAACACCGCTTCGGCGCCTGCCTCCATCGCCTTGGCTGCAAGGTCTCCCTCATCAAATCCAGTGATCATGATGACGCGTATCGCGCTATCAGTACGCTTGAGCGCGCGCAGCGTCTCTACGCCATCGATTCCCGGCATGCGAATGTCGAGCAGCGCGACGTCGTAGCGCCCCTTCTCCGAAAGCTCCAGCGCACGTTCACCACTGTCGGCCACCTCAACCTGGTACCCCTCAAGGGACAGGATATCGAACATCGTCTCGCGAATGCCGGGATCATCATCAACGACTAGGACTCGGAGGCTAGCGGCCATTCGTTCACGGGCTCCTTGCACGGTATCGACGCCTCTGCCAGTATACTCTATTCTAGCATATTCTTCGTATCAAGCTGTAAAGAGCGCGTAAAGTTACGTCGACTTGAGTACGTTGGGTGCACGCCGTTTGGAATTGCCCCTACGCGAGGCGCGTCGTACAATTTCAGAGCCATGGCGCCGTTAGTGGCGATTGTGGGAGGTAAGTGCCTTGGCACGGAATGGTACCGATTGGAGGGCCGGCGCGCGGGGCATCGCCTGGCGCACGGCCATGGTGGTTGCGCTCGTGTGCCTGCTCGTAGCACCTGCGAGCGCGACGCAACCGATGGCAGCCTTGGATCGCGGTACGGACACTACCCCCTACGCGTTGCCCCCCGAGGCTCTGGAAAAGATTGACCCCACGCTCCTCCAAGAGCTCGTATCCCGGGAAGGAATGGAACCGCTGCCGTCACCCGCAGCACGGGCCGCGGATGATCCCGTCACCTATCTCGTCCACCTGGGTGAGGCGACGTTGCCGACCGCCCTCAGCCTGCCGACCGACCGCCTGGCTCGGCGACACGCCGTCGTGGCGTGGCTGCAAGAGCGCGCCAGACGCTCACAGCGCGACGCCGTCGACCTCTTGCGTCAGCACGTGGCTTCGGGCCGCATTGCCGGCTTTCGTAGCTATTGGATCGCCAACGTCCTCGTCGTCGAGGGCGGCCTCGAGACGGCCGTTGCGCTGACGCTCCTGCCCACCGTGGCGGCGATCGTGCCGAACCGCGCCATCCCGCTGGCGCTCCCTGAGGGCCCCGAGCTGTCGCAGGAACCGCCGAATATCGCTTGGGGGGTGGATAGGATTGACGCCGACCGCGTGTGGGCAGAGTGCGGCATCACCGGACGCGGCATCGTTGTCGCCAACGTCGATTCGGGCGTTGACTGGACACACCCCGACCTCCAGCGCAAATATCGGGGCTACAACGCCGCCGATCCCGCCGCCTCGGATCACAACTATCACTGGTTCGACTTTACCGGCACCTATCCCCGCGCGCCCGGCCCCCGCGACACGACGGGCAATTACGTCGCCAAAGTCCACGGCACCCACGTCATGGGCACCATCGTCGGCTCGTCGCCCGACGGCACCACGATCACCGGCGTCGCCCCGGAGGCCCAGTGGATCGCCGTCAAGGTGTTCGATGACAACGGGCAACCCGCCACAGAAGAGGCCTTCCTGGCGAGCTTTCAGTGGCTGCTGGCGCCCACCGATCTGCAAGGCGCCCATCCCGATCCCGCCAAGGCGCCGGATGTCGTCTGCAACTCGTGGGGCGATAGCGAGGATGGGGCCTCCACGGTGTTCCGTCAGAGCATTGAGGCGCTGCGTGCGGCCGGCATCCTCACCGTATTCGCCGCCGGCAACACGGGCCCCGGCACCGGTACCATCGACGTCCCGGCGAGCTATACGAACACCCTCGCCATCGGTGCGACCAACCCAACCGATCTCGTCGCCGAGTTCAGCAGTCGCGGGCCTTCACCGGGGGGACAGCTCAAGCCGGACCTGATGGCGCCGGGAGTCTCCATCGTCTCCACAGCGCCTGGCGGTGGGTATGCCACCCTCTCCGGCACCTCTATGGCCACTCCCCACGCGGCGGGGACGCTGGCCCTCATGCTCGAGGCCGACTGCAGCGCGCTCGGCGTGCCCACCGTGCCCATCACCACCATCGAGGGCATCCTCCGCGACACGGCCCTCGAGCTCGGTGACCCGGGGCCGGACAACACCTATGGCTATGGTCGGATCGATGCCCATGCCGCCGTGGGGGTCGTGCAGGGAATGCACCGTCTCGTGCTGCCACTGCTGATTCGGCGGGCGCCGGCACTGCGCCCATAAGCGTGCACGGTGCACAAGGGGAGCACCGTGCCCCATCCCTTGGGGCGGATGGGAGCGTCATCCCTTCCCTGGACGCAGCAGCGCTCGCACCGTGCTGTAGGCCAGCTTGGGTCGGCGGTACGCGTCGAGCAGGCCCCTGGAGCTGGCATCCCCCAGGGGCTGTCGAGCACGCTCGGCGCCAGCCGCGCGCGTGTCGTACAGCTGCGACACATAGTACCCCGCCAGATCGGTCCGCTCTTGGACGTGCCGCACCCCCTCGGCCAAGAGCCGGCTCTGGTGCTCCTCGCTCCCAGGGACGTCATCCGCCAGGGCGCGGTGCCCATAGACCGCCCCGGCGCCAAACTCGGTCACCAGCATCGGCTTGGCGCCGATGCGGGCGCGCGTGCGATCGAGGAGCTCGGGCCAGGCCATGTCGTGGTTGCACCCGCCGCGATAGACGCTGACGCACACCACGTCCGCGAGATCCAGGCACGCGTCATCGAGGGCGTGGTTGGTGCCAAAGGTCACCAGCCGCGTCGGATCGGCCTCCCGGGCGATGTCGATCAGGCGCTCCAGCACTAACCTTGCCTCAGGGGTATCGGTGGCGCACGCGTTCAGCAGGCTCCATGCCCAGATGCAGGGGTGGCTGCTATCGCGCTCGATCGTGGCCCAGAGCATCGCCGCGGCCCGATTGGCGATCACATCCTGCGCCAGCTGTTCGCGACTGAACCCCCACAGGGGAATCTCTTCCATGAAGAGGATGCCGCGTTCATCGCAGAGGTCGAGGAGGCGCTCGTCGTTGGGGTAGTGCGTGCCACGGATGCTCGTGGCGCCCAAGTCGGCCAGCAGGTCGAGGTCTTGGAGCATGAGCGGTAGCGGCAGCGCGGGCCCCCAGTCGGGATGATCCTCATGGCGGTTCACCCCACGGATATGCAGCGGCACGCCATTCAGCAGGATATCCGTGCCGCGCACCACGAGGCTGCGAAAGCCGGTACGCTCGATGACGTCATCGCCGGCAAAGGCAAGGCGCGCGCTGTAGAGCTGGGGATCATCGGGGGTCCACAGGCGGACGTTCGGCACCTCCACAGCAAAGAGGAGCACGTGCGCTTCACGGGGATGCAGGCGGATGCGTCCACTGCGCAGGGGCTGCTCATCGAGCAGGAGCGTCCAGCGCTCATCGATCACGTCTTCGCCCACGTTGGTGAGCTCTGCGCGGACGCGCAGCGTCGCCTTGCCCTGGGCGACGACGGGCGTCAGCCGCAGACAGCTGATGTGCCCGGGCCCCGGCAGCTCCTCCACCCAGACGGGGCGGTGGATTCCGCCGTAGCGGAACCAGTCGAGGTTCGCCGAGGGAATCGTACTGACCATGTCGTAGGTGCTGTCCACGCGCACAACGAGCTCGTGCTCGCCGGGCTGCGGCACAGGGATGGAGAAGCAGAACGGTAGGAACGAGCCATAGTGCTCACCCAACGGCTCGCCATCAAGCCAGACGTTCGCTTGATGCGTGACGGCCGCAAAGCGCACCAGGGCCGCAGCGCACTCCCCGATGGTCAAGCGGGTACGGTACCACCCGACGCCCTCATAGTCGAGATACCCGCTGCACGTGTTCCACACCCCCGGCACCCACACCTGCTGCCCGCCCGTGGGAAAGCGGTGGTACCACTCCTCGGTGATGCCGACATCGCCCGCATCCGGAACCCAATCCCAGTACCCTGCCAGATCCGTCTGTGTACGGGTCGTGGTTGTGGTAAAGGCTCGGTGCATGGCGACTCTCCTCCATGTGGCGTGGACGCAGGTCGCTGAGAGTATACCGACGAAGGCGCGCGACGCCAATCGCCGCCGCCGCTCGGTTGTCAAACCATGACTCCTATGCTAGAATGAACCCCACGAATCGCTCCACCACATCGCTCCCCGAACCCTCCGGTACACTGTGCACACCTCGCCGGATGGCGCCCCTGGGGATGCTCCACCAAGATTCACTTCGCCTGGCGAATAGCGCACCGAACCATAGAACCCACCATGCGGATCCATCGAAAGGAGCACAGGCTAGCTATGGAGCACCAAGGAAGCCAGCCCCACCGTGGGCTAGCCGCGCTGGTCCGTAACAAATGGACACAGCGCATCGTCTACCTCCTCATCATCCCTGCCCTCTTGCTGTACGCACTATGGCTTCCCCCCGCAAGTCTCGGGGCCCGTCTCTTCCACACCGACTACCCCGTCATCACCCCTGATGGGGGCGGCACGGTTCCCGGCCCCGAGGGAGCGCGTCTCGAGGTGCCCGCCGGCGCCGTGGCCAAGCGCCTGCGCCTCCGCCTGGATGCTCTGACGGCCGATGACGTGGCCGCGCTCAAGCCGGACCGGCCCGAGGCCATCGCGGCACAGGCCCTGCCGGCGGATGTGACGCTCCACGGCCCCCTGTACCGGATTGACGCCCTCGGTGATGCGCCGAGCGCGGCCACCGTGACGCTGCCTGTGCCCTACGACCTCTCAAACCTGGCGTTGGCCGAGCTCTACGGCTGGGATGGCTCCCAGTGGCAGTGGCTGCCGGCGCAGGTGCAACCCGGTGGCACCGAGATCGCCGCGCAAGTCGACACGCTGCCCGCCATGTTCGTTGTCGCCGAGGCCCAGCCATCCGACCCGCGCATCGCTTTCGGTACCTCGATATCCGAAGGCGAGGGCCAACTCGCGACCGCCGATGCCCCCGTCATTCTGCACGGGGTGCAGATCGACGAGGAGGGCCTCCCCGGCGGCCCCTACACGGGCGATGGAACCGCTGAGGCCGAGCTCACATCCCATGCGCTGGGCAAGATGCTCTCCATTTCGAACGTCGTCGATGGCGTGGCCCGCAGCGACTGGGTCGAGAACATTATCAGTGACGCCACGACGCGCAAGGCGCACATCGACGCCATCGTCGCCCTGGCGTCGGGCTGGGCGTCCGCGCTCCCCGATGCTCGTGGCATCGAGATCGCCTACGACGGCGTGAGCGCTGTGGCCCGCGAGGCCATGACGGCGTTCGTACAAGAGCTCGCGGCGGCGCTGCACGCCGCGGGCCAGCAACTCGCCGTGCGTATCGACCCCGCCGCCGTTGGCACGTCTGACAGCGGGTACGACCTGCGCGCCATCGGCGCAGCGGCGGACGTGGTGCGCGTGGCCGCCCCCAGCGATCCCGCCGCCTATGCCGACGGCACCATCGATCACCTGCTGACCCAGCTCACCGCCGCGGTCGACCGCCGCAAGCTCGAGCTGGTCATCGATACCTACGCTCGTCGTGGTACCGGCGACGGGAGCGAGGCGCTCACCTACCGTGCGGCGCTGAGCCTCCTCACGCAAGAGATCACGGCCGATCGCGCCGGCACGCCGGTGCTGCCCGGGCAAGCCGTCAAGGTGTCCCTGCCCGATCTCGCCACGACGCCCATCACCGTCGATCCCGCCTCCAAGGTCTACTCCTTCGTGATCGCCGCTGATGGCGCGCCGGAGACGGTCTATCTCGAGACCGCCGCCAGCGTGGCGGCCAAGCTAGCCCACGCGTCGCGCTACGGCCTGGGCGGCGCCGTCATCGAGGGCGCCCTCGACCCGGAGAACGATCGGAACGTCGCCGCCATGGCGCGCAACTACCGGCCCGACCTCGCCGTGCCCGAACCCACGTTCGCCCTGGTATGGACCGTCGAGGATGCCTCGTCCAAGCGCCTGGCGCAGCAGGTGGTGCCCCTCACCGATCCCAACTATACGTGGACGGCGCCCAGCGCCCCCGGCAACTATGTCATCAGCGCCTCCGTCTCGGATGATGGTGGCGAGACGGACATCGGCGGCGACGGCAAGCTGGCCATGGTGGTGCCGACGCTGACGCCGACGCCCACCATGCCCCCTACGCCGACGCCGACGAACACGCCGACGCCCGCTCCGACGAACACCCCAGAGCCGACGAGCGAGGCTCCTGCGGAGCCCCCGGCGACCGAGGGGGAGGGCGAGGCCGCACCACCGGCGCCCACGGAGGCGCCACCGGCACCGCCGCCCGCCTCCCATCCTCAGGCACCGAGCTCCTTCGGCTATGGCATCCAGGTGCACATGGTCGATCAGGGCAACCACGGACAGATTCTGGACGCCGTGCAGGGGATCGGGTTCGGCTGGATCAAGCAACAGGTCGAGTGGTTCCGCTTCAACCCGGCGCCTGGCCAGTACCATTGGGGCTCGTTGGACGCCGTGGCCGATGCCGCCGCCGCGCGGGGGATCAAGGTGTTGTTCAGTGTGGTCAAGGCGCCGCAGTGGGCGCGCCCCGGTCACACCGACTTTGGCGTCGAGGGGCCACCTGCCGATCCCCAGACGTACGCCGATTTCATCGGCGCCATGGCCGCCCACTTTAAGGGGCGGGTGCAGGCGTACGAGATCTGGAACGAGCAGAACCTGCACTATGAGTGGGGCAACGAGCCGATCGACGCCGGGCGCTACATGGAGCTCCTCAAGCGGGCCTACGGTGCCGTCAAGGCTGCTGACCCGAACGCCATCGTGGTGAGCGGGGCGCTGACCCCGACGGGAGCGCCGCCGCCCTGGGCAGTCGACGACTTTGACTATCTCCGGCAGATGTACGCGCACGGCCTGCGCAACTACTGCGATGCCGTGGGTGCGCACCCCAGCGGCTACAACGTGCCGCCCAACGCGCCGTGGCCGGGCTATAACGACCCCACCGCTGGCTTCCGTGGGCCGTTCGATGGCGGGAGCGCCGGGCATCACAGCTGGGCGTTCCAGAGCACCATGAGCGGCTACCGCGCCATCATGAACCAGAACGGCGACGCCAACAAGCCCATCTGGGTCACCGAGTTTGGCTGGGCCTCGGTGGAGAACCTCGGCGTCGGCCCAGCGGCTGGGTACGAGTATGCAGCTGACAACAGCGAGGGCGAGCAGGCACAGTTCATCGTTGAAGCCTACCAGCGCGCCCGCGCCGGGCACTTTGGCCGCGTGGGGCCCATGTTCCTCTGGAACTTGAACTTTGCGCCGGTGGCCGGCAACGCCTGGGAGGGCTCTGCCTTTGGCATCGTCCGCGGTGACTGGAGCCAGCGCCCGGCCTATGCCGCCCTGCGCGACATGCCCAAGTAGGTTCGCGTTTGGAGAATGCCACGACGTAGAGCACAATGAACGTGCTCTACGTCGTTTTCTTGCGGCGCCCACGCACCGCAGGGAACCCTCCCATCGACTCTGGCGTCCAACAGCGTGTACCACATCTTTGGAATTGGAGTCCGCCATTGAGACAGCCATCACTCTCACAACGAGCCATTCTGGGCGTCCTCGCCTTCATCGTCGTGCTGTTGGCGGCGTGCAGCCCGTCGGTAGCCACGCAAGAGGCCCCCGAGCCGGGGGCCGACGGCGCGCCCACCCGCACTCTCCGGCCGTCCTTTACGCCGGCGCCTCCCGAGGCCGAATCCCCCCGCGACCCGACGACGCCGCCCTCACCAGGGGGAGAGGCCGCCGCCCCCACCGAGCAGGGGGCCGAGACGTCGCTGGCAGAGGGACCGACGGACAGGCCGGACGTGCCGCCCATCAAGCCGCTGCGCATGGAGTCGCCCGAGTACGGCATGCAAGCGTTTCTCTGGTGGCGGCCCGAGGTGGCCAGCCGTGACCTGCAGGTGATCCGCGATGCCGGCTTTGGCTGGGTCAAGGTGGGCTTTGGCTGGCGCGACATCGAGGGCGCCGCCAAGGGCGCCTTTGACTGGTCACGCACCGACCTCATCGTGGACCTCTTCAACGAGGTCGGCCTCGACGCCGTGGTGCGCATCGATCATCAGCCGCAGTGGGCTGGTGGTGGGTTCCCGGTGAATGGCCCGCCGGACGACTATCAGGACCTGGCCGATTTTGTCTATGCCGTGGCCGATCGCTACAAGGGCCGCATCCGCGCCTACGAGGTATGGAACGAGCCAAACCTGGCGCGTGAGTGGGGCGGACGGCTCCCGGACCCGGGCGAGTACGCCGAGCTGCTGCGCCTCTCGTACGCCGCCATCAAGCGCGCCGACCCCAACGCCATGGTCATCAGCGCCGGCCTGTCGCCCACGGGCACGTGGAATGACGAGTCGCGCCCGGATGACTGGTACCTGGAGAGCATGTACATCGCCATGGGCGGCAGCAGCGATGGCTACTTTGACGTGCTGGGAGCCCACGGCGCCGGCTACTTGAGCCCGCCAGAGCGTGACCCAGCCGTCGTCGCCGCGAACCCCGACCTGGGCGGCCATCGCGCCTTTGCCTTCCGGCGCGTCGAGGACCTCCGCGCCATCATGGTGCAGTACGGCGATGCCGACAAGCAGATCGCCCTGCTCGAGTTTGGCTGGACCAGCGATCCGCGGCCCGAGTCGCCCTACAACTGGCATGCCGTGAGCGAGGAGACCAAGGCCGAGTACCTCGTGAACGCCTACCAGTACGCCAAAGAGAACTGGTCGCCATGGATCGGCCTGATGAGCCTCATCTATATCGCTGATCCCGATTGGACGCCAGAGCACGAGCAGTACTGGTGGGCCATCACCGAGCCGGGCTATCCGGAATTCATCCCACGCCCGGCGTACACGGCACTGAAGAACATGCCCAAATAGCGGGCAGCAGCCTCGCCCCTGTTGCCATCTCGCATCGTACGGTGTATGATAGCACCAATAATGCTACTCGACGGGTAATTCGCTCATTGACATGCCCCGTTGCTCTGCCAAAACTTGGGGAGCCGCAGCCTGCCGGCTCCCCAAGGGTCCTGCGTTAGTGCTCGAGCGCGTCCATTGATACATCATCTCGCATAGGGTGGAGCCATGCCAATCGTCATCGAGGGTCAACGGCCCCTGGTGGGCACAGTCGACATCGGCGGAGCCAAGAATGCGGCCCTACCGATTATGGCCGCTACTTTGCTCACCCCCGACGAGTGCTGGCTGGAGAACGTCCCCTATATCGAGGATATCCGCAACATGATGCGGGTACTCCACCATCTCGGCGTGGCCGCCCGTTTTGAGGGCCCCAACTGCCTGCGCATCAAAGCGACGCGCATCAGCAAGTCATTCATTCCGCTGGAACTGGCCCGAAAGATGCGGGCCAGTTTTCTCGTCACCGGCCCGCTGCTGGCCCGCTTTGGCCAGGTCGCAGCGCCCCACCCGGGGGGCTGCGCCATCGGCAACCGGCCGGTGAGCGTCGATCTGGCCGGGTTCCAGGCTATGGGCGGCGTGATCACCAGCGGGGATGAGGGGTATACCATCAAGGGGCCGCGCCTCAAGGCGCAACGCCTCGTCCTCGATTACCCCAGCCACACCGGCACCGAGAACCTGCTCATGGCGGCATGCCTGGCTGAAGGAACCACCATCATCGAGAATGCCTCGGTAGAGCCCGAGGTGACGGACCTGGCCAGCTTTTTGTGCGCCATGGGGGCGCGCATCTCGGGCGCGGGCACCAGTGTGATCCAGGTGGACGGCACGCACCGCCTGCATGGTGCCGCCTATCGCGTCATGCCCGATCGCATGGAGGCCGGCACGTTTGCCCTCGGAGCGCTTATCACCGGTGGAGACGTCACCATGGACGGGGCGGTGACCCCCTACCTGGGCGCCCTCACCAGCAAGATGCGCGACGCCGGCGCCGAGGTGGAGGCCACTCGCGAGCGCTACCGGGTCCGCGTCACCCGCCCCCTCACCGGCGTGGACGTGCAGACCTACCCCTATCCCGGCTTTCCCACCGACTTGCAGGCGCCCTTTGCCACCGTGATGACGCAGGCCAGCGGAAGCTGTACCATCCATGAGACCATGTTTGACGGCCGCCTGCTCTACGTCGAGGAGTTGCGGCGCATGGGGGCGCGCATCGACCTCTCGTCGGGGCGTACGGCCATCATCCACGGTCCCACGCCACTGCGCGGCACCTCCGTCACCGCCTTGGACATCCGCTCTGGCGCGGCGATGGTGCTCGCCGGTTTGGCCGCGGAGGGCACGACGCAGATCAGCAACGTGGGGTACATCGATCGGGGCTATGAGGACCTCGACGCAAAGCTGCGCGGCCTGGGCGCATCGATCGTTCGTGTCGAGGAGAGCGACCACCCCTACCCGGAGCTTGACTGCGAGGAGCCGGTGGACTGGCCCCTCCACCGCATGGACGACGCCGCC
Organism: Chloroflexota bacterium; assembly: GCA_012841405.1. Taxonomy (GTDB): domain Bacteria; phylum Chloroflexota; class Anaerolineae; order UBA1429; family UBA1429; genus DUUT01. Next base: position 12,893 of record DUUT01000005.1, read on the forward strand.
TCGTAGGCACATCCCGCGTCACCATGCCCAGCGACGCTGTGGGGCGCTGATCTCCCCCTTAGCGCCCCAGCGCCTCGTGCAACCAGAACTGCTCTGCCCGGGACGCCACACCATCGTACGACACCCGATCCCAGTTCGTCTCCATCACGGCCTCTCGCGCGTAGCGCGCCACCACCACGATGGTCTCCTGGGACGTGCCATCCTCATCGAGCACCGCGTACGACCCCTGTACCGCCAGCTCATCGCCCACCATGCCCGCTCCCTGAATGGCCCTGAGAATGCGCAGCACGTCGATCTGCGCCCCTGTCCGCGTCAGCCAGGGAGTGTTGCCCCGGTTGATGGCCCAATCTACAAAGAGCTGTAACCCTTCGGGGCGCCCGCGCGCCTGCACGACGCGCACACGCCCCACGTCTGGCCGATTGCTGGCGCCCAGGGCATCCACCACCGCCTCCTCCAGGCGCCGCAGCGTCTCGGCAGTCACTGGCACGGGGCTGGAGGTGGGCGTCATGGTTGCCGTCATGGACGGCGTCATCGTCGGCGTCATCGTCGGCGTTGCCGTGGCGGTTGGCGTCGCCGAGGGCGAGCTGGTCGCCGTCGCCGTGAATGAGGGGGTCGGCATGGCGGTGGGCGGGGCGATCGCCGTCGGTGAAGCCAGAGCCCGAGCGATCGGCGAGACGGCGGCCTCGGTGACAAGCGCCTCCGTCGCCGTGCGGGTCGGGGTGGGCGCGGTCACATCCATACGCGTGGGAGGTACCGTCGATGGGAGCGCCGTGGGTGCCGCCCCACTGGCGCGTGACGCCGTCGCAGCAGGGGTGGCCGCGGCGGGCGCATCCGCCGGCGCCGGCCCCTCGACGATGCTCCACGCCCAGCGCTGCGCCGTCGTTGGGTTCGCCAGGAACCAGACGAGCGCCACCCCCGCAAGAACGACGCCCGCCACACCGGCGCACGCCCAGGTCGAAGCGCGCAGGGGGAGCGTACGGGGGGGCACCTCGGCCCACGCTGTGCCGCCACACATGCGGCACGCGAGCCCTGGCGCATCAAGGGAGTCACGCGGATGGCCACAGCGCCCACACCACGCATCCGGCCTTGCGGCCGGGAACCAACGCCGCACGCGCCCCGGCCCGCTCAGTGTGAGCACCGGCAAGGACGGGGCATCGCCCACGACGCCGCCACACAGGGGGCACACAAAGAGGGTAGACAGCCTTGGATCACGGGGATACCCGCAATGGCTGCAACGCATCGCAGGGCGGGAGGCGCGTGCGTCACGATCATGCTGGAGCACTGGAGGTCCTCGCGTTTGACCACGTCCGGTTGTACCGGGCGGCTTAGGCAGTATCCCGAGGCTGGCCGTCGGCCTAGCGTGCCTGCGCCCCGCCGTGCCCGGCGCGTGGGGTCTCTGCGCCGTTACGCGCGGGGTCCGCGGCCCCCGCTGGGAGCGCATCGCGGCTGCGCAGGATGAGATCACGCCACACGCTACCGTCCTTCAGATCGGCGACCGTGGCGACGCGGCGTTCAACCGCCGTACCCACCTGCACGGTGAGCACGAGTGACTCGGCATAGCGGAGCTTGCCGGGCCAGAGGCGCTCCAGCAGGGGAATGCCAGCGTGGCGAGGGAGCACCGAGGTCCCTAGGCCCACATCGACGATGTCCTGCAGGGAGATGTCCACGCTACCCTGCCACCCATCGAATCGTAGCGACTGGCTCGTGAGACGGAGTGTACCGCGGTCCAGCGCACTGTCGTTCAGGTACGCCGCCGAGGCCCGACGCAGGACCTTGCGGCTCGCACGAGGGGTGGCCACCCCTTCGGTGGTGGCCCCACCCCCAGCCGTTGCTTCCACTTGCCCCTCGTCTGTGGGTTTTGACTGAGACGGGGAATCATCGCGTGGGCGCTTGTATGCCGCTCTTGCCACCTGCTCGCTCCTCCGTGGTACACTGGAGAACCTTGGCTGGCCCCATTGTAGTAACAGCCAGCGCAGGCGTCAATGGGTTTCCCTCTCCAGATTGGCCCCCTCTCGCGCATCCCCGTGCGACGCTCCGCCGCGGGCTTGCCTGCACGTCTTGGCCCAGCCACCGCAACACGAGGCCCGCAGCAGCGTAGAGATTTCATGGATGGCAGATCACTCCTGGAGGAGCCACATGAACCGAGATTCGCGCCAAGTCACCAACGTGATCATGGGCATCGTGTTGGTAGGGCTTGGGCTGCTCTTTCTCCTGGCCCAGTTCTTGCGCATCAACCCGTGGACGTTGGGTTGGCCCTTCTTTGTCATCATCCCCGGCCTCATGTTCTTTGCGGGGATGGTCGCCTCGGGCAAGGGCAGAGAGGGAGGACTAGCCATACCGGGCAGCATCATAACCACTGTCGGCCTCATCCTGCTCTACCAGAACCTCTTGAACGCCTGGTCTACCTGGGCCTACGTCTGGGCATTGATCTATCCCACGTCCATCGGCATCGGGCGGATCATCATGGGACTGTGGGAAGAGCGGCCTCGTGAGGTGCGCGAGGGGCGCCAGATGGTGGTCATCGGGCTCATCATCTTTGTGGCCGCGGCGGTATTCTTTGAGGTCATTATCGGCATCGGCGGTCGGGGGATGTCCAGCATCCTCTGGTCGCTGATTCTCATCGGCATCGGTATTTATCTTCTCATCCGTCGCGGCTTTGCGCCCCCCGCACGCGACGAGACGCCACGCGGACGAGAGGATTAGGGCGCGGGCAGGCTCCAGATCACAGAGAACCGGCGCGAGAGCAATCAGCCGCTCTCGTGCCGGTTCCCCCGGTATCCCAGTGCGTGCCGCCCTTGGCCGCGCTACGCTGGCCGGTAGTTGGCCCGCTGCTCGGCGTACAGCGCCATGTTTGCGCGCATGATGGAGCGGATCGGCAGCCGGTAGGGGCACCGCGACTCGCACGCGCCACAATCCTCACAGTCCTCCGCCTGGGCCACCACCTCACCCATCATGCCAAAGAAGCGCTCCGGCGGAAAGCGCTTGAGAAAGCTCTTGAGGTTCATGAGGGTCGAGATGGGAATCTCCTGCGGACACGGCTGACAGTAGTCACAACGCCGGCAGAACTCGGTGCCGAGCTCGTCGGCCAGCCGCTGCATCTCGGCGCGCTCGCTATCGGTCAAGCCCTCGGCGCTCTCCATGATGGCCACGATCTCTTCCATCTCGGCCGCGTTCTCAATCCCCGGAATCGGCACGAGGTCGGGGTACTGACGCAGCCACTTGAAGGCGATGGTGGCGTTCTCCAGCATCCCCCCGGCCATCGGCTTCATGGCAATGAACCCGACATCGTGCTGACGACAGGTGGGGATCAGGCGCTCCAACGGCTCTTGCGTGACGAAATTGAGCGGAAACATCATCGTCTCAAAGAGCCCCGATGCGGCCATCATGATGGCGAGCTCGAGCGAGTGCGACGTCACGCCGATGTGCTTGATCTTGCCCGCCGCCTGCGCCTCGCGCGCGACCTCCAAGGCACCGCCAGGGCCGACGATCTCGTCGAACTGCTCCTGGGTGCTGACGTTGTGGAACTGGTAGAGATCGATCACATCCACACCGAGCCGTTCCAGGCTCAGCGCGAGGTGCTGGCCAAAGGTAGCGCCGTCACGCGCCGGGCTCTTGCTCGCCAGGATCAGCCCCTCACGCCGCCCTCGGATCGCCCTACCGATGCGCTCCTCGCTGGTGCCGTACCCATGCGCCGTGTCGATAAAGGTGATGCCCAGATCGAGACAGCGCTTCACCGCCTCAACGGCCGCCTCATCGGTGAGCCTCTGGATGGGGATACCCCCAAAGCCAACCTCCGAGACCATCAGTTCCGTCTTGCCTAGTCGAACCCTTCGCATCATCTTGCTCCCTCTGTAACGATGACGGATTCACGAGCCTTGGAGCACCTTTGCGTGCACGGCGCCGATCCTGGGCGGGGCACAACCGCCGTAGCGGGGGGCACCGTCCATAGGACGCACCATCACACCGCAGGAGAAAACGCTTCTCCCGCGCATCCACCACCACAGCGGATCGGCCTAGAATGGGGGATGACCAGTGCTTACCGGGGGCGAACCGCCGAGCGGCTCAGGAGACGCAGCTGCTCTTGCACGATGCGAGAGTACGGGATGCCTACGGTCAGTTCCAGCGCTACGCGCCGCGGCTCGACCCGTACCACCCTTCCCTCGACATCGGCGCTCTCCTTGTCGTCGAACAGGATGACCGCTTGCACCGGCTGGCCGAGCTCGACGTCCTCGCGATGCGGATAGTTGAACCGCACCCCACCCTCCGACACGTCCACGACCTCAAAGCGCTTGCCCCACACGTCGACCTGCGGTCGACGCATGATGGGGTAACGGATACGATAGTGGCGACGTCGCTCCTTCCCGTCGTAGGCTGGCGCCATAGTGCAGTACCTCCCGGAGTGTACGGACGGTCATCCGCACGAACAGAACGGGGAACATGGTACCGATGGTACCGTGGGACGTCAAGCGGGCCGCTGACTACCGGGCACTCTCCCCCGGCCCCCGTCGGTGCCTGCGCTAGGCCATCCCCTCGGCGATGACGCGCTCATAGAGCGCCAGCGTCTCCCGCGCCGTGCGCTCCCAGGAAAAGCCCGACGCCCGGGCGATGCCACGCCGCGCCATGTCCGCGCGCAGATCGGGATCGGTCGCCACAGCACGCAGCGTCGCTGCCATCGCCTCGGTATCCTCTGGGTCAAAGTAGAGCGCCGCATCACCGCCCACCTCCGGCAGGCTCGAGGTGGCGCTGGCACACACCGGCGAGCCGCTCGCCATCGCCTCGAGGACGGGCAGGCCAAAGCCCTCATAGAGGGAGGGCTGTGCCGTGACGATCGCCCCCGCGTACACGGCGGGCAGGTCCTCGTCGGGCACGAACCCTGGGCGGATCACCCGCTCGCGCCAGGGCGATTCCTCCACATGGTGCAGGAACTCCTCGTACAGCCACCCCAGCCCGCCCACGAGCACCAGGCCGTCGATCAGGTCCTCCTCCATGAGGCGGCCGCAGGCATCCACGAGGCGGGAGAGGTTCTTGCGGGGCTCGATGGTACCCACCGCCAACACGTAGCGAGGCGGCAGACCGTAGCGCTCCTTTACGCGCTCCACGCTCTCGGTGGGCTGCGGGCGAAAGCGCGGATCTGCCGCCTCGGGGATGACGATGATGCGTGCCGGATCGAGGCCATACAGCGCTACCAGGTCGCACTTGGTGGCCTCCGAGACGGCAATGATGGCCGAGGCACGTCGGCAGAACATGGGCATGGTGGCACCGAGATAGGCCCGGTTCAGCAGCTTGTGGTGCTGAGGAAGGCGCTCAAAGATGAGGTCGTGCACCGTCAGCACGGTGGGGATGCCGCGCAGTGGGGGGAGGAGATGCTCCGTCGCGTGGAACAGCGTCGCCCCTGGCACGAGGCCGTTCATCGGCTGGCGCAGCCACTGGCCCATGGCCACCAGCGAACGCCACGGTTTGTAGCCCCAGCGCACTCCAGACGTGGGCCACTCCTCAAAACCGGGCAACGGCCCTCGCCGCCCGAGGCTGTTATGGAACAGCCGCAATCGGTCACCCAGCAGCGGGCAGAGACCGCGCACCAGGTTCTCGGCATAGCGTTTGAGCCCGGCCTTGCCATGGACGGCGCTCGACACGTCGACATAGATGCTCACGCGTTGCTCCTCCGCCGCCATTATACCGGCGCGGCTCCGACGGACCAAGCGCCGGACAAAGGGCGTTCATCTGCGCTGACGCGCACTCCTCGGGGTACGTGAGGGGCAGCAAAAGCCACTGCACCGGGCGCCGTGCACGAGTGCGCCCGCGTTCGGTTAACCTTGTATGTGTGCACCATTGCGGGTAGAATGGCGCTCGCTTACCACCGTCTGTATCCAAGGGACACCTATGGACCTCATCGAACTTCTCAGACGCGTGCCCCTGTTCCAGAACCTCTCAGAGTACCACCTGCACCTGGTGGCCGATGTCGCCATCGAGCACCGTGTACCTGCGGGGACGCGTCTGACACGTCAGGCCGATTTCGGCGGCGCTCTCTTTGTGATCGCCGACGGCGAGGCGACCATCCACCGCGTTGACGAGCGCGGTATGCAGCGCCCCGTCGGTATGGTGCGCCCGGGCGAGTGGTTCGGCGTCACCTCTCTCTTTCTCCGCGAGCCCCGCGACGCGTCCCTCACCGCCGTGACGCCCATGCGCCTGTGGACCATCCCCCGGCCCGCCTTTGAGGATCTCCTCGAGCGGCATCCAGACCTCGACGCCGATCTGTGGATCCCCGCCGAGATTCTCGATCGCCTCGAGGCCCCTCGCTTTGCCTGGATGGAGCCGGGAGAGGTGGTGCTCTTTGTCTCACGACGCCACTGGCTGGGCTTGGCGCTGGGCCTCGTGCGCGGCGTGCTGGCGGGCCTGGTGATCCAGGTGATCGTCGCAGCCCTCGATGCCCTCACGCCGATGGCGGTGAGCGTCCCCCTCTGGAGCGCCGTGGCGGTGCTCATCGCCGCCGCCCTCAGTGTCTGGCGCTGGGTCGATTGGACGAACGACTATATCGCCGTCACCACGTGGCGCGTCACCCACCACGAGCGGGTGGCCTTTATCTACGAGTCGCGCAGCGAGGCGCCCCTCGACCGCATCCAGAACATCCACGTCGAGCGCGGCTTCTGGGGTTCGCTGCTGGCGTACGGCACGGTCACCATCGAGACCGCCTCCGCCGTCGGCAGCCTCCGTTTCGATCGGCTGCCCCACCCTGAGGAGCTCCGCGAGATCATCTTTGCCCAGCTCTCGCGCGTGCGTGCCACCCGCCAGGCCGCCGAGCGCCACCTCATCCGCGACGAGCTCTTGTCGCGCCTCCACGAGGAACTCGATCGGCCAGCGCCGCAGGATGATCCCTCGACGGCACAACCCATCGATTATGTCGAGACCCCCCTCTCCCAGGAGGTTGTCCCGGGAAGGCTCACCCGCCTGTTGGCGTGGCTTTCGGCGAGCGGCATCGTGCCACAGGTGCGCGTGGTCACCGACGACGCCGTGTCCTGGCGCCAGCACTGGATCTTTTTGCTCGTGAGCACGACTGCGCCAGGAGCGCTCAGCCTCGCGCTGGCCATCACGGCGCTCCTCGGGTTCTGGGGATGGTCCGGCGGGGTGATGGCCCTCCTCCCGGGGTACCCCTTCGTGGCGCTCTTTTTGCTGGTAGTGTGCTTGGGCTGGTTGTGGTGGCAAACCGACGACTGGGCCAACGACGTCTATACCGTCACCGCCGAGCGCATCATCGATGTCAAGAAGCGCCCCCTGTTCTTCTCCGAGCAGCGCCGGGAGGCCAGCCTGGGCATGATCCAGAACGTGCGGTTTAGCATGCCCTCCTTCTGGGCGGCGATGCTGAACTATGGCGACGTGTTCGTGCAGACGGCGGGCGCCGGCGAGTTCACCTTCCACCGCGTCCCCAATCCGAGGGAGGTGCAGGCCGAGATATTCCGTCGCATCGAAGCCTTCCGCGAGGCGCAACGCCAGCGCGAGGCCTCACGCCGCCGATCCGAGTTGTCCGAATGGTTCTCGCTGTACGACGAGCTGCGCGAGCAGGACACCCCTCCCCCTGGGCACGAGAGCAGCCCAGCGAGCGAGGGAGGGCGCGGTACCAGGAGCTAAGGAGTCAGCATGGACATCTATGACCGTCTGGGCGTTCGCAAGGTGATCAACGCGTGGGGCACCATCACCATCGTGGGGGGCTCGCTCATGCCGCCTGAGGCGTTTCAGGCCATGGCCGAGGCGGGACGCTCGTACGTTGACCTCCATGAGCTCAACGAGAAGGCGGGGCAGTACATAGCCCGTCTCCTCGGCGTGGAGGCCGCCCACATCAGCTCGGGAGCGGCCGGTGGCATGGTGCTGGCCGCAGCCGCCTGCCTGACGGGCACCGATATGGAGCGCATCTGCGCCCTCCCCGACACGGGTGACGGCGCCAACGAGATCATTGTCCAGCGCAGCAAGGGCCACAGCTATGTCTATCAGGCCATGCGGTACACGGGCGCCCGCCTCGTGCCCGTCGGATGCCCGCAGCAGATGACACTCGAGGATATCGAGGGTGGGCTGTCGGACAAGACAGCGGCGATCATGCTGTACCTCGACATCCACCGCCAACCGTCCATCCGTGAGGTTGCGCCCATCGCGCGGCGCGCTGGCGTCCCCATCATCGTGGATGCCGCGGCCGAGCTCCCGCCGCGCAGCAACTTTTGCCAGCCCCTGGCGGATGGCGCCGATCTGGTCGTCTTTAGTGGCGGCAAGGGTATTCGCGGCCCCCAGGCGACGGGCTTGATCTTGGGGCGCAGCGACCTCATCGAGGCCTGTCGGCTGAACGCCAGCCCCTACAGCGCCATCGGCCGCCCCATGAAGGTGGGGAAGGAAGACATTGCCGCCCTCGTCGCCGCCCTCGAGGTGTTTGTCTCCCGCGATGAAGCCGAAGAGACGGCTGAGTACAAACGGCGTGCCGATCAGATCGTGGCCATGCTCGATGGCGTGCCCGGAATCTGCGCCCGTACCCTCGTGGACGACCCCCGGGCGCGCCCCGTGGTGCCGCGCGTATACGTCGACCTGGCGGCGGACTTTTCGTGGACCGGGCGCCAGGTGAGAGAGGCGCTGCTGGCGGGCGACCCGCCCATCGCCATCGGTGAGACGGAAAGCGGCGTGTCGGTGGCGGTGCTCCTGCTGGACGACGAGCAGCAGGTGCGTACCGTGGGGGCTCGGCTGCGCGAGGTCTTGCTCTCGGCGCAGGCACAATGAGGTGCATCGCCTGAGGGGCTGCCATCCGCGGCACCGTCCCCCACCGCTCTACTCTGCCAACGGGGCCGTCGTTCGCGACAGGCGCACCCAGCGGTACACGCCGAGGATGTGCTCGTGCATGTAGCGCCCCTTGGAGGGGGCCAGGCGCAGTCCGCGAAACACGTCCGGGGGGACGTCATAGTAGCGGTAGGCGCCACCGCGCCGGAACACCACCTCGAGGACGCGAGCCTCCTCGTCGTAGCCAAAGAGGCGGATCATGGTGGAATCCGCCTGGACCCACGCCATGCGCTCAGGTTCCGCCCCGGGGCGCTGGGGCGTCGGCATGGGCACGCCGGCATCGCGCGCCTGCTCCATAAAGCGCGTGGCCGCGCCGATGGAGAGCTCGGCCAGTTCGCCAGCGTCATTGACGACGGCAACCACTCCCTGCCCCTCGTATTCGGTCGCTTTGCGGCTGCGAGGCGCCAGGGACACGATCAGCGTATCACGATCGCGATCATAGCGCGTCATCGTCGCACCATATCCTATGGGAATGGGCCGGGAAGCGGGAGTGAGGCGACTGGGGGCGCCGCACGGCGCCCGCGAGCGGGGTGACGAACGGGGAACCCGGCGGCTGTTCACTGTACCCATTATAGCCGGACGGGTGCGAGCCCGCCACCGTCGGCGGCCTCTGCTACGCCTCGTGCGAGGGCGTGCTTCAAAACGCGCCCGACGTAGAAACGATGTCGCCCCGAGCGTACGCGAGGGGCCGTGACGCCCATCGACAAGGTTTCTCGCCACGCTCAGAACCACGCTGTGGCCCTTTTCAAAGCACTACCAAGGGCTCGAGGGCTCACTCCAGCCATGCGGGCGCATCGAGGGCCGACGGCCGGTGCGCCTAGCGTCACTCCTCGGGATGAGCCGCCTCTGCCGGCAGCTCGCGCACCGTTGCCTTGGGGCGACCAAACCGGCGCGAGAGCCAGCCCGCCACGCGACGGTTCAGCACCTCGTCCGCCGTCGCCAGCACAAGCTCGATCTGGCGCAGGATATCGCCCCGGCCCTCCCAGTGCTCGCGCAGCACGCTCTCGCCCGCACTGCCCATCAGACCAACGACGCGGCTCAGGATGAACGCGAGGGCCACGGTGTCGTCCGTCAGGCCAAAGGGCACGATGAAATCCGGGACAAAGTCCAACGGAGAAATGACATAGGCGCTGGCGCCGAGGAGCTGCAGCTTGAGCCCCGAGCTCAGCCGCGGATCGCGTAGCAGACGGATCAGCAGGGTGAACATGTCGGGGAGCAGCAGGAGGTACTCCCGCACCGTCGGTTGCACGTGGTGGCGCTCCAGCCAGCGGGCCACCTTGCGCCGCAGCCGCGTATAGTAGCGTTCGGCGCGCTGGATTTCGATCTCAAGTTTGGGGCTCAACGCGTCGCTCAAAGCTCACCTCACTCTTTGGGTCGGCCTCGCGGCCGGGCATGGCGGCGTCGGTAGGCGCTATTATAGAGCAACTCGCCGCCCCACGGGAAATGCGACCCGCGCGCACCCAGAGGTGGAGGAGCTTATCCCACGGAGGCAGAGCGCGTCGCATGGGCACACGGTGGCGCCCATAGGAGGGAGAAACAAAAAGGGCCATGGCTAGTAAGCCATGGCCCTCTGTGGCGGAAGCGACGGGATTCGAACCCGCGATCTCTGCCTTGACAGGGCAGCATGTTAGGCCACTACACCACGCCTCCGCAACGAGGCCCATGATACCACATTTCGCGCCTTCCGCCAAATCGCCGAAACGCCCCGCAGGCGATTCACGTGGCGCGGCTCAGCACCGTGGGCCATCACTCGGTCAACCGGATGTCCAGCCCGCACACCGCGGCCCGGTCGATGGTCACTTGGCCCGCCACCACGCCACCGAGCATCTGCGCCTCGCGCAGCCATGCCTCGGCGCGAGCAAGGGAGCGCGTCCGCAGGACGATGGCCAGCAAGGTGTCCTCATCGTGGGGCACAATCCGCAACCCCGGGCCCGACGCAGGCTGCCAGTACCCGCGATCCACGGGCAGCAAGGGGGCGAGGAGATTCTGCCAGCGCTGGCGCACCCGCTCCGGATGCACCGCCCCCACGATCACTTCGGCCAAGCCCACGAGCTCTAGCGGCCCACCGCGCCGTTCAGAGAAGACAGCCTGCTGCTCCGCCAGTGCCTCCACGAGCTCTGGGGCATAGTCCCTCATGTACACCGCAAAGCGCCCCGTATCGGACCACGCCAGGCTTGCCCAGTAGCTACGGAACGTTATGCGGCTCAGGGCAGCAAGCGCGCGCCCGATGGGCGTGCCCTGTGTCCACCATCGGCTGCGCAGTAGGATGCTGCCGCCCTCCCCCGCCAACCCGCCCAGCAGAACGTTGGTCCACCGAACGCTCCGCGTCCCGTCGGCGTGCTCCCCGAAATGAGGCACGGGCAGACTATGGGGGATGCCACGCATGACCAGCTCTCTCAGGCTGGCGTCCAACCCGATGGGCAGGAGAGCGATCCCCAACAGGTGGGCGTTTCGCGCCACGCGCCTCCGTCGTCTATCGATGTGCGCGATCTCGGCGATCTCGAGGCAGGCGTTGCCGACGCAGATGCCTCCGCTGGTGTACCAGTCGCCTCTCTGGATCGGCCACGCCACGGGGAGATCCAGCGGGCCGGTGAACAGCGAAAACAGGGGTTCCGGATCCTCAACCTGGATGACGACGTGGTCGACGCATTTGACGATCGCAGCCAGAGCAGACATGACGAGCGTTCCTGATTGACACTTGGCAGCAATGGGGCGGTGCGCTAGATCTCGGGCGCATCGTCCCAGGGATAGACCTCGGCCGCGCGAGCTGCCTCACGCACAGCGGGATCAGGGGAATAGCGCCCCCGTTTTTCGGCGGGCAAGAGCTCGGCAATGCGCGACATGATCTCATGCCCGATGCGTTCGAGCTGCTCCCGACGCTCGCGACCACGACCCGTGGCGTGGAACGGGCCGAATGGGCGCCCAATGCGCACGGTGACGCGCGCCCGCCGCCCACGCAGCAGCCGCGGCAGCACATTCGGCACCCCATCGAACCCCATCGGCAGGATCCGTGCCCCGGTCCGTGCCGCCAGGAACGCGACCCCAGGGCGTGCGGGCCGCAGCACAGTGGCCCAGCTCCCTGCCTCGGGGTAGATGCCCAGAATGCCTCCCTGAGCGAGCACGGCCTCTCCGGCGCGCAACGCCTCCCTCGACACTGCGCCGCGATGGACGGCGTAATAGCCCCACACCTTGGGGATAAAGGTCGCCACCGCAGGGGCATTGGGCATACGGAACCCACCGACGAACTCGAGCGGCCACGGCGCCACCCGCACCATCAGCGCCGGATCAATGAAAGAAAAGTGGTTAGCGACCACCAACAGCGGCCCCTGCTTGGGCAGGTTCTCACGCCCGATCACTTCCAGGTCGGTAAGCAAACCAAAGGCGGCCCAGGCAAAGCGCTGCAGCGCCCACCGTATGGCGCGACGACGAGGATAGGCATAGCGGGCGACAGCTGTGACCATCTCTACTCCCTCAGCCCACCGACGATGTTGCCCTCGCTCCGACGGGAACACCGCCAGTCGTAGTCGACTCTGCCGCGCGCGACAACGCTGCCGGCGTTGCGCGCTGCGCTAGCCGCCTGTTCGCGAACAACCTGTTCGCGGCTAGTCTCCGGGTACCGGCGCCAGTGCTCGTACCGTGGCACGCGCCCGCGCCTCGTTCATCGTCCATAGCAACACAAGGCCCGCCACGAGGAACAGGCCGATGGTCAAGATCGCGAGGCGCTGCCCCCCCTGCTCTGCCAGGAGAGGCGCCATCCCCTGCGCCATATGGGCCCGCGCCGCCTCAGCGGCCACCCACCCGTACACCGCCGGCCCCACGAAGGACGAGGTGCGCCCGGCCACGGCAAACAGCCCGTAGAATTGGGCAGACTGCCGTGGTGGCGTGATGACCCCCACCATCGTACGGCTCACCGACTGGATGCCTGCCATGGCGAACCCCGCCACCGCACCGATGATAAAGAACTCGAGCACCGTCCGGCTCAAGTACATCCAGACCACGACGGCCACGAGCAGGAGAATCGAGAAGCTCAGCGACCGCTTACAGTCCGTCGCATCGGCCACCGCCCCAAAGGCCCAGGCGCCAGCGACATTCGTCACCTGCACAATGATCACAAAGATGATGAGCTGCTGCTGGTTCAGGCCAAAGAGCACCGCGCCGATGATGGCGGCAAAATCCAGCGCCATGATGACGCCGTCATTGTACACCAGGAATGCCCCCAGGAACTTGACGAGTTCCTGGTACTGGCGCGCTGACCGAACCGTACGCCAGAGGCGGCGAAATCCAACCCAGAGATAGGTCTCCCCCCGCGGGAGGGGCTGGGGCCTGCCGCGCTCGGGCAGCCACAGGAAAATCGGGATCGAAAACACGGCGTAAAAGGCCGCGGTGATGAGCAGGGAGAGGCGAATGATCGCCGTGCCACCCACCAGGGAAATCAGCGGCAAGATGAGGACGAGGCACACGATGCCGCCCGCCGAGCCGATGGCCCAGCCATTGCCCGAGATGCGCCCCATCTCCTCGGGCGCCGCAATCTCGGGGAGCAGACCGTTGTAGAACACCTGGGCGCTGCGGTAGCCAATCTCTGCCAGGACGAAAAAGATCATCCCCTTCCAGACGTCACCCTCGCCCACGAAAAAGAGCGCGCCTGTGAAGGCACACGAGATGACGGTAAAGAGCAAGAGGAAGCGCTTCTTGGACGCCGAATAGTCCGCAATGGCGCCCAACACCGGCGAGATCACGGCCACCACCAGCATGGCGATGCCCACCGACAGCCCCCACAGCCGTGAGCCCTCGGCGCCGCCTACGACTTTGCCCTGAAAGTAGGCCGAGTAGACGGCCAACAACACCACCGCCGCGTATGCCGAGTTGCCAAAATCGTACAGGTACCACGCCCAGCGCTGCCGCCGCGTCACCATACCTCGGATCGCCGTCTCCGCCATAGGGTCTCCTTTGGTGTCGGCCTGGACCGCACCGCGACCGACGCACGTTCGGGGCGGGACGTATCTGTGGGCCCTGGCTCATTGTCGAATGCCGTGTATCGAATCACATCGCCGCCGGCAATAGAGGCACCCACTCTGAGGTATGTACCCCCTCACCAAGGGCCGCACGATGCAGTGACGGACAGACATCGCGACGAACGTCGCTCGGAGTGTATCACGAGTCGGCATGCGGGGCAACTGGCGCCCGGAACGGGGGGAGCAGCATCGCCATTAGCCTCACCCCGCGGAGGCGCTTGCCGTTATCGGAGAGGGGATGCTAGAATGCCGCCAGGGCTGCACCCGGTAGCCCCGACGTCGCCCAGGAGGATGTGACCATGGCAACCGTACGAGAGTCGGCTCGGGATATCCCCATCGTCCGCGAGGTGGATGTCGTCGTGGCGGGAGGTGGACCGGCGGGATTCGCCGCGGCCACCGCGGCGGCGCGCCTCGGCGCGCGCGTGGTGCTCGTCGAGCGCTATGGCTGCCTGGGCGGCCTGGCAACGGGTGGCATGGTGCTCTACATGGATGGCCTGTTCAACAAGGCGGGCGAGCGCGTGATGGGCGACATCCCTTGGGAGGCGATGGAGCGGCTGCGCGCCATGAACGGCCTCGGCCTCGACGCGCCGACGCGTATTCACGTCGATTCGGAGCTGCTCAAGGTGGTGGCCGACGCCCTGTGCACCGAGGCGGGCGCCGAGCTGCGGCTCCACTCCTGGGTCGCCAACACCTGGGTCGAGGACGACACCGTGCAGGGCGTCATCGTCGAGACCAAGGCGGGGCGTCAGGCGATCCGCGCCAAGGTCTGCATCGACGCCACCGGCGACGGCGATGTGGCCGCCCTGGCGGGCGCCACCTTTGAGACGGGGCGCCAGCGCATCGGCCTCAACCTCAAGATGGGCGGCATCGATCGCGACCGCTTCCTGGCATTCGAGCGCGACCACCCCGAGCAGGCCCGCGCGCTCCGGGCACGGGTGCGCGAGATGGGCGGCTTTCCCCTACGGCCCAACACGACGCCCGATAGTGACGCCGGTGTGTACTGGATCAACATCCTGGGGCTGGCCGACCGGGCCGGCGGAGGAAAGGACGAGGGCTCGGTGCACGACATCTTTGATGGCGCCCTCGACGCCCTGAGCGTAGAGGACCTCACCTTTGCCGAGGTGACGCTGCGCAAGGGGTTGGTGGCGACCATCGACCTGTACCGTCAGTCCGTCCCCGGCTTTGAGAACGCGCACCTGCTGGCGTTTGCCTCACAGCTCGGCGTGCGTGACAGCCGGCGTATCACCGGCCTCCACAAGCTGAGCCGCGAGGATATGCTCTCGCAGCGCCGCTTCGACGACGCCATCGGCACCTCAGGCCTCAGTTTTTCCAATGTGGGCCAGTACTGGATCCCCTATGGCAGCCTCGTTCCGGAGCGGCTCGACGGCCTGCTGCTGGCCGGGCGTTGCATCTGCGCCGACGGGTGGGCGCAGCAGGCGATCCGCCTGATCCCACCGGCCATGGTGACCGGCCAGGCAGCCGGTACGGCCGCAGCCATGGCGGCGCGCCTGGGCATCGCCCCCCGAAACCTCGAACCCGCCGCCCTGCGGCGCCAGCTCGCCGATGACGGCGTCATGTTGTGACGCGTCACAAGATGACGCTGTCGCTTTGGCCTTTTACTGTCACGCATGAGGGAGACACATCGTGAGTGGGTCAGGATCGACCATGCCCGACGAGCGCCCCAACATCCTGTGGATCTGCACCGACCAGCAGCGCTGGGACACCATCCGCGCGCTGGGGAACGCGCACATCCGTACACCGCATCTCGATCGGCTCTGCGCCGAGGGGGTGGCCTTTAGCCGCGCCTACTGCCAAAGCCCCATCTGCACGCCCAGTCGGGCCTCCTTCCTGACGGGGCAGTATCCCAGCACGCTACACGTCACCCGCAATGGCAATGACTATTACCCCAGCGACACGGGCCTGATCACCCGTACCCTGGCTGATGAAGGCTATGACTGTGGCCTCGTGGGCAAGCTGCACCTCTCGGCGGCCGAGGGGCGCGTCGAGGTGCGCCCCGATGACGGCTATCGCCTCTTCCTGTGGAGCCACCATCCCGGCCCCGAGCCGTTCTGGCCGATCGAGGACCACGCCTACCAGCGGTGGCTGCGCGACCAGGGGGTGAACTGGCGCGAGGCGTACGGCGGCGATCGCCAGCCAGGGTTCAAGATACAGACCGACTACTCGCGAGGGATCGCTGCGCGCTACCACCAGATGACGTGGTGCGCCAACGAGGCGATCGCCTTTATGAGCGAGCCACGACAAGGGCCATGGCTGATGAGCGTCAACCCCTTTGATCCGCACCCACCGATGGATCCCCCGCCCGAGTACATGGCGCGCATGGATATCGACGCCATGCCACTGCCGCTGTTTCGCCCGGAGGAGCTCGAGAGCCAGCGCGCCTATGCCGCCATCGACCACCAGACCACGACCCCGCGTTCGCCGCTGGACTATGACGCGCGCCGCATGGTAGCGGCCTACTATGCCCAGATCGAGCTGATCGACGACCAGCTGGGGCGCATCCTCGACGCGCTGGACGAGAGCGGCCAGCGCGACAACACCATCGTCATCTTTATGAGTGATCACGGCGAGATGCTGGGCGACCACGGCCTCTTGCTCAAGGGGTGCCGTTTCTATGAGGGGGTGGTCCGCGTGCCCCTCATCATGTCGTGGCCGGGCCACTTTGCCCAGGGGCTGCGGAGCGACGCCCTGGTAGAGCTCACTGACGTGGTGCCCACGCTGCTCGAGTGCGTGGGGCTGCCGATCCCCGAGCGCGTGATGGGGCGCTCGCTGCTGCCCATCCTGACCCAGCGTGCCGATCCGAGCTCCCACCGCGATTTCGTGCGCTGTGAGTACCACGACGCCCTGGCGCTGGAGCACGCCAGCCACGCCAACATGATCGTCGATGAGCGCTACAAGCTGGTCGTCTACCATGGCCAGGACCTCGGCGAGCTGTACGACCTGCAGGAGGATCCCCACGAGTTCGAGAACCTCTGGGACGATCCTGCCCACGCCGAGATCCGCTTCACCCTGATGAAGCGCCTTTTTGATGCCGTCATGCAGGCCACCGACCCCGGCCAACCGCGCGTGGGTCGGTTCTAGGAGGTCAGCCCCAAGTACCACAGAGGACCCCAGAGGTCGCAGAGCACAGCACACCCGCTGACCGCCCCCCCGCACATCACGGGGGGAGATCATCAGGGCAGCGATGGAGGGGTATCGCGCCCTGGTTGGGAAAGCCACATCACACTGCGCCCAATCAGCGCACCGTTCTCTCCCGTGCCCTGTGCGCTCCCGGTGATCTCTGGCTAGACAATCATTATCTTGACGGAGGATAACCATGCGAATTGATGCGGATTGCCACATCTCCTCCCGCGCTCCGGAGCAAGGGATCAGCGTGGATGAGCTGCTGCGGCGGCTCGATGCCCTCGGCGTCGACCGCGCCGTGTGCTGGCCCATGGTGTCATACACCAAGGAGATGGCCAACGACAACCGGGCGATCAACGAGGGCTACAAGGCCCATCCCGATCGCATTATTCCCTTCGGCGGCGTAAACCCCCTCACGGGGTTTGACGCGGCGCGCGATGAGCTCAAGCGCTGCATCGAGGAGTATGGCGTCAAGGGCGTCAAGCTGAATGGCGCCCGCGACGGCTACTACATCGACGACCCCAAGCTCAGCCTGCCCCTCGTGGAGATGATCGCCGAGGCGGGCATCGTTCTGGCGTTCCACTGCGGGGCGAACGACTTTGAGAAGACGCACCCGTTTCGCATCGCCAAGATCTCGGACATGTTCCCGGATCTGAACATCATGATCGTGCACATGGGCGGCTCTGGCCAGCCCACGCTCCACGACGCCGTCATCGAGTTCGCCGCCAAGTACCCCAAGTGGTACCTCATCGACTCGGAGGCCGACTACCGCAAGGTGCTCGTCGCCCTCGACCGCCTCGGCTCCGAGCGCGTGTGCTATGGCAGCGACACCCCCTTCTGCCCCACCCGCTTCGAGTTCGGCCTGCGCCAGGTGTGGTACCAGGACCTGAGCGAGGACGACAGGGCCAAGGTGATGGGGGGGAACATGGCGCGATTGCTGGGGTTGGCGTAGCGAGCGGTAACGCCTGCCCCATGGCGGATGGCCGCGCTCGGGATGCGCGACCATCCGCCACGCGTGAGCGGCTCACGACCAAAGACCGACGGCACCACATGAGGAGGTCACACGGCCATGCTTCTCGCCGGCGATGTTGGTGGAACCAAGACGCGCCTTGCCGCCATCGCTACGGACCATGGCCCACGCGATCCCGTCGTAGCGGCCACGTATACCAGTGCCGACTTTACGAGCCTTGACGCGGTGATCCGGCAGTTCATCACGGACACGGGGCTGCAGTTTGAGCACGCGTGCGTCGGTGCAGCGGGCCCGGTGATGGACAACAAGGTCACCACGACGAACCTCCCCTGGCTCCTGGACGGCGAGGAGCTGGCGCACAACCTCGGGTTCACGGCGTTCCGCCTGATCAACGACCTGGAGGCCGTGGCCAACGGCATACTCGAGCTGTTACCGGAGGACGTGCACACCCTCAACCCCGGCGATCCCGACCCTACGGGCGCCATCGGCGTCATCGCCCCAGGCACAGGTCTCGGCGAGGCCTATCTCTGTTGGGACGGCACGGCGTACCGGCCGCACCCATCCGAAGGGGGGCACACGGATTTTGGCCCCATCGGTGAGCTGCAGATCGGGCTGCTACGCTACCTCACGGAGCGGTACGGCCACATCAGCTACGAGCGCGTGTGCTCAGGCCTCGCCATCCCGAGCATCTATGCCTATCTGCGCGACACGAACTATGCCCCAGAGCACCCCGACCTGGCACGAGAGGTGGCCGCCGCGCGCGACGCCACACCCGTCATCTCTCGCTGGGCGCTCGACGTCGCCGAGCCGAGTGAGCTGTGCCTGGCCACGCTGCGCACCTTTGTCGCCATCCTCGGCGCTGAGGCGGGCAACCTGGCGCTCAAAGTCCTGGCGACGGGGGGCATCTACCTCGGCGGTGGCATCCCGCCGCGCCTCCTCCCCCTCCTGGAGGAGGAAGCGTTTCTCCGCGCATTCCAGGACAAGGGGCGCCTGCGCGATCTCTTGTCGCGTATCCCGATTCACGTTATCACCTACCCCGACGTGGCCCTGCTGGGAGCGGCCCACGTGGGGTTGGAGGAGGCCCCCGCAGCGACGTAAGCCAATGCGCAGCCCCAGGGCCTCGCTCGCCCGGTAGGGGCTCGCGCATCGTACCCCTCACAGGCCCGCAACCTGCCACCGGCAACCGATGTCGAACGCGGTACACGATGCCGATAATGTCCCTGGAGTCCGAGCACGAGTGCCATCCTAGGAACTATTCCCTACTTTCCTGATCGCTTATATTGTGTTATCATGGGTGAACAGGAGAGTCATAGGGCGTCCAGGCGCATGGCCCACTACAGGCGCTATGCGGCCTGCGCCATGCTCGGAGGTCCCGACGCATGACCACACTACACGCACTCACAGAGCTCGGCCAGAGCGTCTGGCTGGACGATATGCGGCGCTCATACCTTCGCTCGGGGCGCCTGGAGGCGTTTCTTCTTCAGGGGATCCGGGGCGTTACGACCAACCCAACCATCTTTTACCGGGCCATTACGGGTTCGGAGGAGTATGACCGCCAGATCGAAGACCTGGCCTGCATCGGCCAGTCCGCCTATCAGATCTATGAGGCCTTGATCCTCGAGGATGTCGGCCGCGCCGCCGATCAGCTACGGCCCATCTATGAGGAGACCGGCGGCGTCGACGGCTACGTCAGCCTCGAGGTCAGTCCCCGGCTGGCCCGCGATACGCGTGGCACCATCGCCCAGGCGCAGCGCCTGTACAGCACGCTCGGGCGTCCGAACGTCATGATCAAGGTGCCGGGCACGCCGCAGGGCCTCCCCGCCATTCGGGCGCTCATCGCCGCGCGGGTGAACGTGAACGTCACCCTGCTCTTCTCCCTGCCCCAGTATGAGGCCGTGCTAGAGGCATACATGGCCGGCCTGGAGGACCTGGCCGCCGTTAATGGCAACCTGAGCGGCGTGGCCTCGGTGGCATCGTTCTTTGTCAGTCGCATCGATACCGCCGTCGACGCCGCCCTCGATACGCTGGGCTATGACGAGCTCAAGGGCAAGGCCGCGGTAGCCAGCGCTCGCGTCGCCTATGCCCATTTCCGCGCCGTAATTGAGGACGAGCGCTGGACTGCGCTGGCGCAGCGGGGCGCACGGATCCAGCGTCCCCTCTGGGCCAGCACCAGCACCAAGAATCCCGACTATCCCGATACGCTCTACGTCGACAGTCTGATCGGGCCCGATACGGTCACCTCCCTGCCCGTGCCCACGATAGAGGCGTTTCTGGCCCACGGTACGGTGAGCAACACCCTCGACGATGGGCTGGACGAGGCGCGCGACTACCTGGCGCAGCTCGTTGACCTGGGCATCGATCTCACGGCCGTCGGCGAACGCCTGCAGGACGACGGCATCACGGCGTTCGTCGAGTCGTTCGACGCCCTGCAGGACGCCATTGCCGAGAAGCGCATCGCGTGCGCCGACGTCTCGAATGGGCACCAGAGCTAGCCGCCCTACCACATTCTCAAGGAGATGGAGTACCTATGGAGTTGGCCGGAGCAGTGGTGATCGTGACCGGAGGCGCGGTGCGCCTCGGTAAGGCGATGGTCCTCGGACTGGCGCGTGCCGGCGCGCGAGTCGTCGTCCACTATGGGCACTCTGCCGACGCTGCCCGCCAGACGGTGGCCGAGGTAGAGCACATCGGCAGCGAAGCCTATGCCATCCAGGCCGACTTTATGGATGCCAGTGCGGCACAGAGCGTCATCGCGCGTGCCGTGGAGCACTTTGGCCACGTCGACGCCCTGGTCAATAGCGCCTCGATCTATGAGCCTGTCGGCGTCGCCGAGACCACCGAGGACCTGTGGGATCGTCACTTTGCGATCAATCTCAAGGCGCCGTTCTTCTTGTGCCAGGCCTTTGCCGCACAACTCGGTGACCGCCGCGGCCACATCGTCAACATCGCCGACTGGCGTGGAACGCGCCCCACGGCGAGCCGCGTCGCCTACACCCTCACCAAGGCGGGGCTCGTCGCCATGACGCAGAGCCTCGCCCAGGCGCTGGCACCCAACGTCCAGGTGAACGCTATTGCGCCGGGCGTCATCCTCCCTCCGCCGGGGCAGGGCGAGGAGTTTGTGGCGCGCCTGTTGCCCAGTATCCCCCTGCGTCACAGTGGCTCCCCCGCGGATATCGTCGCAGCGCTGCTCTACCTGCTGCGCACAACCTTTGTCACCGGAGAGGTGCTCTACGTGACCGGGGGGCAACACCTGTGAGGAGATGGGCAAGACGATGACCGATCGCATCATGATCCGTGATTTGCTGGTACGCGCCATTCTTGGCATCAACCCCGACGAGCGCGTCAAGCGACAGGATGTGCTCATCAACGTCACCCTCGACGTGGACACGCGCCCCGCTGCGGCGACTGACGCCATCGACGACGCCGTCAACTATTCGGCGCTCACCCACGAGATTACCACGCTCTCCGAGGGAACGCGCTACCACCTCATCGAAAAGCTGGTTACCGAGATCGCTTGGCTGTGCCTGGACGACAGGCGCGTCCAAGCGGCGACGGTCACCGTGGACAAGCCGACGGTACTGCGCTTTGCCCGCTCGGTCGGCATCACGGTGCGCCGCACCCAGCTGGAGCGGCAACAGCACGCCTTTCCGGTGTACATCGCCCTGGGCTCCAACATCGAGCCCGAGCGCCACCTGCGTCTCGCCGTACAACGCCTTAGCGAGCGCTGCCGCCTCGAGGCCATCTCGCCGGTCTATGAGAACCCGCCCGTTGACGGCTCGGACCAACCCTGCTATTTTGATGCCGTGGCACGGGCATTCACCACCCTCCCCCCGCGCACGTTCAAGGAGGAGGTCCTGCGCGCCATCGAGGCCGACCTCGGCCGGGTGCGCACCGAGGATCCGTATGCCGCCCGTACCATCGATCTGGACCTGATCCTGTACGGTGACCGCGTCCAATCGAGCGGAACGATGCGCGTCCCATCCGAGGGCATTACCCAGTATGCGTTTGTGGCCGTCCCCCTGGCCGATCTGGCACCGACGCTGCCTCACCCCGAGACCGGGGAGCCGATGGCGTCGATCGCCGACCGCCTGAACCGCGACGACCTGAAGCGGCGAGACGACATCGTCCTCTGGCCACTCGATAATGATAGACGAGGATGAGCGAGGCCCGCTCGCTGAGTACGACGCGCTCCGCGGGCTAATACGATGCCTTCCTCGATGCGCGATGATGAAAGGGAACTATGCCACCACTCACTGTGAATCCATCCGAGTTTGACACCTTTCGGGACGACTTGGTCGATGTGGCACCACAGGATTGCACCGACGACATCGCGTGCGCCGTGCGCACCATCCTCGAAGGCATCGGCGAAGACGTCAACCGGCCTGGCCTGGTCCGTACGCCCGAGCGCATCGCGCGCATGTTTCAGGAGCTCACCGCTGGCTACCATGTGGATCCCGACAAGCTGATCAACGACGCCATCTTTGACGTTGCCTATGACGAGATGGTGATCGTGCGCGACATCGATTACTACAGCCTGTGCGAGCACCATATGCTGCCCTTTATGGGCAGGGCGCACGTGGGCTATATCCCCAACGGGCGGGTGATCGGGCTGAGCAAGATCCCTCGCATCGTCGAGATGTTTGCGCGACGGCTCCAGCTCCAGGAGCATATGACGCAACAGATCGCCCAGTTTTTGCTCGATACCCTCGAGCCGCAGGGTGTTGGGGTGGTCGTCGAGGGCTATCACCTCTGCGCCGCCATGCGCGGCGTCAAGAAGAACAATGCGCGGATGGTCACCAGTGCCATGCTCGGCTCTTTCAAGCGCAACCAATCGACGCGCGCCGAGTTCTTGGAGAACATTGGGCGGTCGCGCCTCGATTGGTAGCGCTACGCGCCGCGCGCTCCACCGTCAGCGCCTTCTGTACCGAGCTGGCGAGCCTGACGCAAGGGGAGGTCGAGGGCGGCATCCGCTGTCGAGGCCCGTCGCCCTCGCTGACCTCCCCCGGGGGGCCATTACCACCGCGCCGTCGATGATACCCGCAACACCGCCGCCCTCCTCGCCGTAACCCCTGGCCGGGGACGTCGCGTCCACACGGCGCCTGCCGCAACACCAGCAAAGGATCCCACGTAATGAGGGCAACGCAACCCGGCACCCCAACGGGGAACCCGTCAGAGGTGTTGCGTCAGGCGTAATGCTGTACGCCAGCGTGCCGCCTGCGGTATAATTAACGTGATAGGCCCCCTCTCATCCGCACATTTTGGAAGGAGTGCATGCCCCCATGGAGCGATGGTACCTCCTCGATGAGGGCGCCGTCGTCGAACGGCTCGGCTCGCATCGTGATGGCCTTGATGACGCCGAGGCGGTGCGGAGGTTGGAGCAGTACGGCCCCAACCAACTCGAAGAGCGCCCCCTCCGCAGCCCCTGGAGCGTGCTCGCCGGTCAGTTCACCGAAGTCATGGTGCTCGTTCTGCTGGTGGCCGCCGTGATCTCGCTCTTTGTCGGCGAGGGCACCGACGCCATCATGATCCTCGTCATCGTGGCGCTGAACGCGTTCCTGGGCTTTACCCAGGAGTACCGCGCCGAACGCGCCATGGAAAAGCTCAAGCAGCTCGCCGTGCAGACGGTACGCGTGCGCCGCGGCGGCCAGCTGCACGAGGTGGAAGCAACCCAACTCGTCCCCGGCGATGTGATCCTCATCGAAGCGGGGGCACGGGTCCCGGCGGACGCCCGGGTGCTCGAGTCGGCCAACCTGCGTGTTGAGGAGGCCGCCCTCACCGGCGAGTCGGTGCCCGTCGAAAAGGTGGCGCACGCTATCGAGGGCGATAACGTCCCCATCGGCGATCAGCGCAACATGCTGTTCATGGGCACAGCGGTGGCCTATGGCCGGGGTACGGCCATCGTGACGGGGACGGGGATGCGCACGGAGCTCGGCAAGATCGCTGACCTGCTGCAAGAGGTCGCGGAAGAAAAGACCCCCTTGCAGCGGCGCATGGCCGAGCTCGGCAAGTGGCTGGCTCTCGGTGCCCTGGCGATCGTCGCCCTGGTGTTCGCCGTCGGCGTGGTGCGGGGTGAAGCCCTCAGCGAGATGTTCCTCGTGGCCGTGAGCCTGGCGGTGGCCGCCGTGCCGGAGGGCCTGCCCGCCGTGGTCACCATCGCCCTGGCCCTCGGCGCGCAGCGCATGGTGCGACGTAACGCCCTCATCCGCAAGCTGCCCGCCGTCGAGACCCTCGGCTCCGTGA
>DUUT01000006.1 GCA_012841405.1 Chloroflexota bacterium
ACCTGGCCGTGAGCTTTATCTATGGCTCCACGGTGCTCTCACTCTATACGAGCCACCTGACCACTTCCGCTCTGCTCATTGGCCTCATTCCGGCCATCCAGAACGTGGGATACTTTTTGCCGCAGCTTGTCACGGCGCGCTACTCGGAGCGGCTGGCGCGCCAGAAGCCGTTTCTGCTGCGGATCAGCGTCATGGAGCGCCTCCCCTACCTGTTCATCGGCCTGACCTGTCTGCTCTATCCCGAGGCGCCGGCGGCGGTCTCGTATGCCATCCTGGCCGGGGGCATGGCCATCGCGAACCTGAGCAGTGGGTTGGGCGGCCCCGCCTGGAACCACCTCCTCTCCAAGGTGATTCCCGTGGCGCGGCGTGGCATCTTCTTTGGCCTCAGTAGCGCCATCGGGGGATTGCTCGGCGTCGCTGGCACGATGCTCTCCCGCCACGTCCTGGGCACCTATGCCTTTCCCATCTCTTTCGGGATCTGCTTCTTGCTGTGTTTTGCCTGCCACGTGCTGTCCTGGTCGGCGTTATCGCTGAATCGCGAGCCGCCCCTGCAGCCCGAGGCCGAAGCCGCCTCAATGCGCGAATACTGGCGGCGGTTGCCGGGCGTGCTGCGCGCCGACCACAACTTTTGCCACTACCTCGTGGCGCGCTCCCTGATCGTGCTCGGTGGCATGGGCACAGCGCTCTACATCGTCTACGGCAAGCGCACCTTTGCCGTCACGGACACCTTTGCTGCCGATCTCACTATGGCGGCGCTCATCGTGCAGACGGTGTCCACCCCCCTCCTGGGGATGCTGGCGGATCGCCGGGGGAACAAGCTCCTCTCCGAGATCAGTGCGCTGCTTGGCGCCGGCGCGCTGGTGCTGGTGCTGCTCGCGCCCAACAGCCTCTGGCTCTACCCCGTGTTCATGCTGATGAATGGTGCCCTGGCGAGCATGTTCGTGGCCGGCCAGGGGATCACCCTCGAGTTCGGCGGGCCGGGCAACCTGCCCACGTACGTGGCCCTGGCCAACACCCTGCTCTCCGTCCCCATCCTGGTGGCCCCCCTCCTGGGCGGTTGGCTGGCCGACACCATCGGCTTTGGCAACCTGTTCGTCGTGGCGCTGGTGTTCTCGTTGGCTGGATGGGCGGCGATGCGCTTTGCCGTCCGCGACCCGCGCCACGCGAACGGAACAGCGTAACCACGGAAACGCAGAGCACGGCGAATGCCGCGCCAGAGGACCGGACCGTGGGTGCGCGCGACGGAGGCGTACGGCGGCGGATGAGCGCCGCCTACCCCCACGCATCCGCGAGGTGGCGCTGGGTCGCGGGGGCGCTCTTCCCTGCCGCCGTGCGTCCGGTGCCCTAGCGCAGCAGGTCGCGCAGGGTGTGGGAGAGCTCCATGAACCGGGGGCTGTAGAGGTCCTCGGGGGAACGCGGGCGGGGGAGGTCGATCGCCACCTCCGCGCGGATGTGGCCGGGCCGCGCCGTCATGACGAGCACGCGGTCAGAGGTAAAGATCGCCTCCTGGATGTCGTGGGTCACCATGAGCACCGTCTTGCGGCGTGCCTCCCAGATGCGCAGCAGCTCCCAGTTCATCCGCTCCCGCGTCAGCGCGTCCAGCGCCCCAAAGGGCTCGTCCAGCAGCAGTACTTCGGGGTCGTGCACCAGTGCCCGTGCGAGGGCGACGCGCTGGCGCATCCCGCCGGAGAGGTCGCGGGGCAGGGCGTCGGCGAAATCGGCCAAGCCCACGAGCTCGAGCATCTCGCGGCCACGGCGCTCGGCGATATCGGCGGCGATCCCCTGGATCTCGAGCGGCAGGGTGACGTTGCGCAGCGCCGAGCGCCAGGGCATCAGGTTGGCGTGCTGAAAGACGACGCCGATCTGCCGGTGCGGGTGGGTGAGCGGCTGGCCATGGAGCAGCACACGCCCACCGGTTGGGCGCACCAGGCCCGCCAGGATGCGTAGGAGGGTCGACTTGCCGCACCCCGACGGGCCAATGATGGACACGAACTCGTTGGGCGCCAGGGCGACGGTGGCCTCCGCCAGCGCCTCCAGGGAGCTGTCGGGCGAGACAAAGGTCATCTCGACGCGCTCGGCGACCAGCACGGCCCCCTTGGCGGCGCTGGTCGCCCCCGTCGCGCTCCGCTGTGCCCGCATGGTCGTCACCGCGCTGCCACGAACCGATTGGTGTACAGCACCTCGGGATCGATGGCGCTGGTGAGGAGGCCAAGGCGGTGCATCAAGTCGACCGACTCGGCCCACGCCGCGGGGCTGTTGTGCCCCAACTGCTCGGACCGCCAAATGGCGATGGACTCTTGGAGCACGGCGCGCTGCAGTGTGGCGGTGGCATCGTCCATCTCGGGGATGGCGCGCCGCGCGATGTCGAACGCCGCGTCGGGGTCAGCGATGGCGTCCTCCAGGCCGCGCACGAAGGCGCGGGTGATCCCCTGCACGAGCGCGGGGTCCTCCGCGATGGTCGCCTCGTTGGTGACGATGCCGGCCGACACGAGCTGCGTATAGTCGTCCATGTCGAGCAGGTTGAGTTCATAGCCCGACTCGCGCAGCTGGACCGGTTCGTTCTGCGCGTAGCAGATGGCGGCGTCCACCCGTCCCTCCACCAGGCTGGCCACCTGCGTGTAGCCGATGACCTGCAAGTTGACCTCGTCGGGAGCGATGCCGGCGGCATCGAGGAAGGCGAGCCAGCCGATGTAGCTGGCCCCTTCCGTCGCGGGGATGCCCACCGTCTTGCCGATGAGGTCCTCCGGCGTGGTGATGCCGCTCTCCGCGAGCGAGACCACGCACACCGGAAAATGGCGATACCAGTTGAGGACATAAGTGACGGGCAGGTCGTTGGCCCGGGCGAGGATGACCTGGTCACCGTTGGCGATGGCGAACTGGAGATCGTTAGTGCCCACGCGCTGCAGGAGATCCGTCTCGAGGCCATAGTCGAGGACGACCTCGATCCCTTCCTCGGCAAAATAGCCCCGCTCGATGGCCACGTACATGGGGGCGAACTGGACGTTGGGAACGAACCCCATGGCGATGGTCACCTGACGGGTCTCCCCGTCCATATCGGCCTCGGCACGTGGGGAGCAGCCCACGACGGCCAACACCAGCAGGAGAGCGACACACAAGAGCACACGCGACTTCATACCCCACCTCGATACGTGGATGATCTAGGCTCCGTCCTCGGGCCAGCGCCAACGCAAGAGCGCGCTCTCGAGGAGTGAGACCAGCAAATAGAGTGTCAGGGCAATGGCCATGAGGGTGAACAGCGCCACAAACATCAGCGGCGTATCGAACAGGCCCCGAGCAAGGTTGACGAGGAATCCCAGCCCGCGGTCGGCGCCGACGAACTCGCCCACCACCGCGCCAATCACCGAGAGTGTCACCCCCACCTTGAGCCCCCCAAAGAGCACGGGCAGCGCCGCCGGCACCTCGAGATAGCGAAAAATCTGCCAGCGGGTGGCCTCCAGGGAGCGCATGAGGTCGACGAGGTCGCTGTCAACGCTGCGGATGCCGACGATGGTGTTGATCAGCACGGGGAAAAAGAGGGTGAGGGCGCACACGAGCACCTTGGAGAAACTCCCCACGCCAAACCAGATGACCAACAGCGGCGCCAGCGCCACGATGGGTACCGCCTGCGAGGCGACGATGCAGGGCGCGAGGATCCGCTCCAAGGGGCGCGACTTGGCCAGGAGGTAGCCCAGCATGAGCGCCACGGTGAGGCCGAGGGTGAGACCCCCGAACACCTCGCCCAGGGTGACGACGACGTGGGCCTGGAGCGTGCCGTCCTGCAGCGCCTGCACAAAGCGCGCCGCCACGCGCCCCGGTCCGGGGAGCACAAAAGCTGGGTATCCGCCCCACCGCACGAGCAGATCCCACAGGGCCACAAAGAGAAGCAGCGCTACCGGCGTCAGGGCGTGGCGCCAGGAGATGGGTGGCTTGGCGCGGCGACGGAGCCGCCGCTCCGTATGCGTTTCGATCGTCCGACACGTATGCATACAAAAAACCCCGCGCCGAACAGCAACGGGGCTTGCCCAATGAGTGTGGAAGGCTACCTTCTTTCATCCGGACTATACCGTCGGCTCCAGCGTCACTGGATCTGCCATTGCTGGCTCGCGGGCTGGACGGCCTTGGCCGCCACACCGCCGATCGGGAATTGGCCCCCTGCTGAGGACCTCACCCTGCCCCGAAGGCTGTTCAATTGTGCAATCTGGGTCGATTATAGGGGGATGCGGCAGCGCTGTCAAGCGCCTTGCGGAGCGCGCGGGGGGGGGCGTTCCAGGGGGCGGGGACCTGCTCCCGACAGGGGCGCGACGAGGCGTTGCCACCTCCAAGTGGCGACCTATCCGCCACCAACGCCTCCCCCGGCCTCGGCATGGTCGCTACACCGCCACGGCACTTGACCCTCTCTAGGCGGCATGTTATCATCGGGCCGCCCCGGGGCAACGGATCCGGCGCAGACGCACTGACACTACCTGCAGGGGGCCTCATGTTCAAAGTATTCAAGTATCTGCTCGGTCTGTGGGCGGGAGCCACCCTCATTGCCGCACCGGTCGCCTGGCTCGTGCTCTACGTGATGGTAGGCAAGGTGCCCATGCTACACAAGACAGGGCTGAGGCTCATGACCGTGGACGACGCCACCGACCACGTGCGCAGCCTCGTCGAGAAAGGAGTGGCGACCTACCATGGGTAGTTCCTTCAGGCGCGGGTTCATCACCGGATTGCTGGGGCCGTTGGCGTTCCTTATCGCCCTCGTGACGTGGATCTATCGCAGCACGGGCAAGCTACCCTTCCCCATCAAGAGCGAGCAGGAAGGGGAACTGCTGGTCGCCCTGGTGCCGCCCGAGGAGGTGCAGGCGCATTGGCAGGTGTGGCAGCAGGATCTGGCGCCGGCCGTGGCCAAGGTGCGCGCGCTGTACGAGGATGTGCGCGACACCTTTTTGAGCAGCGCCTGAGCGCCCCATGGCACCCGCAGGGTGTGAACGAGGCGGACCGATCGGTCCGCCTCG
>DUUT01000052.1 GCA_012841405.1 Chloroflexota bacterium
CGAGCCGAGCAACGGCTCGCCAAGACCCGTTTTCCGACAGTCGTCGCGCTAGTGAGCGGAGCCCCTGACGGACGAGCGGGCGTTACTTGGGCAGGTACGCAACCGCCCAGCTGATGCCCAGATCGTGGAGCGTGGCGGCGGTGGGCACGCCTTGGTCGTCCCAACCCATCATGCCATAGTAGGTATCGATCGCCTCGCGCAGCTCCTCGCGGTCGATGCCGCCATCGACCAGTGCGCCATCCGCGGTGGGGCCATAGCTGCGCTCGGCCAGGTGATCGTCCTCGGCGGTAAAGCCCTCGCGGAGGTTGTACAGCCGGGCGAGGGCCAGGGCGCGCTCACCCACTGCAAAGAGCTCCACCGGGCTCACATCCCAGCCCGTGGCGGCGTTGACGATATCGGCGCGCTGCTGCTGTGTCCAGGGCACGAACTGGCAGAGCGCGATGCAGTTGCTGCTCACGAGGTTCACCGAGTTGTAGCGGAACGCCCGTACCTTGTCGGGGCCAAGGCTTTCGACGGAGACCGGTTCCAGCACACCGAGGGAGCGGAGGCCGGCGTTGGGCATAAAGCCCTCTTCAGTGGCGGTACCGAGGCCCGAGTCGTGCAGGGCATGGCAGTGGTCGGCGCCGGTGGGCGAAACGGCGTAGCCGAGAGCCAACCCGCGCTTGAAGCGCGGCTCGTGCATCGGGTACTCCTGCCCCTTCACGTGCATGGCAAAGCGCTCAGCACCCTTGCCGATCTTTTCGGCGGCACGCTTGGTCCCCTCTGCCAAGAGGTTACCGATCCCCTCGCGCTTGGCGATCGCCTCGATGGCCGCCAGCATGGCCTCCGCGTTGCCAAATCGCAGATCGATGCCGCCGGTATCCTCCTTGGTGAGTAGGCCATTCTCATAGGACTCCATCGCAAAGGCGATGGACACGCCGGTGGCGATGGTGTCTATCGAGTAGGCGTTGCACAGCTCGCTGCCCTTGGCGATGGCCTCGATGTCCTCGACGCCGCAGCACGAGCCGAGGGAGCCGATGGTCTCGTACTCGGGTCCGCCATAGTCCGGATCGACGTTGTAGGGCGCACCCGTCTTGACGACCTTTTTGCAGCGCACGGCGCAGGCATAGCACGCCTCCATCCCCTGGCCGATCTTTTCCAGGATGGTGTTGGCGCTGATATCGGCCGCCGCGGGGAACTCGCCATCGCGGAAATTGCGGATGGGGAGGTTGCCGACGGGGATAAAGTCCTCCAGGTGGGCACCCGTGCCGTACTTGTGCATGCCAGCAGCGAGCTCGCCCGCCTGCACTCCCCGCGCCAGGTCGCGTGCCATCTCGCGGATCTTGTCAGGGTCCGCGCCGTCGAGGCCCAGCGTGCCGCGAACAGCGATGGCCTTGAGCTTTTTCGAGCCCATGACCGCACCGAGGCCGCTGCGTCCGGCGGCGTCCTTCGTCTCGTTCATCACGCAGGCATAGCGCACGAGGTTCTCACCGCCGGGGCCAATCATCGAGCAGCGAATACGGCGATCGCCGAGCTCCTCTTGCAGTGCCTGCAGCGTCTCCTTGGTGGTCTTGCCCCACAGGTGGGTGGCGTCACGCAGCTCAGCGTGGCCGTCCTTGATCGACAGGTAGACCGGCTTGGGGGAAGCGCCCTCAAAGATGATACCGTCAAAGCCGGCGCGCTTGAACTCGGCGCCAAAGAACCCGCCAACCTCGCCGGCGCCGAACCCGCCCGTTAGCGGCGACTTGGCGCCTACGGCGTTGCGTGATGCGCCAGAGATCGCCAGCCCTGTGACCACCCCGGGAGCGATGACGAGCTTGTTCTCTGGGCCGAGGGGATCGGCGTTGACCGGAACCTCGCGTAAGAGGACCTCGAGGATAAAGTTCCAGCCACCCATGTTGCGGCGGTAGAACAGCGCGTCGGGTTCCTCGACGCTGATCTTGCCCGTGGTAAGATTCACGCGCAGGATCTTGCCCCAATACGAACGTGCCATGATGCACTCCCTCCAATACAGATGCAGGTGAATAGAGCCGGGGTGTAGCGGATGCCATTCTACATGATGGGCTGAGGCTGGGCAAGCTGTGATACCACCACGGACAGCGTGCTACGGTGCGACCGCGCTGGCTCTGGCGCATCGCCTTGCGAGACGAACCGCCTGCCGGTAGAATTGCACCATCACAACAGAGATGCGCGTGACCTATCCGGGAGGTGTACCATGCTGGAGGGCATCAATTGGCTCGGGCATGCGAGCTTTTGCATTGAGGGCGAGTGGACCATCTATATCGATCCGTGGAAGATCAGCGACGGACCTCCCGCCGACCTTGTGCTGGTGACGCACCAGCACCATGATCACCTGTCGCCCGCCGATATCGCCAAGGTGCGCACGCCAGACACGGTGGTCGTCTGTCCTCAGGTGTGCGCTGGCCAGCTCGAGGGCAGCGTGCGCCTGGTGAAGGTCGGGCAGACGGTGGTGATCGGGCCGGTGACGGTCGAGGTGGTGCCGGCGTACAACACCAACAAGCCCAACCACCCGAAGGAAGCCGGCCATGTCGGCTATGTCGTCACAGTGGGGGGCCGCCGCATCTACCACGCCGGCGATACGGATCTGATCCCCGAGATGGACGACATCCACTGCGATGTGGCGCTGCTGCCCATTGGCGGCACCTATACCATGGACGCCGATGAGGCCGCCCAGGCCTTGGAACGCATCAAGCCGCAGGTGGCCGTGCCGATGCACTGGGGCGATGTGGTCGGCTCCAAGGAGGATGTGGAGCGCTTTCGGCGCCAGGCCCCCGAAGGGGTGCGCGTCGAGGTGCTCAAGGCCGAAGCCTGACGGCAGGAGAGGGTGCTCGGATGACCGGCTTGCTGACCATCGACGGCTCGTATGGCGAGGGGGGTGGGCAGATTGTGCGCACCGCGGTCTCGCTGTCGGCCATTACCGGGCGCTCCTTTCGGATCCATCGCATTCGCGCGGGGCGTCGCGACGCGGGATTGCGCCCCCAGCACCTGACAGCGGTCCGCGCCGTGGCCGATGTCTGCGCGGCTCGGATGGAGGGCGACGCCGTGGGGTCGCGCGAGCTGATCTTTGAGCCGACCGAGCGCCCCCGAGCTGGGGAGTACGTCATCGATGTCCAGGAGGCAGCCGGCACGGGGAGCGCCGGCTCGGCGACGCTCATCTTTCAGGCATTGCTGCCACCGCTGGCGCTGGCGTCGGGGCCATCGCACCTGACGCTGCGTGGCGGCACGCACGTGCGCTGGAGCCCTCCCTTCCACTACCTCGCAGAGGTCTATTTGCCGACGTTGGCGCGGGGAGGGTTCGCCGTCGATGTCGAACTGCACCGCTGGGGCTGGTACCCCGCAGGTGGGGGCGAGATCAGGGCGCATATCGCCCCGTCGGACGCGCTGACGTCGCTGACGCTGGAGGAGCGCGGGCGGCTGGTGAGCGTCAGCGGCGTATCGGCAGCCTCCAATCTGCCCGACCACATCATCGAGCGCCAGGCCGAGCGCGTCGTCGCGCGATTGCGTGCGCGCCACATCAAGGCCGAGATCGCGCTCGAGCGGCCGCCTGCCGCCAGTGCGGGTACGGTGCTCTTTCTCCTGGCGCGCTACGAGGATGCCGTCGCCGGCTTTACGGGCTATGGCCGGGTGCGCTACCCCGCCGAGCGCGTGGCGGATGACGCGGTGGACCCGCTCGATCGCTACATCGGCCGCCGGGCGGCGGTAGACGCTCATCTCGCGGACCAGCTCGTCGTGCCGCTGGCGCTGGCGGCTGGTGCGTCTACCTATACCACGAGTGCGGTGACGCGGCACCTGCTCACGGTGGCGTGGCTGGTGCCGCAGTTTCTGCCGCGCGAGATAACGGTCGAGGGCGCCGAGGGGCGGCCTGGCCGTGTCACCATCGCGGCCTAGGCTGCTGCTCTTCCCCCCCCCGAAATTTACACGATTCCCACGCTCGGTTGGCGCTTCCGCCGTTGACCGCTGCAGCGGTGTGTCCTAATATTCGTAACGATGCACCATGACACGCAACCCATCCGGAAGGATGCCCCGTGAGGCAACGTAGCCACATGATGATGAGCGTCGTGTTACTCTTCGCAGCGCTGCTGATTGCGGCGCCAGCCGCGCTGGCCGAGCCCGCACCCACGGCCACGTATACGCTTCGGGTTCCCGTGGTGACGCGGAACATCAGGATGTACACACTCGCCAGCCGCTTTGGGGTCGGACTGGCACCCGCATACCCGGGCATCGCAAGCTTTCCCAGCAGGCTGCGCGACTTTGAGGACATCACGACCCTTGGGTTTGGGTGGTACAGCAACTGGGCAGCAAGCGTCACGCCCGAGCGCCCCGGCGGCGTTCACTACGTGCAGCTGCTCAACACCCGGAGTTGGCCTCCCAACTGGCAGGCGATCGATCACGCCATCCGTGCCAACCGTGGTGCCCTGTGGATCATTGGCAATGAGCCCGACATCGCCAGCCAGGGAGGGAACACGCCGAGCGAATACGCCGCCATCTACCACGAGGCGTACACGCACATCAAGGGGCTTGACCCTCGGGCGCAGATCGCTACCGGCGGGGTGGTGATGCCCAGCCCGCTGCGCTTGCGGTGGCTCGATGAGGCGCTAGCGGCCTATGAAGCGCAACACGGCACCAAGATGCCCGTGGACGTGTGGAACATCCACGTGCAGATTTTGCCGGAGGGGCTGAGCTACGGCTGCTTCCTGCCATATGGCCTGTCCACGCTATCCCTTGACGAGCAGTACCGCATGGCGCTGAACCACGGCGATACGGGTAGCAACTACTACTATGCCTATAATGCCGACCCAGGTATCTTTGAGCAGCTGGTACGCGCCATGCGCACGTGGATGGCCGAGCGCGGCGAGAGGGACAAACCGCTGATCATCTCCGAGTACGGCGTGCTTTTCCCCTCGACGTTCATCGCCAACCACCTGCAGGAGGGGCAACAGGAGGCTGGCGACCAGATGGTCATCGCCTTTATGCAAAAGACCTTTGATTTCCTGCTGACGGCCACCGATGCGGCAACGGGCTATCCCGCCGATGGTAACCGCCTTGTGCAGCAGTGGCTGTGGTTCAGTGTGAATGTGCCCCTCAACGAGTTCAACGGCTCGTTGTACGACTATGAGACGCGGCAGATGACGGTTTTCGGCAGCGCCTATCGCGACTATGTGGCCGCGGCGCGGGCTGGGACGCTGTCGGCGTTGCCGCGGATGAGCGCCACAGTGCCGAGCGGACCCGTCGAGCGCCTGCCGCTGCCCCCATCCGGACTGCCCGACCTGACGCTCCGCCCGCCATACGCTGGGCAGTAACCGAACCAGCGCTCCGAGGTGCCCCCGGAGCGCCGTCGCCGGGGGCACCTCGTGCGGTTAGTGGGTATATTGACAATCACAAACAATAATATTAAGATAGGCCCTGGAGTCCTTTGGGCCTCGTGCGTTTGCTGCTGCTCTACGCTGCGCAGTGTGCGGGTGCCCTAGTGGGTTGTGAGGAGAGTATGAAGTATACCGGACCCAAGGCCAAGCTATCGCGCAGCTTGGGTATTGCACTGACGCCCAAGGCGGCGCGCATCATGGAGCGCCGACCGGGCCCGCCGGGCCAACACGGTGGGGTGCAACGTGGGCGGCCGCAGCGCATGTCGGACTATAAGCGCCAGTTGATGGAGAAACAGCGTCTGCGCGCCCAGTACAACATCCATGAGCGCCAGATGCGCAACTACTTTCGCAAGGCCGCCCGGCGCAAGGGGACCACGCCGGAAAACCTCATCCACGCCCTGGAGTCACGGCTGGACGCCGTGGTGCTGCGGGGTGGGCTGGCACCGACGATCTATGCTGCGCGCCAGCTGGTGTCTCACGGGCACATTCAGGTGAACGGCAAGCAGGTGACCTACCCGGCCTACGTGATCCGCCCGGGTGATGTCGTATCCATCAAGCCGTCGAGCCGGAACATCCCCATGGTGGTTGAGGCCGTCGACAGTGCCACTCCGCCGCCGTACCTCGAGTTGGCCAAAGACGACATGGCGGTGACGCTGCGCTACCTCCCTCAGCGCGAAGAGGTGCCCGTCATCTGTGACCTGGCCCTGGTCGTCGAGTTTTACTCTCGCTAGGCGGGCTTTGCTCCGCTCCTCAATAGCGCGGCGTGCCGTTCTATCTCGGCGCATACGTCAGGCGCGCGACGCCGAGTGGTCGCGCGCCTGTCCTTTCGTTGCGCCCCGCGGCTAGGGCCGCTGGATCCCGGTGGGCACCGCCTCCCGGGTGCGGAACTCTTCCACGGGGTGCGGTCCCTCACTCTCAAAGCGGTAGTCGCTCCCCTTGCTGCTGATGTGCGCCTCGATGACGGCCTGGCTTGGCACAAAGCCCTGACCGTTATTGACCCTGTTCTGGTACCAGTAATAGCGCGCGTCCAGCGGGATCTCGCTGTTCGGCACAAATTCGGTGTCGCTGGCGTTCAGGTACAGCTGATCGCTGAGGACCTGACGGACATAGTCCTTGTTGGACTGGAGGATGGTAATCTCCGGGAACTCGGCGGGGAACAGCTCGCGGCCGTCCCGGTTCTCAAAGCGGCGCATCAGCTCGAGGTCCTCCTGGATGTGGCCCAGCTCCATCTCCAGGTGGGCCTCCCAGATGCTGCGAATGCGGGGGTCCGATTCGGTCTCCATACACGAGTAGTACATGTAGGCCTCGCTATAGTCGTGGAGCAGGAGGCGCTCGAACCAGGACATGGTGGGATCGGCCAACGACTCGTAGTGCGTGACGTGCTGCTCCTCGATCTGGGCGATTTCGAGGTAGAGCCCGCGGCCAACCATGTCGACGTACCGGTTGCCGATGTTCATATACAGGTTCATCGTCTGCTGCTCGCCCGCCACGATGGTGGCCACGTGCAGCTTGGTGAGAATGTCGGCGGTACGGCTGTCGTAGGGCCTGCGTATCTCGTCAAAGGGGTGGCGGTGTTCAGCGATGGTGGGGCGACCCGGGGTGATGTCGGTCATCTCGCCGACGATGCGTTGCCCGGGGATGTTCAGGTCGAGATCGAGGAGGTTCGCGTACCGATAGAGGTGGTCAAAGTCCTCGAGGAGGGCGAAATCGAGAGCGGCCTTGACATAAGAATCGGGCTCTGTGCGGGCCAGATAAGCCGTGAGGTCGACGGCCACCTGCTCATAGCCGATGGTCACCTCAAGATTGGACTCGCTGCCCGGAACGAGCCAGTTCACCACCTTTTCCTGCTGCTGCTCGACGCGCCGCACCAACGCCAGCCGCTTCTTGAGCTCTGAATCGACGGTATGGCGGGCCAACTGGTGCAAAAAGAGCGCTGACTCGGTCTCGATCCCGTTCATCAGAATGACTCGGGTGCGAGTATACGGGTCGACCTCCATCTTGTTGTAGGGCTCGACGTTGAGCTGGGACCAGCTCCGGATCTGGTTCTCCAGGGGCAAGCCCTTTTCGTCAAACGGGTTGAACGCCATCGGATCACACTCCTTCTCATACTCTACGATTGGTGCCACACGTCGCCACGACGGCAGAGGTCTAGGATGCCGCACCGGGAGGCGAGAGGGCCGTCGCATGGAGTGTCGGACGTTGCGCTGGGAGGGTGCCAGGATGCGACACAGAGACACCGATGTGTACCAGCACGTGTCCGCGATCGGATGGAAGAGGGGGCGTTCAGCGGGGTGAAGCGTGGTGGAGTAGCGATGCCCTGCCGCGTGTGGCTGCGGCACGAGCGCCACCACAGGCAGGCACGAACCCACCATAATCCCATTCTATCGTTCCGGTCTCGCCATGTCAATGGGGTGCTGGGCGCGCGCTGATGGACAGGCTGTGACGGCGCTGGGCGGCTGACGGCCCGACGCGCGGATGAGTGCCCGCCTCGGCGGGGTGTGCGTAGCATCCTGGGGGCAATGACGTCGGCAGAAACCAGAGTTTAAGAATCAACATACTTGACTTGAAGGGGGATGGTTCCTACAATGAGGCTAGAGCGTGTTTGGTGTCGAGTGCGTACTCCACACCACGCTCAGTGATACGAGTGTGTACCATCAAGGAAGAGGTTGCCATGGCAACGCACACGTTTCCAGCGGAGCCGTATCCCCTCGAGTTCGATCCCGAGTCCACGGCACTGCTCGTCATCGATATGCAGCGCGATTTCGTGAACCCCGGGGGCTTTGGCGAGATGCTGGGCAACGATGTAACCCCGCTGCGCAGCACCGTCGAGCCCACGCGACGCGTTCTGGAGGCCGCGCGTGCGGCTGGCCTCTTTGTCATCTATACGCGCGAGGGACACCGTCCCGATCTCGCAGATGCCCCACCCACCAAGCTGGCCCGTGGCCATCTCGCGTGCGGCATTGGTGATCAGGGGCCCATGGGCCGTGTGCTCGTGCGTGGCGAGTATGGCCACGACATCGTCGACGAGCTGCAGCCGCAGGAGGGCGAGCCGATCATCGACAAGCCGGGAAAGGGATCGTTCTATGCTACGGATCTCGAGCTGATCCTCCGCAACAGGGGGATCAAGACCCTCATCATCACCGGCGTGACCACCGAGGTCTGCGTGCACACCACCGTCCGGGAGGCGAATGACCGCGGGTTCGAGTGCATCGTGCTCGAGGACTGTGTCGGTTCGTACTTTCCCGAGTTCCAGGAGATGGGTCTGCGCATGATCAAGGCGCAGGGCGGCATCTTTGGTTGGGTGTCGAATTCGTCGGACGTCGTCTCTGTTCTGCAGAGGCTGGAAAAGGTCGCCGCCTAACCGTTTGGATCTCTGATTCCCGCTTGCATAGGGTGGCGTCGCACGCCACCCTGCGTTGACGAGCCCGTCGCACCCTTGCGTCCAGCCCTCACTCGCCGGCGCAGCGAGGAGGCAACATATGGCCGTGCGTGAGAATGGAGCGCGCAACGGGAGCATCCCCTGGTGGGTGCCTGGCGATTGGGATGCTTTCTTTGGTTTGGGCACGAACAGCATCCTGAACATCCTGGTGCTTTCGGGGCTGCTGCTCGATGTCGTCAATCTACCCCGGGCGTTGGTGTTTGGACGCATCATCCCCGCCGTGGGGGTAATGCTGGTTATCTCGAACGTATACTATGCCTTTATGGCGCGGCGTCTGGCCCTGCGCACGGGTAGGACCGACGTCACGGCAATGCCTGCTGGCCCGAGCGTGCCCCACATGTTCATCGTCGTCCTGCTCATCATGCTGCCCGTGTATCTACGCACGGGGGACCCCATCCTCGCATGGCAGGCCGGGCTGGCTTGGAACTTTATCGAGGGGTCGGTCGAGGTGGTCGGCGCGTTCATCGCGCCGGCCATCAAGCGCATCACGCCGCGAGCCGCCCTCTTGGGCACATTGGCCGGTATCTCGATCGCCTTTATCTCTATGCGACCCGCCCAACAGATCTGGACGACGCCCTGGGTTGGCCTCGTGTCGCTGGCGATTGTCATCGGCGGGTGGATGGCGGGCGTCCGCTTTCCGTTTCGCGCTCCCGCCGGGCTGCTGGCCATCGTTGTGGGCTCTCTTATCGGCTGGATTTCGGGCATCATGAATCCGGCCGCACTCGGTGAGACGCTACGCCAACTAGACGTCGGCCTTCCGCGGCCGGCGATCAATGAGGTGTTTGCCGGTTTTGCCGACGTTGCGCCCCTCCTTGTCACAGCGATCCCCTTTGGCATCTATGATTTCATGGAAGCCATGAACAATGTGGAGAGCGCCAACGCCGCGGGCGATGAGTACAGCGTCAAAGACGTCTTGCTCGTCGACGGCATCGGCAGCCTCGTCGGCACACTGCTAGGCAGTCCCTTCCCCAACGCGGTCTACATCGGCCAGCCCGGCTGGAAGAAGGTCGGCGGTCGCATTGGCTACTCCCTGGCCACGGGTGTTCTGGTAGCGGTGGTGTCCATCTTGGGCATTATCCCGCTGTTGCTCGAGATCATCCCCCTGGTGGCGGTTCTGCCGATCCTGCTGTACATCGGTGCCCTCATCGGGGCGCAGGCCTTTCAGGTAACGCCCTCGGCCCACGCCCCCGCCATCGTCCTCGCATTCCTTCCCCACCTCGCAGCGTGGGCACAGGGCCTCATCGATAGCGCTCTGACGGCGGCCGGCACGACCGCAGCCGACGTCGGTATTGCCGCCCTTGACCAGGCGGGGGTGCTGTACGATGGGTTGGCGGTATTGGGCGGCGGCGCCATCGTTGGCGGCATGATTCTGGCCGCTATCACGGTGTTCATGATCGAGCGGCAGTTCCGCTCTGCAGCGGCCTCTGCGCTGGCCGGGGCGGTGCTATCGTTCTTTGGCTTTGTCCATGGGCAGCGTATCGGCTGGGCCCAGTCGCCCACGGTGGCGCTGGGCTACCTGCTGATGGCGGTACTGCTGTTCGGGTTCAGCTTTCTGCCTCATCCAGAGGTCGAGGAAGAGCGCGAGGGCGCCGCGGCTGCCGAGGCTGCGATGGCCGAAATGGCCTGACGTGCGCATAAACAAGGAAGGGTGCGATGGAGAGCCAAGAATCCCGACCCCGCTTGTGGGTGTCGGGTGACTGGAACGGGTTCTTTGGCCTCTTTACGAACCACCTCACGAACGTGCTGGTGACGGTGAGCTTGCTGGCCGGCGTCCTGGCATGGCCGAACGATCTCGTGTTCGGCACCATTGTGCCTGGGTTGGTGCTGTCGATTGCCATAGGCAACTTTTACTATGCCTATCAAGGCTGGCGCTTGGGTCAGCGTGAGGGGCGCGGGACCGTCACGGCGGTGCCCTATGGGGTGTCGGTGCCCCACTACTTTCTCGTGGTCTTTGCCGTGATGCTGCCCCTCTACCTCAGCACGAATGATCCCCTGCTGGCGTGGGGGGTAGGCGTGGCCTGGAGTTTCGTGCACGGCATCATCGCCATCATCGGCGCCTTTATCGGCCCCACGATGCGACGCTTGACGCCGCGGGCGGCGATGCTCGGCACCCTGGCGGGTGTAGCTATCACCTTTATCGCCATGAGCCCCGCCTTTCAGGTGTGGGAGGTGGCGTGGATTGGGATGGTGTCGCTGGGCATCATCCTGGTGGGGTGGTTAGCTGGGGTGCAGCTGCCCGGCAATATCCCTGCGGGCCTGGCGGCCATCCTCGTCGGCACCATTCTCGGCTGGGTCACCGGGTTCATGCGCCTTGACGCCTTGCAGGCATCCCTGGCGACCTTTGCTGTGGGCATTCCCTTGCCGCGTCTGCAGCCGCTGCTCATCGGGCTGCCGCGCATCGTGCCGTACCTGGTCACCGCGGTACCTCTGGCGATCTATCTCTTTCTCGAATCGCTGAATAACGTCGAGAGCGCCGAGGCGGCAGGGGACTCGTACTCGACGCGCGAGACGATGCTGGTGGCCGGGATCGGCACCCTCATCGGCTCCCTCTTTGGGAGCCCCTTCCCCACCCTGGTGTACATCGGGCATCCAGGGTGGAAGAGCGTGGGTGCTCGCGTAGGGTACTCCTGGGCCAGTGGGCTGGTGATCCTGTTGCTCGGCGTGCTAGGGCTGCTGCCAATTCTGCTGAACATCATCCCGCTGGTGGCCATCCTGCCGCTGCTCATCTATATCGGGTTGCTCATCACCTCGCAGGCGTTTACGGCGAGCCCCGCCCGGCATGCGCCG
Organism: Chloroflexota bacterium; assembly: GCA_012841405.1. Taxonomy (GTDB): domain Bacteria; phylum Chloroflexota; class Anaerolineae; order UBA1429; family UBA1429; genus DUUT01. The sequence goes on from DUUT01000052.1 coordinate 11,590, forward strand.
GCGGTCGCACTGGCGCTGATTCCCTGGATCGCTAACTTTGTGCAGAATCAGGTCGATAGCGCCCTTGGTGCAGCAGGCACAAATGCGGCGGATGTCACCGCCGGGACCCTGCGTGGAGCGGGAGTGTACTATACCGGGATGGTGGTCTTGGGTTCCGGCCCCATCCTAGTGGGGATGATCCTTGCCGCCATCGCCGCATTTATCATCGACAAGAACTGGCGGGCGGCCATCGGGTATGCGCTGTTCGGCGCGGCGTGTTCGTTCTTTGGCATCATTCATGCCACCGAGCTGGGCATCGGCGTCGCCTGGGGGGCGACGATCGGCTATCTCGCGGTAGCGCTGATCGCCCTGTTCATGATGCTGTACCGCGGCGAGACGGCGCAGGTGCCGGAGAGCCAGCCAGTCGCCACGCAACCCGAGACCGGCGCATCAGGAAAGTGACAGGAGAGTGTGAGTATGAGGGCGCCGGCGGCGGTGTCCATCTCGGCTGAGCTCGAGCCGCTGACGACTCGGTGGGTCGAGCTCCGCGGGCATAGCGCCTTTGATCGCGCCGCGAATCTCGTCGTCATCTCGCCACCTGCGCCGTGGCTCCCGCTCGGCATGGTGACGGTAGCCTACGAGGAGGTCGGTAATCTCCCCGGGGGCATCCTGCTCCCATCACGGGTGGCGCCCATGAGAACACTGGCGCCTCCGGGGCGGCGCGCGTGGCTCGAGGGCGGTCGCCTACACCTCGAGGGTGGTGTCGTTGCGCTGCGAGAGGCGGCGATCTGGGACGCCTCCCTCGAGGCTGTGTCTCGGCGACCGCGAGACCCTGGCTGGAGCTGTCGGTGGCAGGAGGCGTGGCAGACGCTGCACCGAAGCATCGGTGGGGCGCCAGCGAGCCCCCTGTGGGGGCGGGCGGCGGACGTTGTGGGGCGGCTTGTCGCCGCGGTGAGGTCTGGCGCTCTTGGCCCAGCGCTCCACGAGGCGGCGCGGCTCGTTGGCCTCGGGCCGGGGCTGACGCCGTCGGGCGACGATTTCATCACCGGTCTGCTCATCGGGATGCACTGTCAACCGATGGACGCGCGCCAGATGGCTATTGTGACGGCACTGGGAGACGGGGTGGAGGCGCTGGCCACGCGCACCACCGACGTGAGCCGCGTCTATCTCGGGTGGGCGGTGCGCGGCCGGGCCACAGAGCGGCTGCGCGATGTGGCCGCGGCGATCAACGCGCCGCGTCGTGCAGGAGCGCTGGACGCTGCGATAGCCGCTGCCCTGTACGTAGGCGCCACGTCAGGCGCCGATGGGCTCCTGGGATTGCTGCGAGGGCTGCAGTTGTGGACGAAGGAGAGCGAGGAGCACCATGCCAACGCTGCATAAAGTACTACCCAACCTGTACCGGGACTCGGTGACGTTGATGCAGCTTGCGAACACCTTGGCGTCGCTGGAGGGCATCAACCAGGCGTTCGCCTTTATGGCGACGCCGGCCAACCTGGACTTGTTACACGACACCGGCGTTACCATCGAGGGGCTGCAGGCCAAGCCCAACGACCTGGTCATTGCAGTGGATGCCGTCGGTGACAACGCGGGGGCAGCCGCTATCGAACGCGCGGAAGAGGAGCTGCGCCGCGAGGCGCCGGCCTCTGAGACGGAGGCGCATCCCACGGTGCCGCGCAGCATCGCCATGGGCGTGAAGGAGCTGCCCGGTGCGAACCTGGCCCTCATCTCGACTCCTGGGGAGTATGCCGCCGCCGAGGCGCTCAAGGCGCTGGGCAAGGGCCTGCACGTGATGATGTTCAGCGACAACGTCAGCCTCGAGGACGAGATTCGCCTCAAGCGCATGGCGCACGAACGCGGCCTGCTCATGATGGGCCCCGACTGTGGCACAGCGATCATCAACGGTGTCCCGCTCGGGTTCGCGAACGTGGTGCGGCGCGGCAGTATTGGCATCATTGGCGCTTCGGGGACGGGAGTGCAGCAAGTCACCTCACTCATCGACCAGTGGGGCGGAGGGGTCTCACAGGCCATCGGCACGGGCAGCCGCGACCTCAACGAAGCCGTCGGCGCTACCACCATGCTGGATGCACTCGATTCGTTGGCTGAGGTTCGGTCGACACGCGTGATCGTGCTCATCTCCAAGCCCCCCTCGCAACGCGTCGCCGAGCGGGTACTGGCCCGCGCACGCGAGATACGCAAGCCCGTGGTCGTCGATTTCATCGGGGCGACAGTGCGCGCGGGGGCCCCGGATGTCCTCAGCGTCGATACCCTCGATGAGGCGGCGGCCGAAGCCACGCTCCTTGCGGGAGGCTCGATCCCCGAGCTGCGGCCAAGGGATCCCACGGGGGGGCAAGAGTTCACCTTTGCCCCGGGCCAGCTCTACCTTCGGGGGCTCTTTAGCGGTGGCACCTTTAGCTACGAGAGCACTTATCTGCTGCGGAAGCGCCTGGGCCCCATCCGCTCGAACACGCCGGTGCGTCGTGGGCAAAAGCTATCGAATCCCTGGAAGAGCCGCGGGCATACCACAGTCGATATGGGCGACGATGAGTTCACCCGCGGGCGGCCGCATCCCATGATCGACTATCGCTTGCGGGTCGAGCGGATGCTGCAGGAGGCGCAGGACCCGCGCGTGGCCGTCATTCTCTTTGATGTCGTACTGGGCTATGGGTCGCACCCCAACCCCTCCGAAGCGATCGTGCCGGCCGTGGAGCAGGCGCGCGAGATCGCCTCCAAGGAGGGACGCACCCTCGCCTTTGTGGCGTCGGTGTGTGGCACGGATCGTGATCCGCAGCAGTTGTCGCGGCAGCAGTCGGCCCTGGAGAAGGCGGGGGTCATCCTCGGACGCAGCAACGCGCAGGCGGCGCGGCTGGCCGCGCGCATTCTGTGCTCCATTGAAGGGAACGTGTGTTACAACGGGCGAGAGGGGCGTGAGCCCGCCGGTGAGCGCGGAGCGCGATGACAGGTGGAGCGGCGTCGTGACGTCGCCCGCCCCTAGAGGAGGCCAGTGTGTCGGTACAGCTTTTCGAGCAGCAATTGAGTGTGGTCAACGTTGGTTTGGCGTCCTTTGCCGAAGCGATCCGCGATGCCAAGGCGCCGGTCGTACACCTCGAGTGGAGTCCTCCGGCCCAGGGTGATCGTACCGTCGGGATGCAACTGGCAGAGCTCTTGGTGGACAAGCGCGTGGACGCCGCCAACCAAGAGGCGGTGAGCAGGCTCTATGCCGGACAGCCGATCCTTCGGGGCGTTGCACCAGCGCGTGAGGTGATACCCGGTATTGAGGATCGCATGCTGCTCCACGCCGGGCCTCCCATCGCCTGGGACGCGATGAGCGGTCCCATGCAGGGGGCGATCATTGGCGCGATCCTGTTCGAGGGGTGGGCCGCGACGCCGGATGAAGCGCGGCGGCTCGCGGCGGGAGGCGCCATCCGACTTGAGCCGAATCACCACCATGCTGCCGTTGGCCCCATGGCAGGTGTGACGAGTCCGTCGATGCCGGTGTGGATTGTTGAGAACCAGACGTTCGGCAACAGGGCCTTTAGCAGCATGAACGAGGGCCTCGGCAAGGTGCTGCGCTTTGGCGCCTACGACGACGAGGTGCTCGGTCGGCTGCGATGGATGCGAGACGTCCTCGGGCCGGCCATGGCCCGAGCGCTGGACACTGGCGGTCCCATCGAGATCGCGCCGCTCATCGCGCAAGCGCTGCACATGGGGGATGAGGTGCACAACCGGAATGTCGCCGCCTCCGGGCTGTTGTTCCGCAGAATCGCGCCAGCACTGGTACGGACAGGGATGGACGCGAGCGACGTGGCGGCCGTGCTCGAGTTCATCAGCGGGAACGATCACTTTTTCCTCAACGTGTCGATGGCGTCCTGCAAGGCGATGCTCGATGCTGCCCATGGCGTGCCCGCCAGCAGCCTGGTGACGGCCATGGCGCGTAACGGGGTGGACTTTGGCATTCGTGTGAGCGGCCTGGGCTATGAGTGGTTGACGGCCCCCGCGCCGATGATCGATGGCCTCTACTTCCCCGGGTACAGCGCCGCGGACGCCAACCCCGATCTGGGAGACAGCGCCATCGCCGAGACGGTGGGCTTGGGTGGGTTCTCCATGGCGGCGGCGCCGGCCATCGTCCAGTTCGTGGGCGGCTCGCCGCAGGATGCGGTGGCCTATAGCCGCGAGATGCTGCAAATCACGCTGGGGACCAGCCCCGCGTTTACTTTGCCGGCCCTCTCCTTTACCGGTGCGCCCTCGGGCATCGATGCACGGTTGGTGGTCGATACAGGCGTGGCGCCCATCATTAACACGGGCATTGCCCACCGGCAGGCTGGCATCGGACAGGTGGGTGCCGGGCTGGTGCGCGCCCCCATGGCGTGCTTTGAGCGTGCCATCGCCCGCTTGGCGGAGACGTTGGCCGAGTGATAGTGCGTTGGGGGCAATCCCTGCCGCCGAGTGCTCGAGCCCTAGGTACAAGGTGCGAATCGTGAGCGAAATCCAGACCGACAATGCGGGCACCAGCGCATCCCCCGGGGGGCGCGTGGCAGTCGTCGCCCTCGGCGGCAACGCCCTGATCGCCGATGTCGAACACCAGTCCGTGGAGGACCAGTTCGAGCGCATGCGCCAGACGGCCGAGCCGCTGGTGGACATGGTCGAAGCGGGGTGGCGCATCGCGGTGACCCATGGCAACGGCCCCCAGGTGGGTGTATGCCTGCTCACCAACGAGCTGGCGCGCGCCATGGTGGACGAGGTGCCGATGGAGGTGTGCGTGGCTGACACGCAGGGCTCGCTGGGATACATGATTCAACAGCAGTTGCAGAACGCGTTCGCACGCCGGGGCTCGCCGCGCACCGTGGCCACCGTCATCACGCAGGTAGTGGTAGACCCTCACGACGAGGCCTACCGTCAGCCCACCAAACCCGTAGGCTCGTGGTACGACGAGGAACGAGCGCGGCAGTACGCTGCAGAGCGCGGATGGACGGTATCGGAAGACGCCGGACGCGGCTGGCGCCGGGTGGTGGCCTCGCCCCGTCCCCTCGAGATCGTCGAGGTGGATGCGATCGGTGCGCTCGTTCGGGCCGGGTTTATCGTCGTCAGCGCGGGCGGCGGTGGGATTCCCGTGGTCCGCGACGCGGAGGGCCTGCTCCATGGATCAGCGGCGGTCATTGACAAGGATCACGCCTCGAGCCTGCTCGCAGAAGGGATTGGCGCCGATCTCTTGCTTATCTCCACGGGCGTCGAAAAGGTGGCGCTGCGCTATCGGCAGCCCGACCAAATCGACCTCGATCAGCTATCCGTGGCGGAGGCGGAGCGCTACCTGCAAGAAGGGCACTTTGCCTCCGGCAGCATGAGACCCAAGATTGAGGCGAGCATCCGGTTCGTTCGGCACACGGGCAAGCAGGCACTGATCACCTCGCCTGAGGCGATTGGTAGGGCGTTGTGCTGCGAAACGGGGACGTGGATCGTCCCGTAAGCGTGGCACGAACGCCCGCACATTACCTACTCGCCCAGCCCCCCGGGCTCTGGGCCGGTGGCCATCGGGAGTCCCTCAGCCTGCCAAGCGGCCAGTCCGCCCCGTACCGCATAGACCCGCTCTGGGTCTACCCCTTCTGCGATCACATCTAGCGCCGCACGGGCGCTGGTGGCTTCGGCCGGTCATGCTCAATAAAAGATGAGGGCACCCTCGGCGGGGAGCGTCGCCGCGAGTTGTTGGGCTTCGCCCACCGGGTAGTGGTATGCCCCCTCAGCGTGCCCCTGCACGTACTCGGCCTCAGAGCGGACATCGAGCAGGATCGCGCCGCCCTGCATCACGAGATCCCACGCCTCTTGAGGCGCAATGCGCTGCACATCGGCGGTGGTGAGGTCGTTTGAGCGCCCCGGCAGCGCCCCCCCACCGGAGAGCTGTAGCGCCGCAATCGCGACGATGACGAGAACCCCCAACACCGCAAGGCCCAGCGTGAGTGGGTCGATGCGGCGACGCGTGCGTTTCGCCATTCTCGCATTCCTCACCAGGGTGATAGGATCGCGGATACGACGCCGATGGTCAGCCGATGTAGAGCTCGGGCCCGCATTCGCCTTCTTCGCTGATGGTGGCGGTGACGCGCATGACGCGTACCAGCCAGGCATCGAGGGGGGCCGACAGATCGTGCCGGCCGGCCTCGCGGGCCAGGGCGATGGCAGCCTCGATATGGGACATGATTTCAGGAGTCATGAGCTGTACAAACGGGCACTGCTCGCCGTGGTGGCCGGCGGACTTGGGCAGTGTTTGTTCGCTGTTTTGGGGGGATTTTGGGGGGATATCGGGCCTTGGTCCATGTCGTTCCTCGCTTGCCTGAGAGCTTGCCGGCAGGTGGCGGACGTTCCCGATGCTCTCAGGGGCGCACCAGCCTCGCCGCCGACGGTGTAAACGATAGTTTGATTATAGAATTAGTCGACTTGGATAGCAAGGCGCGCATCGAGCGGGCGGTCGCGGCCACGCCTCGGTGCTGTTTGGAAAAAGGGCAACAGTGTCGTTCTGAGCGTGGCGACGAACCTTGTCGATTGGCGTCAAGGATCCTCGCTTACGCTCGGGCAGACCATCGTTTCTACGCCGGGTGCGTTATCAAACACGCCCTAGTAGGCGGGATCGCTTGCGAGAAGCATCACGGCGAGCGACACCATGCGGCCCACCTGGCCGAGCTTGTCCCGGTCGATGGCCTCCGGCGTGTCCATCGCCGCATGCGCCAACTCGTCGGCACCTGCCCACGATATCGTCGTCGAGGCGACGTCGGCGGAGGGGGCAGGGTAGAGCTGTGCGTCGGCGTGCAAGCCCAACGCGTTGGTGCTGAGAGGCGTGCGGACCTGGCGCGCGGCACGCTGGAGGTACTCGGTGAGGCGTTCGCTGGTGGCGTGCTGAAGCACGGCAGAGGACCCCGTGCCGGCCCCTACACCCTCCAGTGCCAGGCCGGCGACGACGGTGTAGGCATCGGCAAAGTGCGGATGCGCCCGCACGTAGCGGGCGTAATCCACCGGGCGTTGGCGCTCTCCGCCGATCCAGGCGGCGAACAGGAGTGTGCGCTTGGGACGAAAGCCCTGCTGTTTGAGGGTGCGGATCGTCTCCAGCATGGTAGCGATACCGCTGGCGTTGTCGTTGGCGCCTGGGTAGAGGGCGCCATCGGGGCCGCGCCCCAAGCCGTCATAGTAGGCGGTCACGATGATGACCTCGGCATCGAGGGCGACGTCTTCTCCGGGCCAGTAGGCGATGACGTTGCGCACCTCGGCAGCGTCATTCTGCACAAAGGGCACGTCCAGCTCGGCGGTCCAGCCGGTCGGGTAGTAGAGAGCAGGCTCTGACGAAGAGCGAGGGATGCGCTGCTCCATCTCTTCCAACGTATGCCCGCCTGTCGCCAGGAGCCGCGAAACCAGCTCGTCGCTCACCAAGAGCGACGGGCGATGTGTGCCCACCGCCTGCGGGGCGCTGCCCAAGAGCTCGTAGCGACTGGCCGCCATGGGGTCACGGGTGAGGGTGAGGAGAGCCGAGTGGCCCACATGGGCGAGGTTGTCGGTGGCCGCGGGGGCGAGACGCAACACGAGCCGATCGTCACGGACGAGGTCCTGTAGGCTGATGCCAAAGGTCGAGGCGACCGTCTCGGGAGCGAACACATATCCGGGGCGCTCGGCGATGAGCACGACCTCTCCAGAGGCCGCGCCGCCGACGTCGTAATGGGCGACGTTGAGCACATAGTCGCGGCCGTACTGCGCCTCGATGACGGCGCCATCCGGGCCGTAGAGGGTCAGGCTGGGCGGCCCGGCGAGGTCGCGGTAGTGCTCGACGATCGACTGGTAATAGGTGCCATCCTGCCCGGCGGGCTGCAGGCCGAGGCGCTCGAACTCGCTGGCGATCCACTCCGCCGCACGCTCTGCGTCCTCCGTGCCACTGAGGCGGCCGTTCATCGCGGGAGACGCCAGGTGCTCGATGCCGGCCATGGCGCGCTCGGTGGCGAACGCTTCTGCCAGGGGAGCAAAGCGCGCCGGTAGCCCGGTGCTCTGGAACATCCACTGGACGCCGACGACGAGCAGCACCGCCGAGGCGAACGTGTACCGGTTAAAAAGGGTGCGCAGGCTGAGGGTGAGGCGCTCCGTAAGGCGGCGGAGCCCTTCACCCAAGAAGGTGAACCCGGCGATCGCGATGAAAAAGGCGAGGGCGGGGTATAGCGTCGCCCAGGGGTAGCTGCGGAACTGGCGCCACGAGTTGGCGAGCATCACCGACCACTCGGGGACGTCATAGTACACGACGCTGGGCATGGCCTCGCCTTCGGCGGCAAAACCCCCACCGATGAACACACCCAGGAAGCCGAGCTCACCCAGGATCATGAGGGCCCCACCCATCTCGAGGAACGCCAGGCTGACCATCGTGGGCCACACATTCGGCAGGACGTGGGCGCTGAGGATTCTGCCCTCACTGGCGCCGGCGGCGATGGCACCCTCAACGTAGGCGGTGGGGCGAATCGCCATCACCTGGCTACGCACCATCTGCATCACTTCGCCCCACCCGACGATGGCGAGTGCTACGACAAAAGCCGGCAGCCCCTGACGCACGCCCACGGCATAGACCACAAGCATGGCGAGCAACAGCGCGGGGAACGCGGCCATCGTCTCCGCGAGCCCCATGATGGCGCGATCCAAGCGCGAGCCCGCGAACCATCCGGCGAGAAAGCCGAGAAAGCCACCCAGCACCAAGCGCGCTGCCACGGCAAAGAAGGCGATGGTCAGCGTGCGCCGGGCGCCGGCCAACAGCAGGCTGAGCACATCGCGCCCCTGCGCGTCGCTACCGAGGGGGAACATGTCGGAGGGAGGCACCGGCGGCAGCACCAACCGACCCTCGACCTCGATCATGGAAGAAAAGGCATACGGGTCACGTGGGGCGAGGTGCGGGCCGACCACGACCAGCGCGACGAGTACCAGCCCGATAACTGCGCCGAGGAGCAGTGCCGGGTTGCCAGCGGTCGCCTGCAGCCAGGCGCGCCGCCGGGCCTGACGTCGAGCGGCGGCTGCAGCCGCGGCGGTCTCTGCCTCGCGGGCATCCGTGTGCGTCTCGGTGGTGTGGGGCGCGACGGCTCGCAGCGCCGCAGCGGACAGGTCGGCATCCGGCGCGACGCGACGCTGGGGCGCAAGCGTACGGAAAAAGCCCGACACCAGTCCTCGCACCCACTCCCACCAGCCGCTGCGGGAGCGGGTATCCGCAGTGTCATTGCGGAGGCGCGGATCAGCTGCCCGGTACACCAGGTCGAGGATCAGATTCACGGCGATGAAAAAGGCGCCCATCGCCATGACGAGGATCGTCGCCCCGGCGACCTGCCCCGTGCGCAGCATGGTCAGCATCGTGCGCCCGGCGCCGGGCCACCCGAACATGTACTCGACCACTGGCAGGCTGCTGAGGGAAAAGCGCAGAGAGGTCCCCATGGCCGTGAGGACGGTGGTAGCGACGTTCGGTGCGATGTGAATGCCCCACACGCCGCGAGGCGTCAGCCCCTTGGCGTGCGCGGTCCGGACATAGTCCTCCTCCAGGGTCTCCGAGACGCACACGTACGTTAGGCGGGCGACTTGGGCGATGGGGCGCGCCGCCAACACGAGCACCGGCAGAACGAGGTGCTCGTCCCAGCCAAAACCGCCCACCGGGACGAGGCGGATGCCGGTGGTCTTGAAAAAGGTGATCTCGAGGTACTGGAGCAGCATGCCCAGAAAAAAGCTGGGGGTGGATATGCCGACGATCGACAGCGTCACCAACGTGAGGGAGAACCCGGGCCGGCGCACCGCCGCCGCCGCGACGCCGATGGTGCTGCCGGCGAGACCCCCGACGAGCATGGCGAGTACCAAGAGGGCGATGCTATTCACCAGCAGAGGGCCCATGATCTCGTCCATGGGCCGAGCGACGGAGGGCACATAGTAGCGTCGGGAGCCGGCGTCATACGTGGCCCATTTGCCGCGCACGACGTCCTGCACGAGGTCAGCCGTGTCCGTGGCTGCCACGCGGAGCGCTTCGGCCACGGGGAGGGGGCTCCCTGCGCGCGTACCGGCGGCAAACGCCTGAGCGAGGAACGAGAGGTAGCCTATAAGGAGCAGAACGAGCACGCTCGAAACCAACCGACGCAGCACGAATCGCGGCACGGGCACTCCAGGTGGGCGAATGGGGTGGCTAGATACGCGGCCAGTGTACTGCGGTTCCGCCGGAGGGGCAATTCGGGCGGAGGACGTGGGGCAGCAGCGGCTATGGCGGAAAGAACCCACCCGCCCCGGCAGTTTGGGTTTGACACGCAACCTACCGTGGATATACTAGGCGCGATTCTGCGCAAGGGGAGCCGAGAGCGCCGGCTGCTCGCGGCACCAACCAAGCACACACGGAGGGATGTAGCTATGGCGTTCAAAATCACGGATGAGTGTATCTCCTGTGGCTCCTGCGAGGCGGAGTGCCCCAACGAGGCCATCTCGGAGGGCGATGAGTTTTACGTAATCGATCCCGCCAAGTGCACCGAGTGCGTGGGGTTCTACGATAGCCAGCAGTGCTACGACGTGTGCCCCGTCGAGGCCCCTCAGGCCGACCCGGACAACGTCGAGACGCGCGAGCAGCTCTTGGCCAAGTTCAAGGCGCTTCATCCGGGCAAGGACCCTGCCTAAGTCGTCTGCTGATGCCCCCTGGTACCACCGGTGAGAGCCGCCGGAGCCAGGGGGTTTTTTTGTGCCGCGACGGCACTGGTTCGAGGCGGGTTTGCACGCCTGCGGCGCCAGACCACCGACGGTCTGACGGGCAACGCCATGCCTACCTCCGGGCTGGGTCGGGCGCGTCCTGTGGACATTTGTCGCCGTGGCACACGGTGCTGTGCTATAATGGCGGCATAGCTGAGGAGAGGTGTGCGCCGGAGGAGTCAGCATGTCCCGGAGACGCGCCGTGCGGACGCTGCCGATACACCGTGTCGGTGCTCTGGCTGTCCTGGCTGCCCTGGCGCTCCTTGCCTGTCGCGCCTCTCGCACCCCCTCGCCCACGCCGATCCCTAGCCCCACGCCGACTCGTACACCCGATGCGCTCAGTGCCATGGATGAGGCCGTCTTTGCCATCTCTCTCGATGGCCGGCTGATAGGCGTCGAGACGCTTCGCCTCGGAGAAGAGGCCGGTGCGCTCCTCGCCTTTGCCGAGCTGGTGCGTGCGGATGCCCTGGGCACCACGGAACGCCGTACCGTCGTCCTCAACGAGGCACTACTCCCCCTGCGTTACGACCTCAAGATCGGGGCCCGGGGGGTGCGCTCCATCTGGGTGGCCGAGCGCCGCGGTGAGGGGATGGATGTCCTGAACAACAACCTCGCCTGGTTTGGGCCGGTGCTCGTCGAGGGTGTGAGCCCTGCGCCGGATGTCATCCTCGAGGGGATGCCATCAGCTCTGCCCTACGCGCTGCTCGCGCTCCAGGACTATGGCCCCAAAGGCCTCCAGGGCAGGTTGCAGGTGCAGACCCTCGATGTGCTCGCTGACCTCCCGGCGACGGGTGCCCTCAGCCTGACGGTGGATGTGGGCCGGCAGGGCACCGTGATCGGGACGATAGCGGTAGAAGGCCGTTGGCAAGACGGTGGTGACCCAGCGTTCACCATGTGGGTGCGGCCTGGTAGCCGGGCGCTGTACAGCGTCGAGATCCCCAGCTATCGCCCCAGTGTGTGGGAGCGGCGGTGGGGCGCCGTGTGGGGGCGTGTGCCAGAGAGCGGTAACGGTACGGGGACCATCCTAATCGAGCGGGTGAGCTCGCCGCCAGACCTGCCATTGCCGACGCCTCCCGTGAGAGAGGCGCAGCGCATCGCCGTCACGTTTACCTCCCACGATGGCACGCGGCTTGCTGGTACGCTGAGCACACCGCCCGGGCAAGGGCCGCACGCCTGTGTCATCCTGTTGGGTCCGGGAGGCATGATGCCGCGCTGGGACCCTGGCGACGCCGCTGCACGCCACGGGTGGGCGACGCTGAGCTACGACCCGCGCGGCGTCGGAGAGAGCGGCGGCGATTACGAGCGCGATCGCCCAGCACTGCAGGCCATGGATGCTGTGGCGGCGATAGCCATGCTTCAGGAGCGCCCCGAGATCGATTCCCAGCGGATCGTGGTGCTCGGCATCGGTGCGGGGGGACTTGCGGGTGCGCTTGCCCTGGCGAACGATAGCCCTACAGAAGGGGCCAGCGTGGTCGCTGCGGTGCTCGCCTCACTGCCGGGACCCGGTCCCCTGTTCCCCACGCTACCGTTGCACCAGATCAGCACGGCGCTGGCACCCGACTACGACTGGGAGGCGGGAGAAGAGGCGCGCTATGCGGCGATGAGCGTGACGCGCTGGCAGGAGTGGCTGTTCGAGGATGTAGACGAAGTAACCCTGCTGCGCCGTCGTATCAGCCTACGCTCCCTGCATGACCTGGCCGACCTTGATCTCGCGAAAGTGCTCGCCGCGGCCAAGGCGCCCATCCTCTTGGTGCAGGGGGGCGAGGATCCGTGGATTCCCACGGGGGCGGCGCAGGCGCTTGCCGACGCATTGGCCGCGTCGGGCGCGCCCGTGGAGGCGCACCTGTTCGGGGGATTGGGCCACGACCTGGGCTGGGGGAGCGACCCCACAGCGCTTCTATCGCCCGAGGTAGATGACGTCGTCTGGAGCTGGCTGAACGCGGCACGGGAACCCGAGGGCGGTCGCGGCCAAGACCACAGGCGTATTGGAGCCCGGGGCATGGCCGTGCTGGCGGAAGCGTCCGCGGCGCGCAAAGAGCGCGATATAGCAACCCGAACAAGAATCCTTCATCCCGCAGAGGAGGGCGGCATGTCAACGTCACCGCGTCCGGATCGTCTGTTAAGTGTACTGCGCCACGAGGGGCTGCCCGGCCCGGTACCGTGGATCGAGCTTTTTGCCGATCAGCCCATCATGGAGGAGGTGCTCGGCTATACGTTTCCCGCCGGTGTGAGTGCGGATCGGGAGGCCAACCGCGCTCGTGCGGACGCTCTGATCGCCTTCTACCGCCGCCTAGGGTACGACTATGTCCCCGTGAGCATCGGCTCGGTGTTCACACGCTCGACTGCCGCCGCCGTCGATACGGCCGCGTTGAGCAAGGGAACGCGCAACTGGGACAACTCGTCCACCGGCATGATCTCCTCCTGGGCCGATTTCGAGGCCTACCCCTGGCCCGACCTGAACGCCATCGACTATTCCCCGGCCAAGGAGATGTTGGCGCGCATCCCCGATGACATGGGCGCCATCGCCATGGGCAGTGGGGGCGTGCTCGAGTGGGCGATGTGGCTCATGGGGTACGAGACGTTGGCCCTGGCACTCTACGATCAGCCGGACCTGGTGCAAGCCGTCTTTAACCGGGTCATCACCACGCTGTCCTCGACCTGTGCCGCCATGCTCGATCTCGGCGGGTTCCTTGCCTACTTTGTGGGCGACGATATGGGGCACTCGACGGGGACCATGGTGTCCCCTGAGGTGCTGCGCCGCTACGTCTTTCCCGGGCAAGAGCGCCTCGTCGATATTGCCCACGACCACGGGGTGCCCTTCCTATTGCACACCTGCGGCAACCTAGCAGCGGTGATGGATGACCTCATTGATAGCGTGGGCATCGACGCCAAGCACTCGTTCGAGGACAAGATCGCGCCGGTGGAGGATGAGTACGCCCGCTACGGGGCGCGTATAGCGCTCCTTGGCGGCGTTGACGTTGACCTCTTGGCACGAGGGACCGAAGAGCAGGTGCGTGCTCGCACGCGGCAACTGCTGGACGCCCTCGGGCCGTCGGGGAGCTGGTGCCTCGGCACGGGCAACAGCGTCGCCAACTATGTCTCTGTGCGCAACTACCTGGCGATGCTAGACGAGGGCAGGGCATGGAACGAGCGCCTCACGTGAGGCGACCAGCGGGCTGAGCCACTCATCCACCGCACCCTTACGAACCGCAGGAGCGCCGGGCTGATCCCCACCAGTGACGTTGGGAGTACGACCATGGAGATGCATCAGATTGTCCACGGCGTGACACCCGAGTTTCGCTCCGAGTTTCAGGTGTCACTGAAACCCTTCATCCTGTTGATCCTTTTGCCCGGCGCCTTCTTGGGGCTCGAGGCCTGGTCGCTGCCCGAGCCCTCGGGTCTGCTGAACTTGGCGCTGCTCTCCGTGGTGGTGTCGGTGGTGGCGTGGTGCTTGGACGACTGGAAACCCCTCGTTGGGCGCTGGTTCTATGTCTTGTGGTTGACGCTCGTCGTCGTGCTCGCCCGCGCCTATCTCCCGCTCGCTGGGTTGCTGTCGCTGATAGCCCTCGCAACGGCCTTGGCCACCCCGCTGATCAGTCTGCCCGCGGCGGGGCTCGTCGCCCTGGGGCAGACGATCCTCCTCTGTGGACTACCGGCGCACGTCATCGGCGCGGACGCCGGCGAGATCGCCACTGCGCTGGTGCTGAGCTGGCTCCTCGTCGGGGCTCTGGTGGCGTCCTACCTTCCCATCGTGCGGGTGTCGCGCTGGTCGTGGGACTATTACCGGCGGACGCTGGCCTTGCTGGAAGAGGCCAGAGGTCGCCAGGTGAAGCTCAAGCAGGCACTTGCCGATCTCACCTACGCGAATCGCCAGCTCGCACTCGTCAATGAAAAGCTGGCGGCGGCGAGGTTGATGGCAGAACAGGCCCAGCGCACCAAGGCGGCCTTTGTGGCCAACGTAAGCCACGAGTTTCGCACCCCGCTCAACATGATCATCGGGCTGATCGACCTGGTCACCGAGTCGCCCGAGGTCTATGGCCCCAAGCTGCCGGCGGCTCTCCACCAGGACCTCGAGATCGTGCGCCGGAACTGCGAGCACCTGGCGAGCATGATCAACGACGTGCTTGATCTCAGCCAGATTGAGGCGGGGCGCTTGGCGCTCCACAAAGAGTGGGTCGATTGGCGCGAGGTGATCGATCGGGCGCTGCAAATCGTGCGACCACTCCTGGTGAAGAAAAGAATCGCGTTACACGTCTCCATCCCCGAGGTCCTCCCCCTTGTTTACTGCGACCGGACACGAATCCGTCAGGTCATTCTGAACCTCCTGAGCAACGCGGCGCGCTTTACCCATGAGGGCAGCATCACGGTAACGGTGCGCACCGAATCCCAGTTCGTGGTCATCAGCGTCCGCGACACCGGCCCGGGCATCTCGGCGGAGGATGTCAGCCGGATCTTTGAGCCGTTCCGACAGGGGAGCTTTCAACGGAGGAGAGAACAGGGGGGGAGCGGCCTCGGGCTCTGTATCAGCAAGCAGTTCGTCGAGCTGCATGGCGGCAAGATGTGGCTGCAGAGCGAGTTGGGGCATGGCAGCACGTTCTCGTTTCGCATTCCCATGTGCTCACCGGCGGATCCAGTGGCTGGGGCATACCGCTGGATCTCGGGCGATTGGGAAGAGCGCCCGTCCTATGCGGAACCTCCCGATGCGCGCCTCGAGCAGCGTATGGTGGTGTGTGACGCGACGGGGGAGCTGCAGCCCATCTTGAGCCGCTACACCGACCACGTCGAGTTCGTCACGGTAGCCGATGTGGAGGCAGCGGCGCGTGAAATGCACGCGTGCCCCGCGCAAGCGGTGCTCCTCAACGCACCCGCTCCGGAGAGGCTGCTGGATCTCGCCGAGCGCGCGCGGGTGGCCATCCCCGATACGCCCATTCTGGGGTGTAGCCTGCCCGCCCGCACGCAGCCGGCGTTGTTGGCAGGGGCGACGGCCTACCTCCTCAAGCCGTTGCGCCGCGCCGAGCTTGCTGCCGTGCTCGACCGGCTCGACCTGCGGGAGGGGACGGTGCTGGTGGTGGATGACGATGGCGATGCACTGCAGTTGTTGCAGCGCATGCTTCTGGCCTGCAGCCCCACCCTCGAGGTGAGGACGGCGGCTTCAGCCGGCCACGCTCTTGAGGAGTTCCGCCGGTCCCCGCCCGATCTGCTGCTGCTGGACATCGTCATGGAGGATGTGGATGGCTGGGGGGTTCTGGAGATCATGCGCCGGGAGGAGCGATGGCGCGATATCCCCGTGGTGGTCGTATCGGCACAGGATGTGCAGGATCAACCGCTGATGAGCCAGGTGTTTTTCGCCACCATGGGCCAGGGGCTGTCGATCAACAAGCTGCTCCATTGCTCGCGGGCCGTGTCGACGCTCCTGACTCAGCCAGACTAGCCGCGCGGCCGAGCGCATCCAGGAACTGCTGGCGCCGTACCGGCTTGGGTAGGTAGGAAAAGGCCCCCAGGGCGAGGGCGAGCTCTTCCTCGCGGACCACAGAGCAGACGATCACCGGGATGGTGCGACTCGCCGCGTACTCATGGAGGTGCGAGAGCAGCTCCCAGCCATCCACGTCGGGGAGCATGACGTCCAACACGATGATGTCGGGTTTCAGCGCCTCGACGGTCTCGAGTGCGGCGCCACCCTCGGCGAGGTGGATGATGTTGTAGCGCGTGTCCGCGGTGTAGCGCCGGTAAAAATGGACCAGATCGTCATTGTCGTCAATGACCAGCACCGACATGGTAGTCGTCGAGGGCAGCGTGATGAGCAGCTCGACGCGGTCATCGTGCGCCTGAACCTCTAGCGAGCCGTCGTGGGCGGCCAGCAACTCGCGCATCAGGTGGTCGTCCGACGCATAGCAGGGGACGTCGCCGGTGATGGTGATGGTCACCTGGTTGCCTCGCGCCACAGCACGCAGCGATACCGACGTGGTGGGGCGCTGGCGAACGAGCTCGGTGATGCCGGCCACGAGCACCTGGTGCAGGGCGGAGGGATGGATGAGCGCCGTCAGGTTCGGCGGGGACTCTTCCACGTGGAGCGAGACGCCGTAGCGGGCCGCCAGGCGGCGGGTGATGTCGCTCACTCCGGCAAGTGCCTTCCCCACATCGGCCGCAAAGCCAGCGGATTCCTTGCGTAGCGAGGCGACCTCTTGCTTGATCTGTGACAGCCAGGCATCGTGCGCGGCGTCGCCGACTACTGCGTCGGGCAACGACGCCTCACCCGCAGCGCCGTTGGGGCGCACAGCCACATCATCGCGGGTGATACGCTGGGCGAGCACCGCGATGGCATCCTGCTGCTCGCGTCGGAGGTGGCGTGGGGTGATGGCGAGCTCCTCAGCGACCTTTTCCTGCGTCTGCTGCTGGACGTAGCGCAGCGTGAGGATGCGGTAGAGGCGCATGGCGCGTGATGTGGCTGGTACGTCGGGGCCTGGCTCGAGCGTACGAATCAGGCGCACCAGGGCGGCTTGTACCGCCTCGACTCCGGCCTGAGGATCGCAGCCGAGGGCGTCACAGAGGATGGGGTCCGGCTCGAAGGCTGGATCGTATAGGCTGCTCAGGGCATCGCGGAGAGCGTCCTCGAGTCGCGCCATGTCAACACGCTGCCTTCGCCACGATATGTCCCCCTCACGCCCTCTGTGGGTCCTGTCCGTGTCCTTGTTCGGGTAGCGCGCGGCATTTACGCTATGAGCGACAAGCCCTATTTGCCTTGGATGCCCTGCCAACGGGAAGTCTGCCCGTCGACGCGATGGATGGGCGGAGGAAACAGTGCCCGGCCCCATTATACCCCTTGTCGGACACCGCGCAAGGAGTTCCGGCACTGTATCCTGATGCGGTGATGGGGCACTGCGTGGGGCGATCGGGCGGGCACAGCGGTTGCGAGAAAGGAGGAAAGGAGGCGGTCGGACTAGAGGGCGCAAAGGGTACGCACACAGTCGTGCAGCCTGACGTCTGCGGGCCATCCGAGGGATCGTCGGGCCAAACCAGACAAGGAGAGAAGAGATGGCGATCAGGATGACGCGTCGAGACATGCTGCGGCACGCCGGCGTTGGTTCTGCTGCTCTCCTCGTTGCCGCCTGTCAACCAAAGATTGTCGAAGTCGAAAAAGTCGTCAAGGAGACCGTCGAGGTCGAAAAGGTTGTCGAGAAGGAAGTTGAGGTTGAAAAGGTCGTCAAGGAGACGGTGATCGTCGCTGCCGAGCCAGCGGGCAAGGACCCCATCACGCTGCGCATCCACACCAACCAGGGCGATCAGTGGTACGGCTGGATGAAGGATGCCTGGGACCTCAACGTTGCTGGCTGGAAGAGCGAGAATCCCCATATTACGCTCCAGTTCGAGCCTGTGGCCGGTTGGACGGCCGACTATTTCCCCAAGATCTTTACCCATGTGGCCGCCGGCACGCTGGGCGACATCGTCTGGTACCCGCCCCGGCACCGCAACCACCTGAGCTGGGGGATCGAGTACGACATTGTGCGCGATCTCATGCCGATTATCGAGGCGACTGGCTATGACCTCTCTCAGTTCTACCCCGGCGTGATCGAATCCTCGAGCTGGGAGGGCGCATTCTACTGGATGCCCATTACCTCGGAGCCATCGTGCCCGGTGATCGCCTACAACAAGACCATGGCCGAGCGTTTTGGCTTGCCCGAGCCGCAGAACGACTGGACTATGGACGAGCTGGTGGAGTGGGGCAAAGCGGGCACGCGTGATGGTGTCTGGGGCTACCACTGGGGCAATGCCAGCATGGCGCCCATCGCCTGGACGCCGCAGCTGCGCCAGTTCGGCGTCAAGATGGCCTCTGACGACGGTCGAGTGGCCTTTCCCGATTCCGCTGACGCTCTGGCCCGGGCGCTCAAGTGGCGCTATGACCTCATCTATACGCACCAGACGATGCCCGTTCCCGACCCGAACTTTGACGCCAATGACATGCTCGTGGCGGAGGTCATCCTGGCGATGGACGTCTGGCCGGTGATGATCAACCGTCTGCCGGCCACGTTGGTGGAGGACAAATTCGAGGTCGGGTTCTTTTACACGCCGCTCGATGAAAAAGGCGCCAGGCGCCGCAACATGCTCAACGAGCACGTACACGGCGTGACCACTGCCTCGCAGTACCCCGAAGAGAGTTTTAACTACCTGGCCTGGCACTCGAGCCTGGAGTACTGCGTCCAGGGGCTGCTGTCGGGCAAGGGCGCGCCGGTAGGGAGACCTGACCTGTTCGCCGACGAGCGCGCACTCAAGATCTTCCCCGGGTTGGATCTGCTGGAGCCGATCATGGCCGAGATCGAGCCCGACTTTTTCGTGGCCAACTTCCGTGGGGAAGAGTTCGACAGCGCATTCACGGCGGTCACCGACCTGGTCGCCTTGGACAAGATCGGCATCGACGAGGCCGTCGATCGCATCATCGCGGATTGCCAGGCTGTGCTGGACAAGGAGCCTGCCTAGAGCCGCTAGAGGCCGTTGGCCCGGCGGACATGGCCACGATGCGCCCCGCGAGGGCGCGTGGGTGCCGCCGCGGTGATTCAGCTCCGTCATACTCGGGGTGCCGGGAGACCGATGTCGCTCCCGGCGCCCCCAGGGCGCCGGTCGTCCAAGCATAGGCCAGTGGAGGCAGACATGGCCGTGACAGCGGGAGCGCGCACGACGCCGACCGTGCGCCCCAAGATGACTGCCAGACAGCGCCGGCGGGCGTTGCAGGGATACGCTTTCCTGTCGCCGTGGCTGTTTGGTTTCCTGGCGTTTACCGCCCTGCCGATCGTGATGTCGATCGTGCTGAGCTTTACGAAGTATAGCGTCCTCCGGCCACCCGAGTTCATTGGGCTCAAGAACTATCAGCACGCACTGGGAGGGGGCGACGCGCTGGTGTGGCCCTCCATCGGTCGCTCCTTCTACTATGCCCTCGTCTCGGTGCCAGTGGGCCTGATCGGCTCGTTGCTCGTGGCCATCCTCCTCAACCAGAACCTGCGGGTGACGCCGTTCTGGCGTACGCTGTTCTTCCTGCCCACGCTGACGCCATCCGTGGCATCGGCCCTCCTCTGGCGTTGGATGCTGAACCCCGAGATCGGCCTCGTCAAGTTCTTTCTCAACAGCGTGGGGCTCCCCAGCCCCCGATGGTTCGCCAGCATGGAGTGGGCCATCCCGGGGATCATCCTCATCGGGCTATGGGGCAGCGTCGGCGGATCGGCGATGATCATCTTTTTGGCCGGCCTGCAGGACGTCCCGATTGAGCTGATCGAGGCGGCCGAGATCGACGGCGCCGGCAGGTTGCGCAAGTTCTGGCACATCACCATCCCCATGCTGAGCCCCGTGGTGTTCTTTAACATGATCATGGGCATCATCGGGGCGTTGCGCGTATTCGACACCGCCTTTGTGGCCACGAACGGAGGGCCATCGTACGCCACGTGGTTCATATCGCTGCACATCTATCGTACGGCCTTTATGTACTTTGATATGGGCTACGCAGCCGCGGTAGCCTGGATACTCGTCGTGATCATCGTCACCCTGACGATCCTGCAGTTTGCTCTTTCCAAGACGTGGGTGTTCTACCAGGGGGAGATGCGATAATGACGGCTACTGGGCGGACACTCTCAACGACGGCAGTTCCAAGCCGCAGGCGACGGAGGCCGCTGCTCCACTACGTACGGCGTGGCATCCTATACCTGGTGGTGGCGCTGGGCGGTGCCGTATCGATGGTGCCCTTTGGGTGGGCGTTCTTGAGCTCCGGCAAGGCACCGAACGAGATTGTGAACTATCCACCAACGTTCTGGCCGCAGGAGAACCTCTTTGTCGAGAACTATCGGCAAATCTGGGTCGAAGCTCCGTTCCTGCTGTGGATCCGCAACTCGGCCATCGTCACGAGTCTGACATTGATCGGCGCTATCGCCTCAGCATCCGTCGTCGCCTACTCGTTTGCGCGCTTCGAGTTCCCCGGGCGGAACGCCTGGTTCTTCCTCATGCTCTCCACCATGATGCTGCCTGGCGAGGTGACGCTCATCCCCAGCTATCTCATCTTCAAGACGTTGGGCTGGGTGGATTCGTTCAAACCCCTCATCGTGCCGGCGTGGTTCGGTGGCGGGGCGTTTAACATCTTTTTGTTGCGCCAATTCTATATGACGATTCCGCGGGACCTGGACGAGGCGGCAGAGATCGACGGCGCGAACCCGCTGACGGTGTTCCTCAAGGTGCTGTTGCCGCTGACCAAGCCGGCCATCGCTACGGCGGCTGCCCTCGGGTTCATCAGCAGCTGGAACAACTTTATGGGGCCGCTCATCTATCTGAACAACCCCGACAGGTTTACCGCGGTGCTGGGGCTCCGCTACTTTATGCAAGGCACGACCAGTGCACAGCTCTCGGCGGGCCCTCCGAAGGATCACCTCTTGATGGCCGCGAGCATTGTCGTGGCGCTCCCCTGCCTGACGCTGTTCTTTGTCGCGCAAAAATACTTTGTTCAGGGTATCGTGACCACTGGGCTGAAGGGATAACCACCATACGGCGCGCAGCCCGTGACCGGGAAGGCATAGGCCGCACTTCCTGGCCACGGGCTGTGCGTTTGCTTTGCAGCCCCGCGCTAGCCTTTCCTCGAGGGGAATGCTATAATCCCCGCCATCGGCCGCCTCTACGGCGGCAATCTCTCGAGGAGCCTCTCATGTTTACTGTGACCACGCGCCATCACCACGCCCCCCAACGTAGCACGCCGCACGCGCCGTTTCGTTCGCTGGTGTCGGCCGTCGTCGGGCTCTTGCTGTGTGGCCTCGTCATCTCGGGGTGTACACGCAGCCAGGCAATCGTCGAGACGCCTGCTGCGGATGCGAACGAAGGCACCGTAACGCAGCCCGTTGCCAGCTCGGAGCCAGTGGTCACAGCGCCGGCCACGGTGCCGCCGAGCGATACGCCGACTCCCCAGCCGACCGCTACGGCCGCGCCGACGGCCACCCCCCTGCCAACGACGCAGCCTCTCAGCGCGACCGTCACCCTCGCGCAGCCACACCTGGCACAGGGACAGACGGGGGTTATTCGCGTGGCCGCCAACCTCCCCTGCGCGGTGACCGGACACCTCGCTGATCGCACCTTGCGCTTTGTGCCCGCCGGGGAGGGGCAGCACATGGCACTGGTGGGCATTCATGCTCTCGCCTCGGCCGAGACGCTGCCGCTGAGCGTAGAGGTGACGTCGGATGACGGCCAAAGTCTGTCCCTCGCCACAGCCGTAGAGGTCGTCGAAGGGGACTATGGTGAAGAGGTCATCCACTTTGATGCCGAGACGAGCCAGCTGTTGGACCCGGCTATCTCTGAGCCGGAGAATGTGCTCATGAGTGAGGTGTGGGAGACGTTCTCTCCCGAGATTCGGTGGACCGATGCGTTCCAGTGGCCGGTGGAGGGGGTGTTCACCTCACTCTTTGGCACGCGGCGGTCGTACGACGGACGGATTAGCTCGTACCATGCCGGCCTCGACATCGATGGGGAGACGGGTGACCCCGTCAAGGTGGCGGCCGACGGCGTCGTGGTCCTGGCAGAGCCCCTCCAGGTGCGCGGCAACGTGGTGGTGATCGACCATGGGGCTGGCGTGCTGACGGGCTATTTCCATCTCGACACTTTTGACGTCGCGGAGGGGCAAGCGGTAAAGGCGGGCGATGTCATCGGCACGATGGGCGCGACGGGCCTGGTGACCGGCTCGCACCTCCACTGGGAGCTGCATGTGGGGGGTATCGCCACCAGTCCCATCGAGTGGACCGAGGCGGCGCCGATGCCATAGTCGCTATGGTGGCCCGCGATGCAGATCGCTGCGAAAGGACATCCATGGAGCAGTGGCCTTTGTTCTATCACTCCCAACCCCTCGTCATTGCGCATCGCGGTGCCAGTGGTTCTGCACCGGAGAACACCATGGCGGCCTTTCAGGCGGCCATCGATGAGGGGGCCGATGGCATCGAGCTGGATGTGACGCGCTGCGCTAGCGGCGAGATTGTCGTCATACATGATGACACCGTCGATCGCACGACGGACGGCTCAGGCGCCGTTGCGGACCTGGAGCTTGACGCTCTGCGGGCGCTAGACGCTGGATCGTGGTTTGCCCCCTCCTTTGCTGGAGAGCGCATCCCGCTGCTCGCCGAGGTGCTGGACGCCTATGGCGCGTCGCTGCGCATCAATATCGAGATCAAGGGGCGCGAGCTATGCGACGGCGGCGTTGAAAAAGAGATCGCGGCAATGGTGCGGGAGCGTCGATTGCAGGAGAGCGTGCTGATCTCGTCATTCAACCCGTGTGCGCTCAAGCGCATGCAGGCGGCGGCGCCCGAACTGCAACGGGGCCTCCTCTTTGTCGCGCCGTCGACGATGTTTCGGGCGTGGTCGTGGGCCGGCCACTGGGTGGAGGCCCATGCCCTGCACCCATCAGCGGCAGGGCTGGATGCGGCGTGGGTCGCTCGTGCCAGGGAGGGAGGGTATCGGGTCAACGCCTGGACAGTGAACGATCCCGAGGAGATGCTCCGCGTGGTGGCTTCCGGTGTGGATGGTGTGATCACCAACTATCCGGGCCGGCTGCGGGCGCTGTTGCAGCGATGTAGAGCGGGTGAGGACGGGTAGGCACGCCGGAGCGCGGGAAGGGGGATACCATGACGACATCGGAACATCCACTCGTCCAACTGGCGCGCATGTCTGTCGAGTCCTTTGTTCTCCAGGGAGAGGTGCCAGCACCTCCGGAGGACCCCTGCGAAGAGATGCGGGGCCGAGCCGGGGTATTCGTCAGCCTGCACTGCCCTGACGGTCTGCGCGGATGTATCGGCACCATCGACCCCGTGTGCGATTCTGTGGCCGAAGAGGTCATCGCCAATGCGATCAGCGCGGCGACCCGCGATCCGCGCTTTAGCCCGGTTACGCCCGATGAGCTCGCCGACCTCCAGATTTCGGTGGACGTGCTCACGGAACCCGAGCCTGTGGCCAGCATTGCCGAGCTGGACCCCAAGACCTATGGCGTGATCGTAGAGTGCGGCGGCCGCCGGGGCGTCCTCCTCCCCGACCTGGACGGCGTCGACGACGCCGAGTCACAGGTGGCCATCGCCCTGCGCAAGGCCTGGATTCGGCCCCACGAGCGCTACCAGATGTACCGTTTC
The DNA here is from genome assembly GCA_012841405.1 of Chloroflexota bacterium. Taxonomy (GTDB): domain Bacteria; phylum Chloroflexota; class Anaerolineae; order UBA1429; family UBA1429; genus DUUT01. The sequence goes on from DUUT01000052.1 coordinate 35,406, forward strand.
CGCGTGCTCCGCTACCATTAGGTATCGCTGTTTCGAGCACATCCGCGCCGAGATGCGGTATGGCTGCCAGGGCGAGCGGTGACCCCGACGGATTCGCAATGGCGGCCGTGACATATCTGAACCTCAATCCCCATGACAGGAGGTAGCCATGTTCGAGCGGCCTGAGTATGTATGCTACCGAGCTGCCCGACCCATCGTCATCGACGGGCGTCTCGATGATCCCTCGTGGCAAGGCGCACCTCCCGTCGCACTGTGCCTGGCTGACACGGGCGGTACTCCGCGCCAGGCCACGACCTGCCGCCTGCTGTGGGACGAGAGCTATCTCTACGTGGCGTTCGATTGTGTGGATGACGACATCTGGGGCATCACGACAGAGCGCGACCGCGATATCTTTAACCAAGAGGTCGTCGAGCTCTTTGTGGACGACGACTGTGACGACTATTCGTACATCGAAATCGAGGTGAGCCCTCTGAACGCCGTCCTCGATCTGTACATGCTCAACCGGGGTGGTGTGCGTCGCGGGCTGTGGGATTGGAACAGCTCCGGCCTGCGCACAGCCGTCGTCGTCGACGGCGACCCGACCCGCCGAGGCACCTTGGACCGTCGCTGGACCGTCGAGATTGCCGTGCCCATGGCGGATTTTATGACCGCCCCGCACCTGCCGCCACAGGCGGGGGACGTGTGGCACGTGAACCTGTACCGCATCGATCGCGGCACAGCGGGCGACGAGTACTCGGCCTGGTCGCCGCCCGGCAAGATCGATTTCCATACGCCAGAGCGCTTTGGGCGGTTGGTGTTCTCCGACAGGGCGGTCTAGTGAGAGCCTAGAAACGCATCCGACGTAGAAACGATGTCGCCCCGAGCGTAAGCGAGGGGCCGTGACGCCCATCGACAAAGCTTCTCGCCACGCTCAGAAACGACGCCGTGGCCGTTATTCCAAACACTATCTAGGACGCCGCGATCGTAGGGAGCGATGCGCATCCCAGCGCCCGCTCCGGGGAGATCCGCCGATGGCCACGACACCCTGTGCGGGGAAGCGTCGTCGGCGTTCTCGGTCTTGTGCGGGATCCATGGCTCGGCATTTGCGACGGTAGCCGGGGTGACGTACACTGTACGTGCTTCAGTCCCACGTGGATATGGTGTTGGCGCGTGGTGTGCCCTCGCTTTCTTCCCTCTCGTCCTACCCACCGATCGGTTACCCCCGCGCGTCGGTGGAGCATCCGCCATGGAACGAACCGATCTGCGCGACTCGGATACGTGGACCGCCGGTCAGGTGGCAACGGCCACGCTGACGGTGGTCGCCGTGGTAGTTATCGCCTGGCTTGTCTACCTGTTCCGCGGCGTCGTCGCCCTGCTGCTATTGGCCATTGTGCTCAGCACGGCCATCCGCCCACTGGTCATGTGGCTCCGCGCCCGAGGGATCCCTCGCGCTGTGGGCGTCGTCATGGTTTACCTGGGCATCATGGCCCTCCTCACCGTCATCGTGATATTGGTGGCACCGCCACTGGTGGCGCAGGTTGGCGCCATCGCCATGCGCCTGCCCGAGTACTACCAGAGCCTACGCGAGACGCTTCTCGCAGCGCGTAGCCCGCTTCTTCAGAACCTCGCCACCATGTTGCCCGCGGAAATCGCGCTGACAGCGCCCAGCGCGCCTGTGGAGGGTGCGGTTGGCCCCGTGGTGGTGCAGTCCCTCACCTATGCGAACGCCGTCATCGGTGGCCTGTTGTCCGCGGCGGCGGTGTTTTTGCTAGGGTACTATTGGACCCTCGAGAGCCCCGTGGTGGTTCCCCGAGCGCTGCGCTGGGCGCCCGTCGAGCGCCGAGGCGATCTGCTGGCGCTCATCAGTGATATCGAGAGCAAGCTGGGCCACTGGGTCCTCGCAGAGCTCTTGCTGGCCGCCATTATCGGTGTGCTGGCACTCGGCGCCTATCTCATCATCGGCCTGCCGTTCGCTATCGTGCTGGCGGTCATCGCCGCAGTCATGGAGGTAGTGCCGATCATCGGCCCCTGGGTTGCTGGCGCGGCGGCAGTGCTCGTGGCCTTGTCGACGGACCCCAGCCGCGTGATCTGGACGGCTGTGGCCATGCTGGTCATCCAGTTCCTCGAGGGCAACCTGCTCGTCCCTCGCCTCATGCGCCGCGTTGTGGGCACCCACCCCCTGGTGACGCTCCTGGCCCTCGCGGCGTTTGCCTCCGTGTTTGGATTTGCCGGCGTGCTGCTCGCCGTTCCCATCGCGGCGGCGATCCAGATTGCGCTCGATCGCCTCGTGGTGGCCGATACCCTGTCAGAGAAACCCCGTCTGGAAGGGCGTAGCCAGACGAGTGTGCTGCGCTACCAGCTGCAGGAGCTCATGCAGGATGCCCGACGGCTGCTCGCGACCCGGGAGTCAACTGCCGGACTTGATCGGGAGGCGGCGGAGGACGATGTCGAAGAGATCGCTGCGGACCTCGACCGTCTCCTGGAGCAAGTGAGCATGGAGGAGGGAAGATGAGAGCGCCCGTTCGACACGTTCTCGTGGTCCTGGCGACGCTGGCTGCCATTGCGCTCGCCTGGCAGCTACGCGCCGTACTGCTCACCTTTGTCCTGTCCCTGGCGGTGGCGGCAACGTTCCGCCCCACCATCGCCGGCCTCATGCGGCGTGGGCTACCCCTCCCCGTGGCGCTCGTTTTGGCCTACGGGGCCGCCCTGCTCGTCGGAGGTGCGCTCCTTGGGCTGGCGGCGGGCCCCATCGTGGGAGAGGCACAGGGGGTGTTTCGCGGCGCGACGGATCTGTATGACCGCCTGCATGCCGAGTGGCCGGAGGGGACGACGCTGCAGCGGACGCTCGTCCAGCTGTTGCCGCCTTCCGTGGTGCTCTATGACGCCCTCGAAGCGCAGGCGTCGAGCATCGCCGCGACGCTCCTCGGGGTGGCTACGGGCGTGATTGATGTGCTCATCGAGATCGGCATCGTGCTGATTCTCAGCATCTACTGGAGCCTCGACCAAGGGCACTTTGAACGACTGTGGTTGGCGCTCCTGCCCATCAGGACGCGTATCCGCGCTCGGCACTTGTGGCGGCGACTGGAGGGCCGCGTCGGCGCGGTCATTCGCATGCAGGTCGTGCTCAGCGCCCTGGCGGGAGTGCTCCTGGCCGTCGGGTACGTCGTCTTGGGGCTCGAGAGGCCGGTCGCCTTGGCGTTTGCCGGTGCGCTGTTCCGGTTGATCCCTTGGCTTGGGCCTGTGTTGGCGGTAGGGGCCCCGTTCTTTTCCAATCCGGGCGATATGCCGCGGGCCATTGTGGGTGCTCTGTATACGACGGGTGTGCTTTTGGCCCTTGATCGCTATGTGCGCTCGTGGCTCTTGGGGGGCGAGCGCAGCAGTGGGCTGCTGGGGCTCCTGACGCTTATCGTCATGGGGCGAGCGGCGGGAATCGTGGGGCTGATCATCGCGCCGGCGGTCGCGGCGGCGATTGGCGCCATCCTCGATCACCTGCAGCAGCCGACTCCAGCCGTTGGGCCGGAGGGGTTGGCGCACGTTGAGGCGCTCCGCGCCCGGCTCGACGCAGTGCGCGCCTCTCTGGCTGCGGCGCCCCAAGGCCCGAGCCCGCAGCTGGCCAGTCTCGTGGAGCGCCTGGATGGTCTCCTTGACCAGGCGAACGAGTGCTGCACACCGTAGGCGACGGAGGGTGATGAAGCGACGACGAGGCCGAGGCAGCAAGCACTTTGACCTGTTGGCGCCCTTTTACGATCGACTCATGTGTCGATCTGAGGCTGTCCCGTTAGCAGAGGCGCTGAACCTGCCGAGTGATGGGGTGCTGCTCGATGTCGGCGGGGGTACGGGCCGGGTGTCGCATGCTCTGGCGCCCTGGGTGAGAGAGGTGGTGGTGTGCGACGCATCGCGCCAGATGCTCGAGCGGGCCCGGCAAGGCGGCGTCGCGATCGTCCAGGGCACCGCGGAGCACCTCCCCTTTGGGGATGGCGCCATCGAGCGCGTGCTGGTCGTCGATGCCCTCCACCACTTTCGGAGCCAGGAACAGGCGGTGCGTGAACTCGTGCGCGTCCTGGCGCCGAAAGGGCGGCTGCTTGTGTCCGAGCCCGACACGGCCTCGGCGAGCGTGCGGTTGATCGCCTTTGCCGAGCGGCTGGCGCTGATGGATAGTCGTTTTCTGTCGCCTGAGGAGATCGCGGCTATCATCACCGCCCAGGGGCTCACAACGCGTATCGTTCGTCATGGCACGACTGCATGGATCATTGCCGATAGACAGGAGGGTTAGGCGGGGCGCGCAGGAGGCGACGGAGCCCGTCATGACGGCTGCAGGCTACATAAAGATGACGCAATCCCAGGACACCTCTGGGGCTCGACCTGAGCTTGCTTAGCCTCCCTGAGAGGCGGGCTCGGTTGTGGCGTTGCGATTCGGCTGGCGTGTGTTGGATGCTTGGAGGTACCCATCATCACAATAGGAGGGTGACGTGTCTGGTAGGCTAGAGGGCAAAGTCGCTGTCATCACGGGGTCTACTTCGGGAATTGGGCGGGCGACGGCAGAGCTCTTTGCGCGGGAAGGGGCGTGTGTGGTGGTGAACGGCCGCCGCCGAGACCTAGGCGAGCAGGTGGTGGCGGGGATCCGTGCCGACGGCGGGGAGGCGACGTACTTTTATGCCGACGTGGGCGTGAGCACCGAGCTACGCGCCCTCATTGATCACGCTGTGGCTACCTATGGGCGGCTAGATGTGCTCATGAACAACGCGTACCACGCCACCCATGGCACGGCCGTCGAGATTGAGGAGCACGAGTGGGATGCCGACATGGCCGTCCTCCTCAAGGCGGCCTATCTGGGCTGCAAGTACGCCATCCCCGAGATGATCAAGGGGGGTGGAGGCTCGATCATCAACATATCGTCGGTGCACGGCGTGCTGGCTGGTCGCAACTATGTGACCTATGAGACCGCCAAGGCAGGGCTCATCAACATGACGCGCCAGGTAGCGGTGGACTTTGGCCACCAGGGGATCCGCGTCAACGCCATCTGCCCCGGCTGGATCATTGTGAACGCTTCACGGGAGTGGGTGGCGGAACACCCGGAGGCCATCCGGCGCGCTGAGGTGATCTATCCCGTTGGGCGGCCGGGCTGGCCCATCGATGTTGCTCGGGCGGCGCTGTTTTTGGCTTCCGACGAGTCGTCCTTCATCACCGGCCATGCTCTTATGGTGGATGGCGGCCTCACGATCCAGCTGCAGGACTCGTTGAGCCACGTCGTCGAACGTTGGGCTCGCGAGGCGAACGGGGATCACCGTGACTAGGGCGCGTTCTCGAAACGCGGCCTGGGTGGACGAGGGGCACACCAACGGCTCCCAATGAGGGATGGCCGCGCGCCGGCGGGGATCGACGCGCGGCTCGCAGAGGATGGCGAGTTCTGTTGATGATGCTCCTTCGAGGTCGCGTGGGGTGGAGGGGCGCCCAGCCTGGGTGCCCCCCTTGGGGACGAGTCATCCGTACCGGGCGGTACGCCGGGGTGCGGCCGCTTGGACGGGACGTTCGGATGCGGCTATCATGGAGGCGCCAGAGATAACCAATCACAACATGGAGGCATCCTATGGGGCAGCTTGATGGCAAGGTGGCGATCGTGACGGGGGGCGGTAGTGGCATCGGTAAGGGGATTGCTCAAGCCTACGCCGAAGAGGGCTGCGCGGTAGTGATCGCTGGCCGCAATGCCGAGCGGCTGAGCGCCGTCGCGAGCGCGCTGGGTGCCACGGGGGCTACCGTCGTCGCCATCCCGACCGACGTCACGGACGAGGGGCAGGTCAAGGCGCTGTTCGCGCAGACGATGGAGCGCTTTGGGCGGCTGGATATCGTAGTGAACAGCTCGGGCGCCTTTGACGGGGGACCCATCGACGAGATCTCGCTGGAGGCGTGGAACAATGTCATCGGCGCCAATCTGACGGGGCCATTTCTGTGTATCCGTGAAGCGTTTCCCATCATGAAGGCTGCCGGCGGCGGGCGCATCATCAACATTGGCAGCATCTCGGCACAGCGCAGCCGCGAGAACATGGCGCCATATACGAGCTCCAAGTTCGGTGTGTGGGGCCTCACCCAGAGCGCAGCGCTCGAGGGCCGACCCTATGGTATCGCGGTGAGCTGTCTGCATCCCGGCAACACCTTGGTCGAGCGCCGCGCGGAGGGTAAGGAGGCGGGCAGGCGCGAGGACGACGAGCCCATGATCGCCGTCGAGGACATGGCGCGGGTAGCGCTCCTGATGGCGACGCTTCCTCCGGAAGCCAACATGCTCGAGGCCATCGTGCTACCCGTGAAGCAGCTCTACATCGGACGCGGCTAAAGGGAGTGTGCGATGGCGGGGAGCTTGCCGACCGTCGCGATAGGAGGTCGAACATGGGCAACGACGTGGCGCCGTTGAGCGATGCCCTGCGCCGGGACCTGCTGACGGCACAGCAGAACGAGATCACCGAGCGCCACATCTACCTGCGGCTGGCCGATCGTGAGAAGGATCCCAAGAACGCCGAGATCCTGCGCCGGATCGGAAACGACGAGCTGCGCCACTACGAGTGCTTGCGCAGGTACACGGATACCGACGTTGCACCGAACAATGCGCAGGTACGCTGGTACACCTTTTTAGCTGCGGTCCTTGGTCTGACCTTTAGCATCAAGCTGATGGAGCGCGGTGAGGAACGGGCGCAGGCGTCCTACGACCGTATCGCCGAGGCGATCCCGGAGGTCGGCCGCTTTGCCGAGGAGGAAGAGGTTCACGAGGCCGAGCTCATTGGCATGATCGATGAGGAGCGGCTGCGCTATGTCGGCTCCATGGTTCTGGGCCTGAACGACGCCCTGGTAGAGCTCACCGGCGCGTTGGCGGGCCTGACCCTGGTGTTGGCCAATGTGCGCCTCATCGGCATGGCGGGGCTGATTACCGGCATCGCCGCATCCATGTCTATGGCGGCCTCTGAATACCTCTCGACGAAATCGGAGCAAAGCGAGCAGGACCCCACCAAGGCGTCGGTGTATACGGGGATCGCCTATGTGTTGACGGTAGTGTTGCTCATCGTGCCCTACTTTGTGGTGAGCAACTACCTTGTGGCACTGGCGTGGACGCTGCTGAACGCCATCCTCATCATTGTCATCTTTACCTATTACGTGTCTGTGGCCCAAGACGTGCCGTTTCGACGACGCTTTGTCGAGATGGCGGGAATCAGCCTGGGAGTGGCGGCGCTCAGCTTTTTTATTGGGTTCTTGGTGCGCGAGTTCCTGGGAATCGACGTGTGATCGCCGGTCCGTAGGTGGATCCGTAGCGTGGTCGAG